>NZ_JBPCKQ010000216.1:0-14878 GCF_051004135.1 Ornithinimicrobium sp.
AGGTGCGCATCACCACCTCGCCGATCCGGCCCATCGCCTGCGCGTCGGAGGAGGTCATCGAGATCGCGCCCAGGTCGTGCAGGTGGTCCTCGGCCGCGATCGTGGTGGCCCGGATCCGGGACTCGGCGAAGGCCAGGTCCTCGGGCACCGCGGGGTTGAGGTGGTGGCAGACCATCAGCATGTCGAGGTGCTCGGCGACCGTGTTGACGGTATGCGGCAAGGTCGGGTTGGTCGAGGAGGGCAGCACGTGGGCCTGGCTCACCACGGTCAGGATGTCGGGAGCGTGCCCGCCGCCGGCGCCCTCGCAGTGGAAGGCGTGGATGCTGCGCCCGTCGATCGCGGCCAGGGTGTCGGCGACGAAGCCGGCCTCGTTGAGCGAGTCGGCGTGCAGGGCCACCTGCAGCCCCCACCGGTCGGCACCGCTCAGCGCGGCGTCGATCGCCGCGGGAGTGGAGCCCCAGTCCTCGTGCACCTTGTAGGCCCCGGCGCCCGCCCGGGCGGCCTCCTCGAACGCGCCGGGCGAGACGGTGTTGCCCTTGGCGAACAGCAGGAAGTTCATCGGGTAGGCGTCCAGTGCCTGGTGGGCCCGGCCCAGGTGCCACGCGCCGGGGGTCACGGTCGTGGCCTTGGAGCCCTCCGAGGGTCCGGTGCCGCCGCCGGCGATCGTGGTGATGCCGGTGGCGAGGGCCTCGGCGATCTGGGAAGGGGAGAGCAGGTGGACGTGCGCGTCGAAGCCGCCGGCGGTCAGGATCTTGCCCTCCCCGGAGACGACGTCGGTGCCGGGGCCGATCACCAGGCCAGGGTCGACCCCGTCGGCGATGTCCGGGTTGCCGCTGCGCCCGATGCCCACGATCCGGCCGGCCTTGATGCCGACGTCGGCGCGCACGACGCCCCAGTGATCGAGGATCACGACATTGGTGATCACCGTGTCCAGCGCACCGTCGGCGGAGGTGGCCAGCGACTGGTTCATCGACTCCCGGATCGACTTGCCGCCGCCGAAGACGGACTCCTCACCGCCGAAGGTCAGGTCCCGCTCGACCTCGATCCACAGGTCCGTGTCGCCGAGGCGGATCTGGTCGCCCGTGGTGGGGCCGAAGATCGCGGCGTAGTCCTCGCGGCGCAGCCGGGCCATCAGTGGCTCCCCGGCTTCACGACCTGGATCCCCGGCACGGACGCCCGACCGCGCAGGGCCACCACGTCGACGTCGCGGGAGGCACCGGGCTCAAAGCGCACTGACGTGCCGGCGGCGATGTCGAGCCGGAAGCCCGTCGCCCGGTCACGGTCGAAGGACAGCCCGGCGTTGACCGCAGCGAGATGCACGTGCGAGCCGACCTGGATGGGCCGGTCGGCGGTGTTGACCACGGTCAGGGTGCCGCGCTCGTCGGCCGTCCGGTCGGCGTTGATCTCGACCCAGCCCGGCGCGACGCGGATCGCACCCGGACCACTGGAGCTGCTGCTCGACATACCGGCCGCCCCTCAGCCGATCGGGTGGTGCAGGGTGACCAGCTTGCGACCGTCGGGGAAGGTGGCCTCGACCTGCACCTCGGTCAGCATCTCCGAGACCCCCTCCATGACCTGCTCCCGGGTGAGCACGTCCTGGCCGGCGGTCATCAGCTCCTCGACGGTGCTGCCCTCGCGGGCCCGCTCGATCGCCCAGGTGCTGAGCAGGGCGACGCTCTCGGGGTGGTTGAGCCGCACGCCACGATCCAGCCGGTCACGAGCGACCATGCCTGCGACGGCGAGCAACAGCTTGTCAGTGTCCGAAGGTGCCAGGTGCATCGGGCCTCCTCAGGCCAGCAGCGGGACGGCGGGAGCTAGATGGGCGGAGCCTAGATGTCGCGGAAGGTCTGGATGCCGGCGCCGAGGTTGTTGAGCCGGGTGGCCAGATCCTCGTAGCCACGGTGGATGACGTAGACGTTGCGCAGCACCGATACACCGGGTGCGGCCAGCATAGCGAGCAGGATCACCACACCGGGGCGCAGCGCGGGCGGGCACATGATCTCCCCGGCCCGCCACTTGGTCGGCCCCTCGATCATCACCCGGTGCGGGTCCATCAGGTGCACCTTGGCCCCGAGGGTCGTGAGCTCGGTCAGATAGATGGCGCGGTTCTCATAGACCCAGTCGTGGATCAGCGTCGAGCCGTGCGCGCAGGCGGCGATGATGGCGAAGAACGGCAGGTTGTCGATGTTGAGCCCCGGGAAGGGCAGCGGGTGGATCTTGTCCAGCGGCGCCTTGAGCGGCCCGGGGGTCGTGCGCAGGTCGACCAGTCGGGTGTGCCCGTTGTCCGAGCAGTACTCCTCGCTCAGCTCGTACTGCAGCCCCATGGTGCCCAGCACCGCGAGCTCGATCTCCATGAACTCGATCGGCACCCGCTTGACCGTGATCTCGCTGCCCGTGACGACCCCGGCGGCCAGCAGGCTCATCGCCTCGATCGGGTCCTCGGACGGTGAGTAGGTGATGTCGGTGTCGATCTGCTCCACGCCGGTCACGGTGAGCGTCGTGGTGCCGATCCCCTCGATGGTGACCCCGAGGTGCCGCAGGAAGACGCACAGGTCCTGGACCATGTAGTTGGACGAGGCGTTGCGGATCGTGGTGGTGCCGGTATGCCGTGCCGCGGCCAGCAAAACGTTCTCGGTCACCGTGTCGCCGCGCTCGGTGAGCACGATCGCCTTGGTCGGGCGCCGGTCGGCATCGACCGTGGCGTGATAGCTGCCGGTCGTGGCCGTCACGTCGATCCCGAAGTGGCGCAGCGCGATCATGTGCGGCTCGACGGTGCGCGTGCCGAGATCGCAGCCTCCCGCATACGGCAGCTCGAAGTTGTCGAACTCGTGCATCAGCGGGCCGAGGAACATGATGATGGTGCGCGTCCGCCGGGCTGCGGCCTCGTCCATCGCGGCCAGGTCGATCTTGGCCGGCGGCACGATCTCCAGGTCGGAGGAGTCGGGCAACCAGCGGATCTTGAAGCCGATGCTGCTGAGCACCTCCGTGATCCGGTTGACCTCCTCGATGCGCGCGAGGTTGCGCAAGGTGGTGCGGCCCTTGTTGAGCATCGAGCCGCACAGCAGGGCGACGGCCGCATTCTTGGAGGTGCGCACGTCGATCTCGCCGGAGAGCTTCACCCCGCCGGTGATCCGCAGGTTCTGCGGTCCGGAGCTTCCGACGGAGACGATCTCGGAGTCCAGGCTCTCCCCGATGCGGGCCAGCATGTCCAGCGAGAGGTTCTGCTTGCCCTGCTCGATCCGGGCGACGGCGCTCTGGCTGGTGCCGAGCAGGCCGGCGAGCTCGGACTGGGTGAGGTCCTTGTGCCGGCGGGCATCCCGGATCAGGGTGCCGATGCGGGACAGGTAGGGCTCGGTCATGCGGCCACTGTAGATCACATGTGAGATATCTGGTCAAACCGAGAGGGTATGCCGTCGCTCACCGGATCTTGCCCTGTGGCTCAGGGGTTCGGTCCGTTCTGCAGCACGTCGGCGATGACCGGTGCCGTCAGCTCGCGCTGCCAGGGGCGTGCGCCCAGCGCAGTGAGCACCTCGCCGATCGTGGCCTGCGGATCGTCTCCGAGCTCGGGCGGGGACCAGAGCACCCGGCGCAGCGAGTCGGGACTGAGCAGGTTCTCGACCGGCACCTCGTAGTGCTCGGACAGGGCGGCCAGGTCGGCACGAGCCCGGGCCAGTCTGTCCGCCGCCACCGGGTCGCGTTCGGCCCACGCGCGCGCCGGCGGAGGGGCGTCAGAGGCTGCGCTGACGTCGGGCAGCTCGTCCTGCGCCAGGTCGGCCGCCACGTCGATGGCGCGGACCCAGTCGGCCCGGTGCCGCTTCAGACCCTGCTGGGCGCGGCGCTGCCGGGAGGGGCCCTTCTCGGCCTTGCCCGATCCGAGCGCGCGAGCGCTGCCCGGGGCCCGGAGCGCGAGGTCGACCAGCGTGGCGTCGGGCAGGATCCGCGCCGGCGTGACGTCCCGCGCTCGGGCGAGGTCGTCGCGCGCCTGCCACAGCTCGCGCACCGTGGCGCTCGCTCGTGGGGTGCGGACGCGGTGCATCCCGGAGGTGCGACGCCAGGGCTCGCTCCCGTGGTCGGGGCCGGTGAACCGGGTCAGCGCATCGAACTCCTGCGCCGCCCAGGCGCTCTTGCCCTGCTCGTCCAGGTCCTGCCCCATCCGCGTCCGCAGCTCGACCAGCAGCTCGACGTCGAGGGCCGCGTAGCGCAGCCAGGGCTCGGGCAGCGGACGCGTGGACCAGTCGACCGCGGAGTGCTCCTTGGCCAGGGTCACGCCGAGGTAGAACTCGAGCACAGCGGACAGGCCGACCTTCGGGAGTCCGGCCAGCCGGCCGCCGAGCTCGGTGTCGAACAGCTGACGCGGCCGCATCCCGAGCTCGGCCAGGCAGGGGATGTCCTGGGTCGCGGCGTGCAGCACCCACTCGGTGTCGGCCAGGGCCTCGTCGAGGGTATGCAGGTCGGGCAGCGGCACGGGGTCGATCAGCCAGGTGCCGCTACCGGCTCGGCGCAGCTGGACAAGGTAGGCGCTCTGCCCGTAGCGGTAGCCCGAGGCCCGCTCGGCGTCCACCGCCACCGGTCCGGTGCCGACGCGCAGCGCGGCGATCGCATCGTGCAGTCCGGAGTCGTCCTGGACCACCGCGGGCACGCCGTCACGAGGGGCGTCGAGCCGCACGAACTCCTCGGCTTCGATCGACTCCTGCGTCACCCTGCTCCTACCGCCGGATCCCAGGGAGTGCGGTGACGCCCTCGGGCAGCGGAGGCAGTCCGGCCAGGGTGCACATCAGGTCGCCCCAGGCCAGCAGGTGGTCGGCCAGGTCGCCCGGGTCGGGGACCACCGGTGACCAGGAGGCCCGGATCTCCAGCTCGACCGTCGGCTCGCGCTCCTGCAACGCTCCGAAGCTCTGCGAGGACACCCCGGTCACCGTCCCCGCCTGCGCGGTCCAGCCCAGGTCGCGGGCGGCCAGGGCGTCGGTCAGCCAGGCCCAGCCGACCTCGCCGGCCAGCGGGTCGCCGCCCACCTCCGGCTCCATCGTGGCCTTGGCGTAGGTCACTGCTCGCCAGGGGCCCTCCCACGGCTCCGGGGCCGAGGGGTCGAACAGGACCACGAACCGGCCCGTGGCAGCAGGCTCCTCATCGGGGTCGTGGGTGAGGACGACCTCGCCGGACAGGGCGAGCGCGTGCGGGGCGAGCCGGGTGGGTGCCGGCACCTCCTCCAGGACGAGCTCGGGGCGCAGGGTGAGTCCACGCAACGACTCCAGAGCCTGGGTGAACAAGGCGGCGTCGTGCTCGGACTCGGCTGCCGGGGACGGTGCGCGCCCGGCAGGTATGCGGCTGACCACACCTACGAGAGTAGGCCGCGTGGCTGGCTGCGGCGGCCACGAAACGCCGAGGCGAGCATGCGAGGATCGCCCGGTGACGTTGTCCGACCATCCTGCGAGCACCCCCGAGCACCACCCCGGCCACAGCCCCCTGCTGCGGGCCGCGCGCGGGCTCCCCGTGCCGCACACCCCGGTGTGGTTCATGCGGCAGGCCGGGCGCTCACTGCCGGAGTACCGCGCGCTGCGGGAGGGCGTGGCCATGCTCACCGCGTGCCGCACCCCCGAGCTGGTCACCGAGATCACCCTGCAGCCGGTGCGCCGGCACGGGGTCGACGCGGCGATCCTGTTCAGCGACATCGTGGTGCCGGTGCAGGCCGTGGGTCTGGACGTGGAGATCCAGCCCGGTGTCGGCCCGGTGGTCGCGCAGCCGGTCCGGGAGCGCGCCGACCTGGACCGGCTGCCCGAGCTGCATCCCGACATGGTTCCCGACGTCGCCGAGGCGGTCCGGGCCCTGGTCGCCGAGCTGGGCCCGACTCCGCTGATCGGCTTCGCCGGCGCCCCGTTCACGCTCGCCTCCTACCTCGTCGAGGGCGGCCCGTCCAAGAACCACGAGCGCACCAAGGCGCTGATGCACGGTGACCCGGCGCTGTGGCACGACCTGTGTGCCCGGCTGGCGCAGATCTCCGCTGCGTTCCTGCAGGTGCAGGTCGACGCCGGGGCGAGCGCGGTGCAGCTCTTCGACTCCTGGGCCGGGAACTTGTCCCGGCGGGACTACCTGGCCCACGTCGAGCCGCACAGCCGGGCCGTGCTCGAGCAGCTGGCTACTCACGCGCCGGATGTGCCGCGCATCCACTTCGGGGTGGGCACCGGCGAGCTACTGCTCGACATGGCACAAGCCGGCGCGGACGTGATCGGGGTGGACTGCCGGGTCGGGCTGCGCGACGCCGTCGCGCGCACCCAGGGCCGGTATGCCGTGCAGGGCAACCTGGACCCGGCGCTGCTCTTCGCGCCGTGGGAGGCGCTGGAGGGTGAGATCCGGCGCATTGTGGACGAGGGACAGGCCGCGCCAGGGCACATTTTCAATCTGGGTCACGGGGTGCTCCCGGACACCGACGCGGACGTCCTGACCAGGGTCGTTGCGCTGGTGCACCGACTCTCGCAGCACTGACCGGCCGCCTCGCCCAGTGTGATGTATCGCACAATGCCGGGTTTCTCGCTATTCCCCAAGGTTGTCGGCACCCGGTCGGCGTCCGAGAACAGCAACAGACGAGGTGTCTCAGGACTGATCAGCGTCCGCACGACGACCGATGGAGAAGCGAAGAGGCCCCCGCCCCCAAGCACCCCAGATTCAAGCGGGTCAGCCGCAAGACCAAGGCGGTCGTGCATGAGCTGACCTACCCCACGGGGTCCACCCGGTGCTGGTGCCCGGAGTGTCGATCGAGGACCAGCGGGTCCGCTACGGCACCGACCGCTTGGTCTTCGGCGTCACCGCGATCGCCATCGTCGGCTTCATCATGTGGGGGGTCCTGGGGACCGACTCCCTGACCACCGCCTCCGATGCCGCGTTGACCTGGGTGGTCACCAACACCGGGGTCTGTTCAACATCCTGGCCCTCGTCGCCGTGGTGTTCATGATGTTCGTGGGCTACACCCGGCTGGGCAAGATCAAGATCAAGCTCGGGCTCGACGACGAGGAGCCTGAGTACAACACCGTGTCCTGGCTGGCCATGCTGTTCAGCGCCGGAATGGGGATCGGACTGCTGTTCTTCGGAGCCTACGAACCGATGACCTACTACATGACCCCACCACCCGGAACGGTGGCCCCGGAAACGCGCGAGGCCATGCACACCGCGCTGGCGCAGACCACCTACCACTGGGGTCTCAACGCCTGGGCAATGTATGCCCTCGTGGGTGGCGCGGTCGCCTATGGCGCCTACCGGCGCGGCCGGGTGCCGTTGATGAGCAGCATCCTGGAGCCGCTCTTCGGCGCCAGGCACGCACGCGGTGCGGCCGGGCAGGTCATCGACATCTTCGCCATCGTGGCGACCCTGTTCGGCACCGCGGTGAGCCTGGGCATCGGCGCCCTGCAGATCGGACGAGGCGTGGAGATCGTCGCCGGGATCGGTCCGCTGGGTAACACGGCGGTCATCGGCATCATCGCCCTGTTGTCCGTGGCGTTCATCGCCTCCGCCGTCAGCGGCATCGGCAGGGGCATCCAGTGGCTGTCCAACATCAACATGGCGCTGGCCTTCATGCTCGGCATCTTCATCTTCATCTTCATCGCCGGCCCCACGCTGTTCCTGCTCAACTTCATCCCCTCGGCCACCCTCGTATACCTGCAGACCCTGCCGGAGATGATCGGCCGCTCGGCCTCCTCCGGTGAGGAGGCGCAGGAGTTCGTCTCGGCCTGGACGGTCTTCTACTGGGCCTGGTGGGTCTCGTGGACACCCCGGTGGTGATCTTCTGGGGCCTGATGCTGGCCGGCATCGCGATCGTGATGCTGCTGGTCGGCGGCAACGAGGCGCTGCAGGGTCTGCAGAACCTCATCATCGTCTCGGCCCTGCCGTTCACCTTCGTGCTCTTCCTGATGCTCTTCTCGTTCTGGAAGGACCTGCAGACTGATCCGATCATGCTTCGGCACCGTTACGGAGAAGAGGCGCTGAACCAGGCCGTCAAGAGCGGCGTCGCCGAGCACGGGGACGACTTCGGTCTGAATGTGCGCAGGGCCGAGGACGGCACCGGTGCCGGGGCCGACTTCGACTCCAGCGACCCGGCATACACCAACTGGTACCAGCGTCGCGACGAGGACGGCCAGGAGATCGAGTACGACTACACGGCCTTTAGGTCCAGCAACGGTCACGGATCGTCGACACCGGATGCCGAAGGGCGTCCGGAGGAGCAGGAGGACTACGCCCGCAGCTGATCGGCCTCGTGCCCCGCGGTGCTGTCCGGCCCCGGCCGGGCAGCACCGGCATGTGTGGCCCGACGGCGCTGCCACCACAGCACCGGCAGGAGCAGCACCGCCAACGCGATGGCGAACGGCAGCACCGCGCCCAGGCCGGTGAGCACGGTGGCGGTGGCGGCGCCGAATGCCGACCAGCCGCGCTGCAGGCCGGCGACGAAGCCGCTGGGGTCTTCCGCTGCGGCGACCACGGCGGCTTCGTCGGTATGCAGCTCGACAGTGAGCGAGGACCGGGACACGTCGGCCTCCAGGCTCTGCTGCACCGCACGTAGCGCGTCGAGCTCGGCCTCCCGGTCGCTGAGCTCACGCTCCAAGGCCACGATGTCCTTGACCGTGCCGGCCTCACCGAGCAAGGCCCGGACCCGGTCGACGCTGGCCTGCAGGGTCTCGATCCGGGCGGTGGTGTCGACGTACTGCTCGGTGACGTCCTTGCTGGTCATGTCGCTGCTGACAACGGTGCCCAGGTCCCCGACCCGGTCGACCGCCTGGTCCAGCGACGCCGAGGGCACCGACAGCACGAACATGGCGTAACCCCCGTCGTCCCTCTCGCCGTCCGCGTCGGCATCGCCAGGCGTGACCTCCTCGGACACGACATACCCGTCGGCGGCGGCCGCTGCCGCGCGGACCTGACCGGCGGCCTGGGTGACGTCGTCGACGACGAGACGCACGCTCGCGTCCCGGGCGATCATCCTCCCCGGTGCCGCGTCGGCCTGGGCCCGCAGGAC
The DNA here is from genome assembly GCF_051004135.1 of Ornithinimicrobium sp. GTDB lineage: Bacteria > Actinomycetota > Actinomycetes > Actinomycetales > Dermatophilaceae > Ornithinicoccus. The sequence continues at coordinate 8,999 of NZ_JBPCKQ010000216.1, forward strand.
GTCGGCGCCCGGCGCTCCCACGGCCCCTGCCTCGCCGTCGGCGGCCTCGGCCAGGGCGGCTTCATCCTCGGAGCCTGCGCCGTCGGAGCCCCCGCCAGCTGAGGACGCCTGATCCGCAGCGCTGCACGCGCCCAGCAGCAGGGCCAGGATCATGGCCACCAGCGCGAGCACGGCGCTGCGTCGCCGGGCATGGGGAACGGGGTCTGCGCGGACGTGCTCGGCTCGGGTCAACATGGTCGGGCTCCTCGATGCGGTGGGCTGATGCATCCTGGGATGCCGCGAGCCCCGCGCCGGCTCCCGCTCCGGGGTCACGATCGGGTCACGATGCGTCGGGTGCGACGATGGAGGCATGCGGTCGTGCGTGGTGGTGGGGGCCGGGATCAGCGGTCTGAGCGCGGCGTGGGACCTGGTGACCCGGCACCCGGACCTGCAGGTGACCGTGTTGGAGGCCTCCGATCACGTGGGGGGCAAGATCGTGGGTGCCGACGTGGCCGGGGTGCGGGTCGACGTGGGCGCGGAGTCGGTGCTGGCCCGCCGGCCGGAGGCGGTCGAGCTGATCCGCGAGATCGGCCTCGGCGACGACCTGGTGCACCCATGCGCGACCACCGCGTCGATCTGGAGCCGGGGGACCCTGCACCCCATGCCGCCGCGGACGCTGCTGGGCATCCCCTCCGACGTCGAGACGCTGCGCGGGCTGCTCACCGACGAGGAGGTCGACAGGGCACGTGCTGAGCAGATCGTGCCCACGCACGAAGGAAGACCCGGACCGGACGGGAGCGGAGGTCTGCCGGCTGCAGAAGACATATCCCTCGGCGATCTGATCGCCGACCGGCTCGGCCCGGCCGTGCTGGACCGGCTGGTGGAGCCCTTGCTCGGCGGGGTCTACGCCGGGCACGCCCGCGACATCTCGGCCGCGGCGGCGCTGCCGGCCGCGTGGCAGGCCTACCGCGACGGCGCCTCGCTGACGGCGACGGCGGCGGCTGCCCTGCCCAGCCGGCCGGCAACCGCCGGACCGCTTCCACCCGGGACGGCTGTCCCCGCCCCGGTCTTCGCGGGTCTGCGTGGGGGATTGCACCGGCTGCCGCAACGGCTCGCCGAAGTGCTCACCGCGCGGGGCGTGCACGTGCGCACCGGTGTCACCGTGCGCGAGCTGCGCAGGTCCGGCACGGGCTTCGAGCTGGTGACCGGGCCGGTGCCCCGGCCCACGACGTACCGGGCCGACCTGGTCGTGCTGGCGCTGCCCCCGGCCCCGGCGGCCCGGCTGCTCGCCGAGCCGGCGTCGCGCGCCGCTGACCTGCTGTCGGGCGTGCAGACCGCCTCCACGGCGCTGGTCACCCTCGCCCTGCCCCCGGCCCAAGGCCTCGAGCTGAGCGGGTCCGGGTTCTTGGTGCCACCGGTCGAGGGGCAGGCGATCAAGGCGGCGACGTTCAGCGCCACGAAGTGGGACTGGGTGCGCGAGGCGGGGCAGGGGCGCGGCGAGGACGGCGGCGACCTGGTGCTGCTGCGGACCTCGCTGGGGCGCCACCGTGAGGAGGCCGTGCTGCAGCGCACGGACGAGGACCTGGCCGCCCTGGCGCTGGAGGACCTCGCCCGGATCGTCGGCGCACCGCTGCCCCAGCCGGTGGGCGCGCACGTGCAGCGCTGGGGTGGCGGGCTGCCGCAGTATGCCGTGGGGCACCGGCACCGGGTCGCGGCCGTGCGCGAGGAGGTCGGCGCCGTCCCGGGGCTGGCGGTGTGCGGCGCGGCCTACGACGGTGTGGGCATCCCCGCGTGCATCGGCTCGGGGCGAGCCGCGGCGCGCCAGGTCGCGCCGGGGTGAGCAGACCCCCGCTGATCGGACCCCAACCCCAGGTGACCCCGATCATGGCGCCACAATGGGGAGCATGAGTCAGCCCGCCACGCAGCACACTCCGAGTCCCGATCAGGTTGAGCAGATCAACAGCGACATCCGCTACGCGATGTACTCGGTCTTCCGGGTCTGCAGCCCGCTCGAAGGGGACCGAGCCGAGCTGGCCGACGAGGTCGATGCGCTCCTTGACGACCTCTCGCAGACCGGTGTCGTGATCCGCGGGCTCTACGACGTGTCCGGGCTGCGGGCCGACGCCGACCTGATGATCTGGTGGCACGCCGCCGATGTCGAGCGGGTGCAGGCGGCATACCAGCGACTGCGCCGCACCGGTCTCGGCCGGCACCTGGAGCCGGTCTGGTCCCAGGTCGCCATGCACCGGCCTGCGGAGTTCAACCGGGGGCACGTGCCGGCCTTCCTGGCGGGGGAGGACCCGCAGGCATACCTGTGCGTCTACCCGTTCGTGCGGTCCTACGAGTGGTACGTCATGGACGAGGGGGAGCGGCGGGCCATGCTCAAGGAGCACGGCCTGGCCGCGCGGGACTACCCCGACGTGCGCGCCAACACGCTGTCCTCGTTCGCGCTGGGCGACTACGAGTGGATCCTGGCCTTCGAGGCCGACGAGCTGCACCGGATCGTGGACCTGATGCGCGAGCTGCGCAACACCCGGGCCCGGCTGCACGTCCGCGAAGAGGTGCCGTTCTACACCGGGCCACGGGTCAGCGCGGAGCAGTTCGTGGCCTCGGCGCCCTGAGCGAAGCCAGTCCCGCAGCCGGCCCCGCTCAGCCCTTGGGCTGCAGGGTCATGCTGATCGAGTTGATGCAGTAGCGCTGGTCGGTGGGGGTGTCGTAACCCTCACCCTCGAAGACGTGCCCCATGTGGGAGCCGCAGCTGGCACAACGCACCTCGGTGCGGACCGCGCCCATGCTGGTGTCCTTGATGTACTCCACCCGGTCCTCGGCGAGCGGGGCGTAGAACGAAGGCCACCCGCAGTGACTCCCGAACTTGGCGTCGCTGCGGAACAGCTCGGACCCGCAGGCCCGGCAGGCGTAGACACCCTCCGTGGTGGTGTCGGTGTACTCCCCGACGAAGGGCCGCTCGGTGCCGGCCTCACGGAGTACGTGGTACTCCTCGCGGGAGAGCTGCTCACGCCACTCCTGCTCGGACTTCTCGACGCGCGGGGTGCTCTGATCGGTGTGGTCGGTCATGCTCGGGGCAACGCCGGGCAGTGGCCAGACGTTCCCCGAGCATGATCCTCCCGGACCGGACCGGGTCAGCGCGGCGGCCTCAGCGCTCCATGATCTTGGTCCGCGACGTGTACGTGCCGAACGAGCCGTACGACTCGTCGTCGGCGGTGAAGGTCTCGCTCCACTTGCTGGAGTAGGCACTGCCCACCCCGGTCCAGGTGATGTCCAGGGAGAAACCGCCGCCGGAGGTGCCGCCGTGCAGGTCGAAGGCACTCGGCGTGCCGGTCAGCTGCCCCGACTCCAGCTTGCGATCCACCGTCAGGGTGAGCTGGCTCTCGTCGCCGTAGAACTCCCGGAAGCCGAGGAAGTTGCAGCCGCCTTCCTCGCCGTGCCCGCCGCCATAGGGGAGCTCGCCGGGGTCGCAGTTCCCGTCCTCTCAGCGGCGGGTATGCAGCCGGTCGAGCCTGACGCGGCCGACCGCCTCGCCATGGACCAGTCCGTTGTCGATGCCCATCGGGTAGTGGATCCCGCCGTAGAGCCGGGATGTCGCTGCTTCCTGGGCCGCAGCCGCCGAGGCGACCGAGTGTCCGGAGGTGTACTCAGGGAACTGCGGGGAGTTCACGAAGGTCGTGAAGTCGGGGTCGAGATAGCGCCGCACGTAGGTGACCGGGCGCAGCAGGTCGCTGGCGTACTTGTGGGTCCAGCAGCTGAGGAAGGCCTCGTGCACGGCCACGCCCAGGCGGATGAAGGTCTCCAGGGCACCACGCAGCGGCAGGTGCTGGTCCGAGATCGTCTGGGAGGCCAGCAGCATCCAGTGTCCCGAAGGCAGACCCGAGAAGACGGGTTGTCGCTCCAGAAGGTCGCGATGTCGCGCTGCGGCTCGGGCACGATCTCGGTGTCGCCGTCGCCCTCGGGGCCACCCTGGGTCCGGGCACCGGACGCAGCCCGGTGAGTGTCCAGGTCACGTCGTAGGCGTGCTGCACCCAGTCCTGCGCGCAGCGGGTCGGGCCGAGGTCGATCGATCCGGGCCGGGGACGCGTGCGCGTCGCCGTGCGGGGAGAGCCGGAAAAGTACGACCCGGATGGTGACGAATGCATCACGATTCTGAAGGCGCTCGATGGCGGCGCCCGCGTTGTAGGTTGTGGCTGTGGTCGCCGCCAGGATGCTCGAGGTGCCGTCGGGGGCGGGGCCCGTGCGAACGGTGCGGATCAGCAGTCCCGACCGCGTGCTCTGGCCGGCCACCGACCGGGGGGCTGCCATCACCAAGGCCGACCTCGCGGCATACCTGATCGCCGTGGGTGAGCCGCTGCTGCGGGGTCTTGCGGACCGGCCGGTCACCCTGCAGCGCTTCCCGACGGGCATCGAGGGGGAGGAGTTCTACTCCAAGAACCCCCCGCGCGGGGTCCCCGACCACGCGAGGTCGGTCACGGTCACCTACCCCTCCGGGCGGCGGCATCCGCAGCTGGTCATCGACGAGGTGGCCACGGCGGTGTGGGCGGTGCAGATGAACACGCTCACGTTCCACCCCTGGCCGGTGCGCACGGGGGACTCCGACCGCCCCGACGAGCTGCGGATCGACCTGGACCCCCAGCCGGGGCGGTCCTTCGTCGACGTAGTCGAGGTGGCCGTGGGGTTGCGGGAGGTGCTCGAGGAAGTCGGTCTGCGTCCGTTCGTCAAGACCACCGGCAACCGGGGGTTGCACGTCTTCGCCGAGGTGGCGCCGCGCTCAGAGTTCCTGGAGGTCCGGCATGCGGTGATCGGGCTCGCCCGCGAGCTGGAGCGCCGGATGCCGTCGCTGGTGACGACCGCGTGGTGGAAGGAGGAGCGGGGGGCCAAGGTGTTCGTCGACTACAACCAGGCGTGTCGCGACCGGACCCTTGCGGCGGCCTGGAGCCCCCGCCCGCTGCCCGGCGCCCCGGTGTCGACACCGGTTACCTGGCAGGAACTGACCGAGATCGACCCGACAGCGTTGACGGTGCACACCGTGCCCGCCCGGCTAGCCGCGACGCGCGACCCGTGGGCGAGCCTGCACGGCACCAACACCGACCGGGCTCCGGGCCTGGAGGCGGCGTTGGCGCTGTGGGAGGCCGACCTGGAGCGCGGCCTGGGCGAGCTCAGCTTCCCCCCGGACTACCCGAAGATGCCGGGGGAGCCCATGAGGGTCCAACCGTCCCGAGCGAGGCACTGACCTGCATTGTTGTGTTCGTCCTACGGTGTGGCGAGGTAGCACAGCGCTAACTCATGGGATAACCTACGCTCATGGACCCCGACTTGCAAGCCCTCGGCAAGTCGTTCGCGCGCCAGCTCAAGGCCGAAGGCAAGGCCGAACGCACCCGCGTGCTGTACGGCCAGAGCATCGACTTCTACGCCCGGTGGCTGACCACCCAGGGCGAGCCGACCACCACCGCGAGCTTGACCCGCCGCCTCATCAGGGATTGGCTGGCCGACCTGACCGACGGCCACGCCCCCGCCACGGTCAAGACGAGATACCGGGGACTGTTCCGGTTCTGCGGGTGGTGCGTGGCCGAGGACGAGATCGAGGCCAACCCCATGAAGGGACTTGCCCCGCCGAGCATCCCCAGCGCGCCCGTCCCGGTGCTGACCGATGCGGACCTGACCGCGCTGTTGCGCGCCTGCCGTGGCAAGGAGTTCCATCAGGTCCGCGACACCGCCATGCTGCGCCTGCTGCTGGACTGCGGGCTGCGCGTCTCCGAGCTGTGCGGGCTGACCGTGGACGGCACCGACCTGGATAACGAGTATGCGCTCGTCACAGGCAAGGGGTCCAAGGTCCGCCCGGTCTACTTCGGCGCGCAGACCTCCGCGGCCGTGGACAAGTACCTACGGCGG
>NZ_JBPCKQ010000217.1:0-7052 GCF_051004135.1 Ornithinimicrobium sp.
CAAACCCGGCGGTGCCATCGCCAGCCGGATTCGGCCGCCGTGCGGCAGCAAGCCGCTCTATCCTTATCGCACGTAGGCGGCACGCGACTTGTCACCGTTTCCGCAGGTCAGGGGCTATGTCTCAGAGTGGACGTGTCGGAGCTTGCAGTCCAAACACGCCGTGCGTGAGGGCGCAGCCAGAGGGCTGAGGGGGTGTGCCGACGAACCCACAGATCGCGCGTCACCAACACCGTTCGCTCGTGCTCGACGTGGTTGGTCGGCGCCGAGGCTATCCGCACGAAGCCCGATGGGCATTCCCCACGCATCCCCCACGCAGAGACCCCCACCAACCTGTTTCCGCAGGTCAACGGGGATCTCTGCGAGTGGGCGATACTGGGATCGAACCAGTGACCTCTTCCGTGTCAGGGAAGCGCGCTACCGCTGCGCCAATCGCCCGGGCATGCCCCGGTGGTGTCGAGGTGGAGACGGGATTTGAACCCGTGTAGACGGCTTTGCAGGCCGTTGCCTCGCCTCTCGGCCACTCCACCGTGAGGCACATGGTGGTGCTGCCTCCGAGCGGACAACCGGGCTCGAACCGGCGACCTCAACCTTGGCAAGGTTGCGCTCTACCAACTGAGCTATGTCCGCACGCGCCTCAACGTCACCGCCTCGGCGTCACGGAAGGTTAGCCCAGGCTCCGGCGGCTCACCAAATCCGTCGGGGTGTCCCGCACCGGGCGGGTGCGGCGCATCGCGACCCGCCGAGTCCCCCGGTCGCGCCGCTCGCTCTCGTCGGGGTACTCCACGGGTGACAGGGGCCGGTGCCGGTCCTCATCCGAGCGCCGCTGGTCCCACCATTCGCTGGCCCGCGACACCGGGCCGCGGTAGTCCTTGGCCGGCCACAGCCGCCGGATCGCGGCGTTGAACGCCGCGCCGATCAGCACCGCGATGGCCAAAAAGTACAGCCAGATCAGCAGCACGATGGGGGTCGACAGCGGCCCGTAGACCGATGCCCCGCCGACGGCCTGCTCGGCCCAGTAGCGCAGCACGACCGAGGCGCCCACCCAGATCAGGATGCTCAGCACGGCCCCGCCGAGGTCCCTCAGATATGGCGAGCGCTCGGGGGTCGCGAAATGGTAGAGCCCGGTGAGGCTGGCAAGGCCCAGGACCGCGACGGTGGGCCAGTAGAGCGCCCCGAGGAAGTCGACGGGACCGGGCAGCCAGGCGTTGACGTAGTTGGGTCCGATCAGCACCAGCGGGACGGTGACGCCCATCGCCACGATGGACACGACATACAGCGACAGGCTCAGCGCCCGGGCCTTGACGACCCCGCGATGGCCGTTCTGGCCGTACATGATGGAGATGGTGTCCATGAAGACGTGCAGGGCGCGGGACCCGGACCAGAACGACAGCACGAAGCCGATGGACAGCAGGTCGGCCCGGCCCCCGGTCAGGGTGTCCTGGACCATCGGCATGATGACCTGATCGACGGTGTCGGGGGTCAGGAACCGCAGCGACCAGGTCTCGATGGCCCGGGTGACCGTGTCGATGGCGTCGGCACCGAGCTGCCGACCGAGGAAGCCGATGCCGGCGATCAGGCCCAGGATCAACGGCGGCAGTGACAGCAGGGCGAAGAAGGCGGCCTCGGAGGCCAGCCCCGTGACCCGATAGCGCAGGCAGATGCCGACGGTCTCGGCGACCAGCCGAGCCACCGGCAGCGCCCCGGGGATCGGCTTCAGCACCGCGCGGAGTCGCTGCCGGAAGGTCACTTGTCCACGGTAGCGGGCGGGGCACCCGAATCGGGGTAGGCAGCCGTGCGCCCCGGCATAGGTCACAATGAACGGTGCCGACAGCGCCGTCGGAGGCAATCGACCACAGCGACAGAAAGATCTTGATGGAACTCTGGCCCGGCAAGCCCTACCCCCTCGGCGCTACCTACGATGGTTCGGGGGTCAACTTCGCGCTCTTCTCCGAGATCGCGGAGCAGGTCGAGCTCTGCCTGATCGGCGAGCGCGGACGCGAGACCCGGATCGAGCTCACCGAGGTCGACGCCCACGTGTGGCACATCTACCTGCCCAACGTCCAGCCCGGTCAGCGCTACGGCTACCGCGTGCACGGGCCGAACGTCCCGGAGGAGGGGCACCGCTGCAACCCGGCCAAGCTGCTGCTGGACCCCTACGCCAAGGCCATCGAGGGCCAGGCCGACGGTGGCCAGCCGCTGTTCGGATACGACTTCGGCGACCCCGAGTCGCTCAACGAGCAGGACTCCCTGGGCCACACGATGCTCTCGATTGTGATCAACCCGTTCTTCGACTGGGGCCACGACCGCCCACCGCGGCACGAATACCACGACACGATCATCTACGAGGCACACGTCAAGGGCCTGTCGATGACCCACCCGGAGGTCCCCCAGGAGATCCGCGGCACGTATGCGGGGATCGCGCACCCGGCGATCATCGAGCACCTGACCGACCTCGGGGTCACCGCGGTCGAGCTGCTCCCCGTGCACCAGTTCGTCCAGGACTCACACCTGACCGAACGCAACCTTTCCAACTACTGGGGCTACAACACGATCGGCTTCCTCGCCCCACACAACGGGTATGCCGCATACGGCACCCGGGGTCAGCAGGTCACCGAGTTCAAGTCGATGGTGCAGGCGCTGCACGACGCCAACATCGAGGTCATCCTCGACGTTGTCTACAACCACACGGCCGAGGGCAACCACCTGGGCCCGACCCTGGCCTTCCGGGGCATCGACAACGCGTCGTACTACCGGCTGGTCGAGGACGCACCTGAGCACTACTACGACACCACCGGCACCGGCAACAGCCTGCTCATGCGCAGTCCGCACGTGTTGCAGCTGATCATGGACTCGCTGCGCTACTGGGTGACCGAGATGCACGTCGACGGCTTCCGCTTCGACCTGGCCGCGACCTTGGCCCGGCAGTTCCACGAGGTCGACAAGCTGTCGGCGTTCTTCGACATCATCCAGCAGGACCCGGTGATCTCCCAGGTCAAGCTGATCGCCGAGCCCTGGGACCTCGGCGACGGCGGCTACCAGGTCGGCAACTTCCCGCCGCTGTGGACCGAGTGGAACGGCAAGTACCGCGACACCGTCCGCGACTACTGGCGGGGCGAGCCGCGCACGCTCGGCGAGTTCGCCTCACGGCTCACCGGCTCCTCCGACCTCTACGAGCACTCCGGCCGGCGCCCCTACGCCTCGATCAACTTCGTCACGGCCCATGACGGCTTCACCATTCGTGACCTGGTCTCCTACAACGACAAGCACAACGACGCCAACGGCGAGGGTGGCAACGACGGAGAGAGCCACAACCGGTCCTGGAACTGCGGGGTCGAGGGGCCCACGGACGACCCGGAGATCAGTGCGCTGCGGCTGCGCCAGCAGAAGAACCTGATCGCCACGCTGCTGCTCTGCCAGGGCGTGCCGATGCTGCTGCACGGCGACGAGCTGGGCCGCACCCAGCGGGGCAACAACAACGTCTATGCCCAGGACAACGAGCTGGCCTGGGTCGACTGGGACCTCAAGGACGACCAGCAGGACCTGCTGGACTTCACCTCCCAGATGATCGCCCTGCGCCGCGACCACCCGGTGCTGCGACGGCGTCGCTTCTTCGCCGGCGACGCCGACCACGGCGGCCAGAGCGATCTGGGCGACATCTTCTGGTATACCCCCGAGGGTGGCGAGATGAAGGGGCAGAACTGGCGCACCAGCCGCACCTCGCTGATGGTCTTCCTCAACGGCCAGGCGATCCCCACCTCCGACAGCCGGGGCCGGCCGGTCACCGACGACCACCTGCTGCTGTTGTTCAACGCCTACCACGATGCGGTGGACTTCACCCTCCCGGAGGACATCGACACCGACGCCTGGACCGTCGTGGTGGACACCAGCTCCGTCGAGAAGCCGGGAGCCAGCGAGGGCCCGGAGAACGAGTGCGGGCCGTGGCAGCCAGGGTCCACGCACACGCTGGTCGCCCGCTCGGTCGTCGTGCTCGTGGCGACCCCGCAGTCCGCGAGCGACTGACCAGCCGGGGGCTCAGGCGCCGCCGGCCGCCGTCGCCGGGTCCGCTGCTGTCACCGGGGCGCCCTGGCCGAGGAAGTCGGCGACCAGGGCCTCCCAGCGCTGCGGGTCGGTGTTCCACTCCCGGCAGTGCAGCGCCTCCTCCCACAGCGCCAGCTGCACCAGGTCGGGCCGGCGGTCGGCGAGCTGCTTGGACGGTCCGTAGGGCACTACGTCGTCGGCCACCGAGTGGATCAGCAGCATCGGGTGACGCAGCTCGCGGGCCCGCTGCACCCAGTTGGTGACGGCGATGTCGATCGGCTCGGCGATGCCGATCAGGCCGCGGCTGATCCGGCCGCCCAGCAGGGTCTTGGCCAGCACCCCGACCGGCCAGTAGAGCCGGTTGAGGTCGGCCTGGTAGGAGATCACGTCGCCCCAGTCGATCACCGGTCCGTCCAGGACCACGCGGCTCACCCACCCCGAGAGCTCGGAGCGGTCCAGGGTCTGCAGCACCACGGCCCCACCCATGGACCAGCCGACCAGGACGACCTCCCGCGCCCCGTGCCGCACGGCATACCGGATGGCGGACTCGATGTCGCGCCATTCGGAGAGCCCCAGATTGTAGCGACCGTCGATGCTGGCCGGCGCGCCGACGTCGTTGCGATACATCGGGACCAGGCTGGTCAGCCCCAGCCGGTGCAGCACCGGCAGGGCACGCAGGGTCTCTTCGCGCCGTGCGCTACGGCCGTGGACCAGGATCGCCCACCGCCCGTGCCCGGTCTCCTGCACCGGTGGCCCCCCGGGCACCAACCAGGCCGGCAGCTCCCCGACGTCGCTGGCCACGAGCACGTCCTGGTAGGCCAGGGCGTGAGCCGAGCCGGGCGTGCCGCAGTAGAGGTAGGCGTTCCAGCGGGCCGGGCCGGGCTGCAGGTCGCCCGCGTCCACCCCGAGCAAGGCCCGGGTCACGGTGTGCTCTGCCGCTCGCCGGGAGGAGGCATCCACCGAGACGACGTCACCGAGGCGGGCATGCCCCGCGCCGCCGTCGAGCCACAGTCCGTAGTCGCCGGGGGTGAGGGTATGCGGCTGCGCCCGCAAGGTGACGGTGTGCTCGTCGACGGCCACGATCGTGGTGTCGTCCTTCTTCTCGTGCTCGGGCGTGATGATCCGCCGGGCGAAGTAGGTGGCCAGGCTCAGCGAGCCGACGGCGGACACCAGGCCGACGGCGACTCCGGTGATCGTGGCCGTCGTGGCGGCGCGTGCGCCCGCAGTGTCCATGCTCAGCGCACGGCCAGCACGTCGGCGAGGTCGAAGTCGACCGGCTGCTCGAGCTGGCCGAAGGTGGCGCTGGCCGGCTCCCGGTCGGGCCGCCACCGGACGAACTGGGCGGTATGCCGAAAGCGCGTGCCCTCCAGGTAGTCGTAGCGGGCCTCGACCACCCGCTCGGGGCGCAGCGGCACGAAGGACAGGTCCTTGCCGGCGTTCCACCGCGACGTCTCGCCGCTGCGCGGGGTGCGCTCGCCCTCCTGCGGCGCGCCCCAGCTCCACGGGTGCTCGGCCCACTCGGCGATCAAGGGCTGCAGCTCCTCGAACAGCTCGCGACGCCGCGCCATGGGCAGCGCCCCGATCACCCCGACACTGGCCAGCGAGCCGTGCTCGTCGTAGAGCCCCAGCAGCAGCGAGCCGATCGCCCCGGGCCCGGACTTGTGCACCCGGTAGCCGGCCACGACACAGTCGGCCGTGCGATCGTGCTTGACCTTGGTCATCACCCGCTTGTCCGGCTGGTAGGTCAGCTCGGGTCGCTTGGCGATCAGCCCGTCCAGCCCGGCACCCTCGAACTGCTCGAACCACTGCTGCGCGACCCGCGCGTCGCGGGTCAGCGGGGTCAGGTGCACCGGGGGCTCGACACCCTCGAACGCCTCCTCGAGCAGGGCGCGACGGCGCTCCAGCGGCTGCGCCATGAGGTCTTCTGCGCTCAGCGCGAGCAGGTCGAAGGCGACGAAGCTGGCCGGGGTCTGCTCGGCCAGCATCCGAACCCGGCTGTCCGCGGGATGGATCCGCTGCTGCAGCGCCTCGAAGTCGAGCCGGTTGCCGGTGAGATCGGCCACCACGATCTCACCATCCACGACGGCGCGGTCGGGGAAGGCGGCCAGGACCGCCTGCACCACTTCAGGGAAGTAGCGGGTCAGCGGGCGCTCGTTGCGGCTGCCGATGACGACCTCGTCGCCGTCCCGGAAGATGATGGAGCGGAAGCCGTCCCACTTGGGCTCGTAGAGCTGGCCGTCGGGGATCCCCGAGGCGGGCTTGGCCAGCATCGGCTTGACCGGCGGCATGACGGGCAGGTCCACGTCCTCAATCCTGCCTCATGGCGCCGACGGATGTGCGAGAAGCCCCACCGCACGTTAGCGTCGGGGGTTCATCATCACCCCGACGAAGGAGTTTATCCATGGGCACCATCTCCAACCTTGTACGCCGCTTCACCAGTGGTGGAGGCGGTCGCAGCGCCGGTACCTCCCGCTCCGGCGGCGGCGGCGGAATCGGCCGCATGGTTAGCAAGTTCCTGCGTCGCCGCTGAGCGCCGGACCAGAGGCTGCTCAGGTAGCCGCACCTGGCCAGTGGTCGGCGACCTTACGGCTGGGCTGGACGCGGGGCGGCTCCCCCGGCATCTTCGGGGTGTCTACCTGCTAAGCGTTGTGCGGACACGCTCACTGAGCGTGCTCGGTCCGAGCGGTGTGGCCCAAGTTATCGGGCGAGATTTCGCCCGGCTGGGAGGCGACACCATGACCATCAAGGACCAGACCCCACGACCCCGCAGGATCGTGCAGGCGTACGCGGACACCAACGGCGTACCCCCGGCCGAGCACGGTGGACTTGTTCGGGAAGTGGACAAGTCCACTAGGCCCCCGTCGCCCGAGGCGATGCAGGCCGCTGGCACAGCAGCACACTCGGCGCCCACCTGGGCGGCCGATTCAAGCACCGACGTCAAGCACGAGCGCGGCGAGGGCGTCCACCTCGACGACGCGTGCACTTGGTTCACCCGGCAGCTTGCCGCATGGGCG
>NZ_JBPCKQ010000218.1:0-3079 GCF_051004135.1 Ornithinimicrobium sp.
GTTTGGGACCGTCGGCCCGGTCGGTCGTGCAGGACCGACTGAGCGCGTCACAGGGCTTCAGGGCCGCACCCGTCGTCGCGACGGGCGCGTCCCTTCGTCGTCTCCGGAGACCGGGGAGTCGGGGAGCATGCCCAGTGTCCGCAGCAGATCCGGGGCGGCGTCGATGGTCTGCACCTCGTCGGCCAGCCGCACGCCGGCCTCGGTGAAGGCCGCCAGGACCTTGGCGATGACGGCGTGCTGAGCCTCCCGGGTCTCCAGCTGCCGGGCTCCGGACCAGAAGCGCAGCTCCAGGGTCAGCGCCCCCTTGTCCAGGATGGTCAGCAGCGCCTGCGGCGCGGGATCGCGCTGCACCAACGGCAGGGCACTCATCGCCTCGACAGCGATGCGCTGTGCCCGGGCCGGGTCGGCCACCGCGTCGATCTGCACGGTCACCGTGGTGCGCACCTGCTCGTAGCCGGTCTGCACGACCACGACGTCGGAGTGCATCACCTGGTTGGGGATGAGCACCTGTCGGCCGTCGAAGGTGCGGACCATGGTGACGTTGAGGCTGATGTCGGTGACCTCTCCCTGCACGTCCCCGACCCCGATCTGGTCGCCCACGACATACCGGCCCCCGGCCAGGATCATGATGCCCGCGAACATGTTGCCCAGCACCGTCTGGAAGGCGATGCCGGCCGCGATCGAGACGATGCCCAGCCCGCCCAGGACGTCGACGGGTTGCACGCTCGGGAACACGATGGCCAGCGCCACCCCCAGGCCGAGCACGACGACCACCCACCCGGCCAGCTTGCTGAACACGTCCACCGCGCTGCGCCCGTGGCCCCGCCAACGCAGGTAGGCAGCGAAACCCGCCCGGACGACGAGCGCGAGGAGCACAGCCGCGGCCAGGATGCCGACCCCGAGACCCATCCCCTCCCAGGACGGCTGCGGGAGGTCCACCTGCGTGGCCCAGTTGGACTCGGGGAGGTGCACCATGTCGTCAGTATGTGGTGCGCATCCTCATCGCGCGGGGTTGCGCACATTGCGCCGTGTCCGGACGCGGCGCAATGCACATTTGGCCGCGCAGTGTGTGGTGCCGTCAGGTGACCTGCGCTCTGGCGCCGTGCAGGTCGCGGGCGGCGATCGCGCAGAGCACCCCACCGGCGAAGGTCATGACGAGGCCGGGGCCCGGAGCCCAGCCTTGTGTGCCGACCAGGTTCAGGACGCGCACCACCTGCCACACCGGCAGCACGATCGCCGGAATGGCCACGATCACGGCCTGGATCATCGCCACAACGCTCCAGCGGGCCGGCAGCAGGGCGCCGGCCAGCGCCAGCAGTCCCGCGTAGGAGGTCCACAGTCCCGCGCCTCGGACGCCGCTGACCGGGCCCGCGCCGGTGTAGAGCCAGGGCAGCCAGCCGCCCAGGATCAACAGTACCGAGGCCAGCAGCAGTCGGCGCTGACCCGGCATACGTCGTCTCATGACACGCGAGACTAACCGTTGACCTGCGGTGCATAACTAGGCATGCTGGCACCGGAACTCTCGGGCGTCGACGCCGGTGTCGATGCCGAGCCCCTCAGGAGGCCTCTCGACATGGACACCGCCCAACGCCAGGAGTACTGGCGACGCAACCTACGCCTGATGGCGATCCTGCTTACCGTCTGGGCACTGGTGTCTTTCGGCGCCGGCATCCTGTTCGTGGAGTTCCTCAACCAGGTGTCCTTCCTCGGTGTGCCGCTGGGCTTCTGGTTTGCCCAGCAGGGCTCCATCGTCGTCTTCGTGATCCTCATCGCCATCTACGTCTGGCGGATGGACAAGCTCGACAAGGAGTACGGCATCACGGAGTACGAGCAGGAGGTGCACCACTCATGACCCCTGTGCAGCTGTGGACGCTGATCTTCGTCGCGCTCTCCTTCTCGCTCTACATCTACATCGCCTACGCCAGCCGGGTCAGCGACACCGCAGGCTTCTACGTCGCAGGGGGTGGCATCCCGGCCCCGGCCAACGGGGCGGCGATCGCCGCCGACTGGATGAGTGCGGCGTCGTTCATCTCCCTCGCAGGCATCGTGTCGTTCTCCCAGAACGGGTATGCCGGGTCGGCCTTCCTGATGGGGTGGACCGGGGGCTACGTCCTGCTGGCCCTGCTGCTGGCCCCCTACCTGCGCAAGTTCGGCAAGTACACCGTCCCCGACTTCGTGGGCGACCGCTACTCCGAGAGTGCACGGCTGGTGGCCGTGGTCTGCGCGATCGTGGTGTCCTTCGTCTACGTCGCCGGGCAGATGGCCGGGGTCGGCGTGGTCTTCCAGCGCTTCCTTGAGGTCAACCAGACCGTCGGCATCATCCTCGGCATGACCATCGTGTTCTTCTACGCCGTGCTGGGCGGGATGAAGGGCATCACCTGGACCCAGGTGGCGCAGTACAGCGTGCTGATCGTGGCCTACATCATCCCCGCCGTGGCGATCTCCAACCAGCTCACCGGCAACCCGTTCCCGCAGATCGGCTTCGGTGAGATCCTGACCGAGCTCGACGGGTTGCAGCAGGAGCTGGGCATCGCCGCATACACCGAGGCGTTCACGCAGACCAGCCGGCTCAACATGGTGCTGATCACCGGGGCCCTGATGTTCGGCACCGCCGGGCTGCCGCACGTGATCGTGCGGTTCTACACCGCCAAGTCGGTGCGGGCCGCCCGCTACTCCGCCCTGTGGGCGCTGTTCTTCATCTCGCTGCTCTACACGACGGCTCCCGCGATCGGCGCGTTCAGCAAGTTCAACGTGCTCGACCAGCTCTCCGGCACTGCGGAGTCCGCGGCGCCGGGTTGGTACAACACCTGGAAGGACGTCGGGCTGATCGAGTTCAACGACGTCAACGGCGACGGTCTGATCAACATCACCGACAGCGCCAGCGCCGCCAACGAGCTGATCATCAACAACGACATCGTGGTGTTGGCCGCTCCGGAAATTGCCGGCCTGCCCGCGCCGATCATCGGACTCGTCGCAGCCGGCGGTCTCGCTGCGGCGCTCTCGACGGCCTCGGGCCTGCTCTTGGTCATTTCATCCTCGGTGGCCAACGACGTGTATTACAAGAAGATCAACCCTCAGG
>NZ_JBPCKQ010000219.1:0-5228 GCF_051004135.1 Ornithinimicrobium sp.
TCCAGGTAGTGGTCCAGGACCAGGTCTTCGCTGCCCTTGTGCAACGACCGGGCGTGGGTGGCCAGGACCGTGGACCGGTCGCGGATGGTGACCGTGTCCGCGCCCAGGGCCACGTCGAGGCGGGCCCCAACGTACCGGGCCGGGACGGAGTAGAACGACTGGCGCACACACACCCGCGCCTTGGCATCGACCCGGCAAGACAGGGCCAACGACACGTCGAAGCCAGTGTCCGGCAACGGGGCCAGCAGCGGGGTCTCCCGGGCGGCGGCGGCCCCGACGGTCTCGGCGCGGGCACCGATCCGGCGGGAATCGTCGCGGGCATCGGCAGCCGCCAGGGCCTGGTTCAACGCAGCCAGGGAGGGCACGTGCGGGACCGGGGTCAGGTGAGCGCGCCGGAACCGGCCGATCTCGCCTTCCACACCGCCCTTCTCATGGGCGCCCTCGATGCCGGGGATGCAGTAGAAGGACTCGAACCCGTATTCACTGAACCTCGGCCCGGCTTGGATTGTCCGGGGTGGCTTGGCGCGGCGAACCGGTGCTAGGGGCGGGGTGGGTGGTTGCGTCTGGCCGGGATGCCGAGGTTTGTGACGGGTCTTGGTGGGTTGCGCTGGTCGATCTGGGTGAGCTTCTCGTTGGCGCCGGCGAGGCTGATCTGGAGGCCTTCGATCTCACCGAGCCAACCCTCGCGTTCGGCTTCGGCGATGCGTGCGAGGAGGTTGTTGCGGATCTCGATCAGCCGGTCTCGCTGCGCCGGGTCGGGCCAGAGCATCGAGCAGCGGATACAGGCATGCTCGTGGATACAGGGTGTTGCGAAGGCCCGGGCGCAGGTGCCGGTGGAGACCTTCCTGCGTTCGAAGTGGCCGAGGAACTCTTCCCACTCGGCGTCGGTGGGGGTGCGATATTCCTGGCTGGGCCGTAGCGAACGTCTGCGGGCCAGGAACGCCAGGTGGGCGGTGATGGTCTCCTCGGGGTAGACGGCCTTGTATCCCAGGGTCACGTTGATGTCTCGGTGACCGGCGATGACCTGGGCGATGTGTGGGGGAAGGCCGCCCAGGATGGCGTCGGTGATGAACATCCGGCGGAAGTCGTGCGGGGTGTAGTGCAGCGGTTCACCGGTGGCTGAGCTGGCCAGTCCGGTGCGGGTCAGGGCGGTGGACAGCAGCTTCCTGACGGTGGTCGGGGCGATGGCGCGGTCCTCGGTGCCGATGCGGCGCTGGAAGAGCAGCGGTTCGGGTGCGGACCAGGTGCGTTCCCCGCCGTCGTAGGCCGCGACCAGGGGAACAGCACCCGAGGATCGCCTGTTTTGGGAGATGATCGCGGACAGCACCTCTGCGAGGTTGGGGCTGACCACGAGCATTCGTTCCGCGTCGGTCTTGGAGGGCAGGATCTGCAGCAACGGGATGACCTCGCCGCTGGTGGGCAACCGGTACTGGACCAGGCTGTGGTGGCTGATCTCCAGGAGTTCCTCGATGCGCACGCCTGTGGCGCGCAGGACCTCCACGATCGCCCAGGACCAGAACGCGTGGTCCTCTTCGCGTGAGAGGTTGCGACGTTGGCCGGTGGCGGGGTCGGCCACCCAGACGGTGTCGGGGGTGCCGCGGGCGGAGGCGGTCCGGACCACGGTGGTTTGCTCGAGGATGAGCGTTTGCCCGGGCCCGGCTTCTGCCGCGGCCCGCAGGATGGCCTCGGCGGCGATGCGGTGCTCGGCGACGCCGCGGGCCAGGGCCGGTAGGACGGGAAGCCGTTCGCGGGTGCGGGCATCGATGCGGGACTTGCGGTGCTGCTTGTCCTTGCGCCGGTCGACTTCTTCCTCACCGACCGGGCAGGGGGCCACCCACGGACCCCAGCGGCCGGGGTCCTCCACCGCCCAGTGCGCCAGGTCGAGGTAGAAGGCCCGGACCGGAGTCAAACACTCCCGGTAGTTGATCCTGGGCACCGTGACCTTCGTGCTCACACCGCCTGCTGTGGTGCTGCTCTTGCTGACCGTGCGCAGCCGCTGCTTCCAGGCATCGGCAACCTCACGGGGGAGCCTGAGGTCCTCGATGCCCGGGTGGTGGGTCTCGATGTCTGCCCAGAACAGCTTGCCGAGGAAGTAGACCAGCGACTCCAGGCTCGTGTAGTCCAGGGCGGGCTGACGCTCGCGCAGGTACTCCACCAGAAGGTCACGCACCGCAGCGTGGACGATGCCGTACCGGTCGATCAGCTCCTGCGGGGTGTGTTGCCCACCGGTGCGGCGCCGGCGGATCAAGGCCGACGCTTGCGCCTCGAATATGCCCAACTCGCTCATGATCCGGCAATAGGCCGAGCGGCCCACCCCAGGTTTGGCGCGGGCCCGGTCCTCGGCGTCGAAGAGCTCGAGGGCATCCCCGAACACGACGTCGGCGAGCTGGCCACCCTTGGCCGCCAGGATCAACGCGCAACGGTAGGCGCTCTGTGATGCCAGGGCAGTCGAGATGCTGGCCTCGCCGCGGCACAGCTGCCGCAGTCTGGTGAATCCGTCGGGGTCGCGGACGGCGGCCAGGTGGCGGACCAGCAAGCCGCCACGGGCACCGCCCCCGTCGACCAGCCAGGACACCGACGGGCGCAGCAGGTCGGCCCCGATCGCCATCGGAACCGTCTCGATCACGGTGTCGCGGCGCCATGTCACGTGGCCGCGCTCGGCCAGCCAGGCGCTGGGCACCTGGCGCCAGTGACGACCCGCCGCGTCCGCGCCGCTGGCTTCCCACCGCTCCTGCCACGTCCGGCCGGGCTGGGCACCCAACCACTGCAACAACAACCGGATTCCGATGACCCGTTCCTGGGCGCGGTCGGCGCCGAGGAACGGCACGGAGTGCAGCACCTCCTCGGCCTCCTGTGCAGACAATGCCGTCCTGGGCCACACCCGGCCACGCGGGCGTGCTGCGAAGCGCTCCTCACCGGGCGACTCGGCTCGGCATGCCTGGAGGGGCTCGCTGGGCCGGGCCGGGGCGGCGACGCTCACGAAACTGGCCCGCCGAAGAGGACATCGAGGGTCTCTGGGCGATAGCCCGGCGCGGCGGGCGGGACCGGTCGCTCGGCGGCCCGACGACTCTGCTCCTCGTGATGGGTCAGCACCCGACGAATCACGTCCTCTTTGCGGGGGGTCAGGTAAATCTGAGTGGTACTCAACAAGGCGTGCCCCAGGACGGCCTGGACGTCGGTGAGCGGAAGTGTGGGATCTTCGGCCATCCGGTAGGCGGCGGTGTGGCGCAACGAGTGCAAAGTTGCCCTCGTCCCTGCCCGCGCGGTGACCCGCTCGAACATCCGATGCACCCCGTGGTAAGTCAACGGGCGGACCGGGCGGCGCAACGTCCACCACAACGGCTCCTGCCGGCCCGAGGGGACCAGCCCCTCCACCTGGAGCTGGTACAGCCGTAACCACACGAACGCATCCGACGATGCAGGCAGCTGCTGCGAGGCCCCCGACCCCTTGCGTACCACGGTGATCAGCTGACGGCCCGGAGCCACCCCACCCTGACGCACCGACAACAGCTCGCAGGCACGCGCCCCGGTGGAGACGTAGAAGGCCACCAGTGCCCGATCCCTGTCCGAGGGCAACCGGGCGAAGATCTCGTTGAACTCATCATCGGGAACGCTGCGTGGAATCCGAGAAGCCACGACCGGCCGATACCGACCGATCCTCTCGCCACGGTGCGGGGCCATCGGGTTGTGATGAGCATGGGCCCGCCTGCCGCGACGAGACCGGTCCAGCGAGAAGGGGTTCAGCACCGGCCCGGTGCCCTCGTCCCGGTGATAGTCATAGAAGCCACGCAGCACCGTCTCGCTATGCGCCCGCACCGATCGCGAGTACGGCGCCCGGTCCTGAGCTCCCAACTGGAGCCAACGTGCGAAGTCCCGCGCCTGCGCGCTGCTCGCCCGATCCCAGCACACCCCAGCCGCCCACAGGAACCGGAACCACCGCAGCAGATCCATCCCGTAGGACCTGATCGTGGCCACAGACCGGTCCGCCGCCTGCAACTCCCGGAAGTACACCGCGACGGGTTCGACGGACACACCCTCGGCATCGAGCAGGCGATACGGCTCCAGGACTTCACCTGTCTTCATGAGCCCACCGACCACGGGCACCACCAGCCCGGCCAAGTCAGCCGACGTGCCTTGCTCCTGCCTCATAAGCAGAGGTCTACACCCCTCAGGCCAACGAGCAGGACACGACACGCGGGCCGATGACCTGGGGTTATGCGGCAGTTAGTTCAGTCAACAGGTAGTGCGACCGCATCGCCACGAACCGGTCGTTCTCCAACCGTTCCCGGCCCAGCGCGCACCGGATCACCGCCGGCTTGAGGTTGTCGTACCGGATCATCCCGACCGGAACCCCGCCCAGGGCCGCGAAGGCCCGCACGTGCCCGTCCAGGAAGGACTCCTGGGCCTGGTTGGCGTACGCGACGTGCACCGCCCTGCCCGAGTGCGACAGCCGCAGGCAGAACATCCACACCCGCATCACCACCCCGGCGATGACGGCCTGGAACTCACCGAAGTCGACCTCGGCCTCACGGGCCGGCGGGTGGGTCTGCGGGATCATCACCTGGGCCCGGCCCAGGCCGATCTCGGCCTTCAGGGACGCGACCAGGTTCCGCACGGAGGACTCGGCGACCACCACCCCTTCCTCCTCCATCAACCGCTGCCACACTCGGCGGGCGGTGTGCCGTTGCTTGCGCGGTGCACCCTGGTCCGCGACCAACCAGGCCCTGACCGTGGCCACGTGCGGGCCTAGCACCGGCGCGGACCGGGCCGGGACCTTCCGGGCCGGCGGCACCGCGGCGCCCAGTGCTGCACGGACCGTGCGCCGGTGCACTCCGTGCTTGCGCGCGAGCTCCCGGACCGACATCTCTTCATCCCGACGGTCTCGTCGGATACGTTCGAACTGCTCCACTCTCGACATCTCCTTCACCCTCCACATCCGTAGTTGCCTTGCCAGACAACTCGGACGGTAGAGGACCAGTTGGGGGTCGAGGGTGGGGCCACTTCAAGCCAGCACTACTGCTCCAAGTGGGGCCACTTCAGACTGGCACACTCACCGAGTCGACGCGTCGATCAAGGACGTGCTGCTGGGTCTGGTCGAGCACGCCACGCAAGCCGGCTGGCCCCTGTCCAAAGCCTGCGACCTGTTGGGGCTGCGCCGGCGGCGGGTGCAACACTGGGTCACCCCCCACCACATCCAGGAACCCCCCGACGCCCCACCCAGTGCACCA
>NZ_JBPCKQ010000220.1:0-23847 GCF_051004135.1 Ornithinimicrobium sp.
CATCCTCAACCTCGCCCTGCTCTGCGGGCGACACCACACCATCGTGCACACCAAAGACCTGAGAGCGACCGTCGATGCCACCGGCGTCACCTGGCACCTATGACCACCCCGCCCCCGCCCGACCCCCACACGGGCCGGGCGCACAGGCACGTCCACAGGCGGCGATTCGCACTCGGCGGCGACTCCCCGATGCGGTCCGGCAGCACGGGGGGTCAAGAGCGCCCGAGGGCAGGAGCGCCCGAGGGCGGGAGCGCCCCGGGGCAGCATCAGCTGGTGGTGAAGACCTCGCTGCTTCCAGGCTCGTCGCCTTCATCATCGCCGCCGCGGCGCGAGTCGCGACTGCGATCAGCGGGGTCCCCCTCAGACCGGGCATGCAAGCCGCGGTGCCAGGACGCCGCATACTGCCCGTCGTCCACTGCCCTCCCCGCCTCGCCGAGCTCCAAGGGCCGGAAAGTGTCGACCATCACGGCCAGCTCATCGAAGTACTCAACGCCGATCGAGGCCTCCGTCGCTCCGGGTTGCGGACCGTGCGGGTGCCCGCCCGGGTGCACTGAGATCGAGCCCTTGCCGATCCCCGAGCCCTTACGGGCTTCGTAGTCACCGTCGACGTAGAACATGATCTCATCGGAGTCGACGTTGGAGTGGTAGTACGGCACCGGGATCGACAGCGGGTGGTAGTCGACCTTGCGCGGCACGAAGTTGCACACCACGAAGCCCGAGCCCTCAAAGACCTGGTGGACCGGCGGCGGTTGGTGCACCCGTCCGGTAATCGGCTCGAAGTCGGAGAGGTTGAACACGAAGGGATAGAGACAGCCGTCCCAGCCGACGACGTCGAGCGGATGGAAGGGCAGCGTGTGGACGGTGCCGACCAACCCTCCGGACGAGCCCTCCCCCGTCCCCCGGTGCTTGAGGTAGACCTCCGTGTGCTCGCCGGCGGCGGCACCGATGTCCTCGGCGAGCAGTGGGCCGTGCGGGCCGACCAGGTCGCGCTCGCAGTAGGGCGCGTGCTCCAGCAGTTGGCCGAACTTCGACAGGTAGCGCTTCGGCGGCCCGATATGGCTGGTCGCCTCGATGCAGTAGGCCCGCAGCGGCTCGGTGTAGCCGTCGTCCCCCTCGACCGCGGGAATCCACCGGTGCGTGGTGGCCCGCGGGATCACCAGATAGTCACCCTGAGTCACCTCGAAGACCCCGAACACCGTCTCGACCCGCGCCCCGCCTCGCTCCACATACACGCACTCGTCGCCGATGCCGTTGCGGTAGAACGGGCTCGGGGTGTCGGCCACGACATAGAGCAAGCGCACATCGCCGTTGCCCAGCACGAGTCGCCGGCCGGTCACGACGTCCACCCCCCCGCGCTCGGTGGCGTCGGCGAAGAGGTCGTGCAGCTTGAGGTGTCGCGGAGTGGGCGGGTGGTTGGGCCGGGTCGCCATGTCCCCGACGTCCCACGCCCGGGACTCGGCGATCGCCGACGGGATGTTGCGGTGGTAGAGCAACGAGGAGTCGGAGGAGAAGCCCTCCTCCCCCATCAGCTCCTCGTAGTAGAGGCCACCGTCCGGCGCACGGTGCTGGGTGTGCCGCTTGGGCGGGATGCTGCCCTGGGCGCGGTAGTAAGCCACAAGTCGGACCTCCTCGGCGTCTCGATCCCCGTCCCGACGATCTTGCCTCACCTTCCAGTAGCGTGCCCGGCATGTCAACGACGCTCCCCGTGCCGCCGTGGTGCGCCCGGCTGGTCGAGGACGCAGCGGTCTTCCCGCCCGGCCTGAGCCCGGTCGACCGGGCATGGTTGGACCATCGCGCGCTGCTCGACGGAGCGTATGCCGAGTGTGTCGGGCCGTTGCTCGTCGCACCTGCGCACGCGGCTGAGTTGGCCCGGGTCGCGGCCGTCGGGGTGCCCGGTGCGCCGGTGCAGGTCGTCCTGATCGCCCGCGCCGAAACCCCGGCTCGCGATGTGGTGCCGGCGATCACCGCGCTGGCTGCCATTCCCGACGTGACCCTGACCGGCCTGGAGATCGCGCATGGCCACGGCTGGGAGTCGGGGCTGCAGCACAATCTGCCGCTGGCAGTCGAGGTGTCCCGGGTGCCCGACGAACGCGACCGTGCCCTCGACGAGGTCGCGTCGGCACGGGGCGACGGGCACGCAGTCATCGCCAAGCTGCGTACGCAGCAGACCGCTGAGACGCCCGTGCCGAGCGCGCTGGACCTGGCCGGCTTCATCGCGGCCTGCCGACAGCACGACCTGCCGTTCAAGCTCACCGGCGGCGTGCACCACGCGATCGCCACCACCACCAGCACCTGGAACACCTCCTCCACCTCCGCGGAACCGGCCGCTGTGCGTGAGCACGGCGTGGTCAACGTGCTGCTGGCCACCCACGCTGCCCACACCGGTGCGTCGGTCAACGAGATCGCCCGGCTCCTCGAGCGCACCGACAGCGCACCTCTGGCTGGTCAGCTGAGCGACCTCACCCCTGCTCAGCAGCATGATCTGCGATCCGCCTTCACGTCATACGGCTGCTGCGGGGTGCTGGACCCGCTCACCGAGCTCGCCGACCTTGGCCTGCTGGCCGCGCCGGACCCTCCCGACCGCTGACCGTCCTGCCCGTCCGATGTGCCGATCCTTGCCCCCCGATGAACTCCAGGAGCAGCTCGTATGACGTCCGCCCGGCTCGATCTGCCCGCCGACCACCCGTTCGGAATCCACCACCTGCCCTACGGGGTGTTCAGCACTCCGGACCGCCCGGACCGGCACCGGATCGGCGTCCGCTTCGGCGACTCGGTGCTCGACCTGGGCGCGGTGACCCGGGAGGCCGGCGTCGACTGGGCCATCGCCGTGCAGCAGCCCACGCTCAACGCGTTCCTGGCCCAAGGCCCCGCGGTCTGGGCGACCGCTCGGGTGTGGCTGCAGCAGCTGCTCACCGACGCGGGCCGCCCCGCTGACGACGGCACGACTCCGCGCCGGGAGGCGCACCACCTCACCGAGGCCCACCTGCACCCCTGTGACCAGGTGAGGATGCACCTTCCGATCAGCGTGGCCGACTACGTCGACTTCTACGCCAGCGAGCACCACGCCACCAACGTCGGGTCCATGTTCCGGCCCGACGGCGACGCGCTGACCCCCAACTGGAAGCACCTGCCCATCGGCTACCACGGACGCAGCTCGACGGTCGTGGTTTCAGGCACCGACATCGTGCGGCCCGTCGGCCAGCGCAAGGGCCCCGCCGACCCCGCGCCGATCTTCGGCCCGAGCGTCAAGCTGGACATCGAGGCCGAGCTCGGCTTCGTTGTGGGCGGCGCGACCGACGTCGGCGCCCCGGTGCCGGTGGCGCAGGCGATGGAGCACGTCTTCGGTGTCGCGCTCTTCAACGACTGGTCGGCCCGCGACATCCAGGCTTGGGAGTACGTCCCGCTCGGCCCGTTCCTGGGCAAGTCGTTCGCCTCCAGCTTGGCTGCCTGGGTGACGCCGCTGGAGGCGCTGGCTCAGGCGCGGGTGCCGCTGCCGGACCAGGATCCCACCCCGCTGGACTACCTGCGCGGGCCGGCGGAGTCGTCATACGGCCTCGACATCACGATGGAGGTCCGGGTCAACGGCTCCCTCCTCTCGCGGCCGCCCTACGCCACGATGTACTGGTCGCCGGCACAGATGCTGGCCCACCTCACCGTGGGCGGCGCCGCTCTGCGCGACGGCGATCTGTTCGCCTCCGGCACGACCTCGGGTCCCGACCGGGACACCCGGGGCTCGCTGCTGGAGCTGACCTGGAACGGCACCGAGCCGCTCACGCTCGACGACGGCAGCACCCGGACCTTCCTGCAGGACGGCGACGAGGTCACCATCAGCGCCACGGCGCCCGGTCCGGCAGGGTCGGTCATCGGGCTCGGCGAGGTCAGCGGACGGATCGCGCCCGCCCACTGACCGCCTACTGTCAGGACCTGCGGGAACCGCTATGACTTGCGGACCACGTTGGTCTTGGCGATCTTGTCGTTGAGGGACTGCTTCTTGGAGTCCCACAACGGCCACAGCCCGTTGAGCAGGGAGAACAGACCGGCCAGCAACCCGATAAAGGGCAGGTTGCCGAGCAGTCCCGGACCCTCCCAGACCAGGCCGCGGATGGCGCTGGTGCTCCAGCCGAGGGGGCCGGGCTCGTCGCGCAGCCGCACCCTTATCCCCAGGGCCAGCTTGCCGAGGGTGCCCGAGGCCACCTTGAGCATGACGATCTCGTAGACCAGCGCCAGCACGGCCGAGACCAGTCCGATCGTGACGAGCTGGGAGTTGATGCCGGCCGGCAACGTGGTCGTCATCGCTTGTCCCGCCTGGGCCGCGGTGAACATCTCATCCACGAAATCGCTGAAGCCGCCAATGAGATCCGGGGTGAAGATCGGGATGAGCAGCGCAGTGAGGACACCCACCAGGATGCCGTCGATGATGCGGGCGAAGAACCGGCGCCACCAACCGGAGAGTGGCTGGCCGTCCGGCGTCGTCGCCCGGGCCTGCCCGCCGTAGTACTCCGGAGCGGACTGGCCCCAACCGCCGCCGTAGGGGTCCTGCGACTGTCCACCGCCGTGCTGCGGCCCTCCATACTGCTGACCTGAACCGTACTGCTGACCACCGCCGGACTGCTGCCCGCCCTGCGAGGAGCTGCCGTAACCCTGGCCGTGGGCCGAGGACCCCTGGCCCTGGCCCTGCGCGGTGCCGGTCTGCCTCAACCCTGGCAGGCGCCGTGGACTGGTGTGCGTGGTCCACTGGACTCCGTCCCAGTAGCGCAACACCTCGGCGTCCTCGGGGTCGTCGTACCACCCTGCTGGTTGACTCATGACTCCACTGTGTCATGTGACGGGGACAACCCGGTCCAGCTGACGCGCTCGAAGCGCAGCGTCTCCCCTCGGACCCCACCCAGCCACAGGTCCTGGCAGGCGGCGGCCATCTGCGCCAGACCCTCGACCACTGTCCCGAACACGTTGCCGGGCACCCAACCCTGGTCGCCGTTGACCAACAGGTTGTTGCGGCCGTAGAACATCGCGAGGTCGACGATCGCGCCCTGAGCGCGGTGCTCCTGCTCGCCCTCGTAGCCGTAGGCGGGGTTGCCGAGGTCGTTGCCGGAGAAGGTGAACCAGCACAGGTCGCCGGGGATCGGGGTGATGGTGGTGTTCTCCCGTCCAGGGTCCGGGTCGGGAAGCCCGGGGAAGAGCCCGTAGATCTCGTTGCGGGCGTACTTGCCGTGATAGACCTGCGCCTCCAGCGGCAGGGCAGCGAGCACCGCAGCGCACGTTCGGGGCGCCTCCGCCTCCAGCAGCTGCGCCACCGCGCTCACGCCGCGCTGCACCAGGGTGATCCGGATCGAGGTGCTCATCAGGGGTCTCCCGTGGTCGAGGGGGTCGGCGTCGCGCTGGATGCGCCGGTGGACATGCCGGTGGACGCGCCGGTTGACCTTGGTGGCCGGAGGGTGTGCCAACGGGTCGCCTGCTCGTAGGCCTGCCCGACCCGCAGGACCAACGCGTCGGTATGTCGTGCGCCCACCACCTGCAGGCCCACGGGCAGTCCCGCGTGCCCGCCGTCGGCAACCAGCCCGCACGGCACACTCAGCGCCGGCTGCTGGGTCATGTTGAACGGATAGGTCAGCGCGGCCCACGAGGTCCACAGGTCGCTGGACCAGCCGGGAGGCGACTGCCGATCGGTGGAGAACGCGGCGACCGGCATGGTCGGACACACCAGCACGTCGTGGTCGCGGTGGAACGCCCCCATCGCCCGGCCCAGCTCCATCCGCACCGACACGGCATCCAGGTAGTCCTGGGCCGAGCAGTCGGCATACCGGCGCACCTGCCGGGCCAGGCCAGGGTCGACCCGGTCCAGCACGTCCTCGCCGTAGCCGCGTAGCACCTTGGCGGCCCCGGTGAACCACAGCACATGGAACGCATGCTCGAGCACGGCCCGCTCGCCCAGCGGCGGGTCGACCTGTTCCACGACCGCACCGGCGTCGGCGAGCACCTGCACCGCCTGCGTCACGACCGCGGACACACCCTCGTCGACACCATCCCAACCCAGCGACAGCGAGAAGGCCACGCGCAGTCCGGCGACGCCGTCGTCCAGACCGGCCAGGGACGGCATACCGGCCGTCGGTAGGTGTGACCAGTCCCGGTCGTCGGGCACCCCGATGAGATCCAGCAGCGTCGCCGCGTCGCGCACCGAGCGGGTCATCGGGCCGGCGTGGGACAGGGTGCCGTAGGGGCTGGCCGGCCACAGCGGGATCCGGCCGTAGGTCGGCTTGAGCGCCACCGTGCCGGTGAACGCCGCGGGGATCCGCACCGAACCGCCGCCGTCCGTGCCGACCGACCACGTGCTCATCCCTGCCGCAACCGCTGACGCCGAGCCTCCGCTGGAGCCCCCGGCCGTGCGGCCCGGGTCCCACGGGTTGGTCGTCACCCCGTGCCGGATCGAGTCGGTCGTGCCCTTCCAGGCGAACTCCGGCGTGGTGGTGCGCCCGAGGAGCACGGCGCCGCCCTCGCGGAGCCGGGCCACGGCCGGGGCGTCCTCGGTCCACGGGCCCGCGGCCTCGACCAGGGTGCTGCCGCGCAAGGTCGGGTGCCCGCGGGTCAGCAGGATGTCCTTGATGCAGGTCGGTATCCCGTCCGCCGGGCCCAGCGCTCGGCCCTGCTCAAAGCGTCGTCGGGAGCCCGTCGCGGCGGCCAGCGCCTCGTCGCGGTGCACGCTGACGAACGCGTTGAGCTGGTCGTCGAGCTCTTCGATCGCGGCGAGCACCTGCTCGCAGACCTCCACGGGGTCCAGCGTGCCCGCCGCATACCCCTTGTGCAGCTGCGTGGCGGTGAGCCACCGCACCGATGTCCCGGCAAGCTCGGAGCCCTCAACCACGACCGGCTCCCGGGACGTAGCCGAGCCTCGTGTCGACCACTCCCCGCAACGGCTCGCCGGTGAGCCAACGCTGCGCGTTGTCGACGAACTGGTCGGCCAGGGCTGCGCGCCAGCCGACCACGTCGCCGCTCATGTGCGGCGTGATCACCACACCGGGCAGGTCCCACAGCGGATGGCCGAGCGGCAGCGGCTCGGGGTCCACGACGTCCAGGGTGGCGCCGTCCAGCTGCCTGTCCCGCAGGGCCGCCACGAGGTCGTCGGTCACCACGGACTCACCACGCCCGATGTTGACCAGGTGTGCGTGCGCCGGCAGCGCGGCCAACACGGCGGCGTCGATCAGCCCCCGGGTGGCCGGGGTCAGCGGGGCGGCGTTGACCAGGTAGTCGACGTCGCCGGCATGCCGGGCGAGGTCGGCGCTGGCAACCACCTCCCCGAAGTCGGGGTCGCGGGTGCGGGCCGTCCGCCCGGCCCCCGTGACCTGCATACCGACGGCGCCCAGCAGTCGCGCGATCTCGCGCCCGATGCCCCCCGTGCCGACCACCAGGGCCCGGGCGCCAGTTGTGCTGCGGGTCTCCCGGTGCTCCCAGGTATGCCGTCGCTGCAGGTCAGCGCTGGGGTGCGTCTGCTTGGCGTGGGCAAGGACGGCGCCCAACACGTACTCCGCGATCGGGCGGTCGAAGACGCCGTGCGCGTTGGTCACGACCACATGGGAGGCGGCCAGCTCGGGGAAGACCAGCCGGTCGACCCCCGCTGCGGCGACGTGCACCCATCGCAACGCATCGCACTGGTCCCACACGTCGCGCAGGGCGCTGGAGAAGAAGTCCCACAGCAGCAGACCCTGCGCTCCGTGCATCGCCTCGGCGAGGCCCGCGGTGCCGGTGACCCGCAGCTCCACCCGACCCTCGAGCGCCTCCAGGTGTGACGGCCGGTCGTCGGCGTGCTCGCCCAGCACGACGATCACAGGGAGGGTGGCCACGGCGCCAACGTAGGATCGAGGTGTCGGATTGTCAACAATCCTCTCCACCCGTCAGGATGGCGTCATGGAGCAGCATGTCGGCACGGGGGCACGCGACTGCGCGCAAGGTGGCCCCACCGCAGCCGCGCTCGGCGTGGGGGTGATCGCGCCCTACGACTTCGCCCTGGACCGTGAGCTGTGGCGCTGGGTCCCGGACTCGGTCAACCTGCTGCTGACCCGGACCCCGCACCACGACCTGCCGGTCTCGGTCGACCAGGCCGAGGCGGTCAGCGGGGGTCCGATGCTCACCGCGTGTGCCCGCAGCCTGAGCGTGACCTGCCCCGACGTGGTCGCCTACGCCTGCACGTCGGGCTCCTTCGTGCACGGCCTCGACGGCGAGGCTCGCTTACGGCAGACGATCGAGTCGGCCGGCGTGCCCCGGGCCGTCACCACCAGTGGCGCCTTGCTGCAGGCACTCGCCGGGCTCGGCGTGCGCCGGCTGGCCGTGGCCACGCCCTACGACGCAGCGGTCACCACGCGGCTGTGCACCTTCCTGGCCGCGGCGGGCGTCGAGGTCGTCTCCTGCTCCCACCTGGGCCTGACCGAGCACGTCTGGAGACTCCCCCCGGCCGAGGTCACCGCGCTGGTCGGTCGCTGCGCACACGCGGACGCCGACGCGGTGTTCATCTCCTGCACCAACGTGCCGACCTACGACCTGCTGGCCCCGATGGAGGCTGAGCACGGCATCCCCGTGCTCAGCGCCAACCAGGTCACCTTGTGGTCGGCGTTGGCGGCAGTGGGGCTGCGACTGGTCGGCGACGGCCAGTCCCTGGTCGACGTCGCGGGACCCACCCGTGCATGCCGGGACGTCGGGGCATCCGGATGACCGCCGAAGTCAGTGGCGAGAAGTCGCAGCACGAGGGCCGCGAGTACGCCGCTCGGCTCGCGCGCGTGCAGGAGGTCATGGCGCAGCGCAGCCTCGCGGTCCTGCTCGTGTCGGACCCGGCCAACCTGTACTACCTGACCGGCTACAACGCCTGGTCGTTCTACATGCCACAGTGCCTGATCGTGCCCGCGACCGGGCCGCCCCACCTGTTTGCCCGGGCGATGGACGCCCAGGGGGCCCAGCACACCGCATACCTGCCGGCGCAGCAGGTGCACGGGTATCCGGAGACCCTGGTGCACCGCCCCGACGTGCACCCCTATGACTGGATCGCTGAGCGGGCGCTCGACCTCGGCCTGCTGCGTGACCACCCCGAGGCGGTGGTCGCGGCGGAGCTCGACGCGCACTACTTCACCGCGCGCGGCTTCCTGGCACTGTGGTCCGCGCTGCCGAGTGCGACGATCGTGGACAGCCACGAGCTGGTCAACTGGGTGCGCGTCATCAAGTCGCCCGCCGAGCAGGAGCAGCTGCGGGTGGCCGGCGACATCGCCAACAAGGTGATGCAGATCGCCATCGACGGCATCGAGGTCGGCCGGCGGCAGTGCGACGTGGTGGCCGAGGTGCAGCACGCCCAGACCCTCGGGGCGCGCACGCTGGGCGGCGACTACCCCGCGATCGTGCCGATGCTGCCCACCGGCGAGACCGCGGGCACCCCTCACCTGACCTGGTCGGACCTGCCGTTGCGGGCCGGTGAGGCGACGACGATCGAGCTCGCCGGGGTCTACCACCGCTACCACGCGCCGCTGGCCCGCACCGTCAGCCTGGGGCATCCGCCGGCCCGGCTGGCACACTGCGCCGGAGCCACGGCCGAGGGGCTGGTCGCAGCCCTCGACGTGATCCGCGACGAGGTCACCGGAGCCGAGGTGCACCGTGCCTTCACGACGACCATCGGGCGGCACGGGCTGACCAAGGAGTCACGGATCGGCTACTCGATCGGCATCGGCTATCCCCCCGACTGGGGTGAGCACACGGTGAGCCTGCGCAGCGAGGAGCAGACCGTGCTGCGGGCCGGGATGGCCTTCCACGTGATCCTCGGGATGTGGATGGAGGGCTGGGGGTATGAGGTGTCGCAGTCCGTCCTCGTCCAGGCCGACCACGCCGAGCTGCTGACCGACCTGCCGCCCGAACTGACCGTGAAGCCCTGACGAGACGACCGCATACCAGAGACAACGCACGACGACCGCACGACGACCGCACGACGAAGGAGTCACCATGAGCACGACCACCACTGCCCCCGCCACCGGCACGGCCGGGCTGCCGCTGGCCGACCGCACCTCCGGGCTGGTCGGCTCGGTGATCGACTCCAGCACCTCGCTGCTGGCCAAGCAGACCCACGACATCGTGCGCTTCGCGATGGGCTCCCCCGCCGCCGACGCCATCCCCACCGCGGCCCTGGCCGAGGTGGCCCGCACCGCCTTGGGAGTCGACCGGGCGGACGCCTTCGACTACGCCGCCACCGAGGGCGACCTCCCGCTGCGCGAGGCACTGGTCGACATGCTCGCCGACACCACCGACGCCACCGCGCTCGACCGGGTCACCATCACCTCCGGGGGCATGCAGGGGCTGGACCTGGCCTGCAAGCTCTTCGTCGACCCCGGAGACGTGGTCGCGGTGGAGTCCCCGACCTACACCAACGGCAGCGCGACGGCGCTGTCCTACCAGGCCGACCTGCTGGAGATCCCGGTCGACGAGCACGGCATGGACGTCGAGGACCTGCGCGGGCAGGCCGAGCGCACCGGCAAGACCCCGACCGTGATCTACACCGTCCCGACCTTCCAGAACCCCTCGGGCGCCTCGCTGAGCCTGGACCGGCGGCACCGGCTGCTCGCCCTGGCCCGGGAGTGGGGCGCGGTGGTCATCGACGACGACCCCTACGGCATGCTGCGCTTCGCCGGCGACCCGGTACCCTCCCTGCACGAGCTCGCCGCCGGCGACCCGCTGGTCTTCTCGGTGCGCACCTTCAGCAAGATCATCGCCCCTGGCCTGCGGGTGGGCTGGGTCGACACCGACCCGTCGCTGCAGCCGTTGCTGATCAGCGCCAAGCAGGCGATGGACACCTGCACCAACCTGCCCGCACAGCGGTTGGTCGAGGGCTTCCTGCGCGGCGGCTACCTGGCTGAGCACCTGGCCCGCACGCGCACGGCATACCGGGAGCGCAAGGAGGCCATGCAGGAGGCGCTGACCGAGCACTTCGGCGGCATGGCGCGGTGGACTGACCCCGACGGCGGCTTCTTCCTGTGGATCACCTTCGACAGCCCTGAGAACAACACGGAGATCGACGCTGCCATCGATACCGAGGCACTTTTCGAGGTCGCCCTCGCCCACGGCGTCGCCTACATCCCGGGCAACGCGTTCTCGCCGAGCCGGCGCTTCCCGGACGCCCTGCGAGTCTGCTTCGCGACCACCCCGCCGGCGCGGATCCACGAGGGCGTGGCCCGGTTGCGCCGGGCGGTCGACGAGCTGGCCGGCGCAGCGGTATGACGGAGCGTCCCGTCCCGCTCTCGACTCTCGAGCAGCAGGTGCTCGACCTGATCGACCTCGACGAGGTCGTCCAAGCGACCCAGCGGCTGGTGCAGGCACCGGGTGAGAACCCGCCGGGGCAGGAGCAGGCCACCGCGGACGTGCTGACCGAGTGGGCGCAGAGCGCAGGGCTCGACGTCCACGCCTGGGACGTCGAGCCGGGACGGCCCAACGTCGAGGTGATCCTGCCGGGCGGCGACGGCCCCGGTCTGCTGGTGCTCGGACACACCGACGTGGTCCCGGTCGGCGACGGCTGGAGTGTCGATCCGTTCGGCGGCGAGGTGCGCGACGGATGGCTCTACGGGCGCGGCAGCGCCGACATGCTGGGCGGCCTCGCTGCGGCACTGGTGGCGATGCGTGCGCTGCGTACTTCGGGGGTGCAGCTCATCGGCCCGGTGCTGTTGGCCGCTCTTGCTGACGAGGAGCAGAACGGCATCGGGGTGCGCGAGTGGATCGCCCGCCCGCAGCGCCCGGAGCTGCTGGGCTGCGTCGTGGCCGAGCCGACCGACCTGCAGACGATCATCGCCGCCCGCGGCGCCTGCTATCTCGACATCACCGTCACCGGGGTCGCCACCCACGCGGGTCGACCCGACGACGGGCGCAACGCGATTTCCGGTGCCGCGGCCATCGTGGCGGAGCTGGAGCGCTGGCATGCCGAGCTGGCCGCTCAGGCGCATCCGCTGGTGGGTCCGCCGACGTTCAACGTCGGCACGGTCCACGGGGGCACCGGCGGCTCGGTCGTGCCCGCCGAGTGTCGGCTCGGGGTCGACCGCCGGCTGCTGCCCGGGGAGCGGATCGAAGACGTCCTGGCCGCGGCGCGCGGCCGCCTGGACCGGCTGAGGCTGGGCGAGCGTGGGCTCTCCTACACCGTTGACTCACCGATGGACATGCCGGGCTTCGAGACCCCGGCCGAGCATGCGCTGGTCTCGGCCATCGATGGCGCCGCGCGGGCAGCCGGTGGCCCGGGACTGCCGTTGGGAGGCTGGACGGCTGCGTGTGACGGCGGCTTCGTGGCAACCCAGTGGAGCATGCCGGTGGTGGTGCTCGGGCCGGGATCGGTGAACGAGCAGGCCCACCGTCCCGACGAGTCGGTCGGCGTCGACGACCTGGTCACCGCCGCGCGCACCTACGCCCTGGCGGCCCTTCGTCTGCTGCTCATCTGACTGCCACTTCGCTGGTCTCTCGAGGGTAGGTCTCCACGAGCCCGCCCCCATCGGCCGCGATCAGCGCCAGCGCGCCGTCGAGGGCGGCTGTGGCCACACCCTTGCGTCGGCACCGCCGGTCGACGAAGAAGCAGGTCAACCGGTAGTCCGGCAACGGCACACCGGCTGACTCGACCTCCTTGCGGTGGAAGATGCCCGGCAGCTCCTCCGGAGTGCCGTACTAACACCAGCCCACCGCGGTCTCGCCGTCGAACACCAACGCGGCATGCGCCCTTCCCTCGCGCACCAACCGCTCCTTGTAGCCGCGCCAGTCATCGCCCCCGCACTCGCGCTTGTCCGCCATGGTCGAGTTGTGGAACCAGCAGCACCAGCAGCCGCCCGTCCCCCCGCCGTTGTTCCTGACGCACAGGTCGGCGAACGCGTCCCAGGTCCGGCTCGTCAACGCTCTGATCTGGTAGTCGCCCATCGCACTGTCCTCCTCTGCCGTCTCGCAACTTCAATCCTTCCACCATGAGGCCGACCGTAGGCTGCATTGCTCGGCGATCCTGGAAGCCGAGCGGACGCGACGCCGTGCTCACATGCGAGCCGAGGCCGAAAGCCTCCGTGATGATCCAGACGATCTCGCCGCGTCCGCGGCTCTGGCTGCCGAGATGGACGAAGTTCGTGCGTGGTGACATCTACCGTCTGAAGTCAGCGAAGGCGGTCCGCGGTCCCGCGCAAACGGGGGCGCGCTATGCCGTGGTCGTGCAGTCCGATGATCTTCCCCTGTCCACCTGGATCGTCGCTCCCACCTCGACCGGCCGACGCGCCGCATCGTTCCGCCGCGAGATCGAGATCGACGGCCTGAGCACTCGCGTCATGGTGGAGCAGCTGAGCACGACCGACGTCCCGGTGGACCGCCGCTGCGTCGTGTTGAGGATCGTTGGCTCTACCTGAGGCCGCGAGCCAGCAGCTCGGCAAGGTGCCGGGCCCGGCGAGGGGTCTCGCCGGCGATCTGGGTGCGGCAGCTGAAGCCGTCGGCCACGACCTCGGTGGACGGGTCGACCTCGCGGACAGCCGGCAACAGCACCCGCTCCCCCACGGCGCGCGACACGTCCTCGTGCCCGGCCTCGAAGCCGAAGTTGCCGGCCAGGCCGCAACACCCGGAGTCTGGGATCGTGACCCCGACACCGGCTGCGGCCATCAGGTCGCGGTCGGCACTGAAGCCCATCACTGCGTGCTGGTGGCAGTGCACCTGCACCAGGGCCTGCCCGCCGACCTGCGGTGGAGTCCAGTCCGGCGCCCGGTCACGCAGCAGCTCGGCGAGCGTCACTGTCTGCGCCGCCACCCGCGCCGCCAGCGGGTCATCGCCCAACAGCTGCGCCGCGTCGTGCCTCAGCATCGCGGTGCAGCTCGGCTCCAGCCCCACGATTGGCGCACCCGCCTCCAGCGCCGGAGCGATCGTGCGCAGCGACCGACGCAGCACCTCCTTGGCCACGCCGAGCTGGCCGGTGGAGACCCAGGTCAGCCCGCAACAGACCGGACCAGTCGGCAGGTGCACCGCGAACCCGGCCGCCTCCAGCACCCGCACCGCCGCGATCGGCACCTCGGGGGACAGGTAGGTGCCGAACGTGTCCGGCCACAGCAGCACCGGCCCCCGCTCGCCCGTTCCGGCCGGCTCGTGATCGGCATACCAGTCCAGGAACGAGCGCCGCGCGAAGGCGGGGATGTCACGGTCCGGGGCGATCCCCCCGAGCCGGCGCAACAGCCCAGCGGCCGGCGAGGAAGTCACCGCGTTGACCACCCCTGGGGCCCGTGCGGCCACCCGCGCCCACAGCGGCAGCCACCCCATCGACCAGTGCGACCGGGGCCGGGCCCAGGGCCGCCCCTGGTAGTGGTGGTGGGTGAACTCGGCCTTGTAGGTCGCCATGTCCACGTTGACCGGGCAGTCGCTGAGACACCCCTTGCAGGACAGGCACAGGTCGAGCGCGTCGCGGACCTCGGTGGAGCGCCACCCGTCGGTGATCACGTCGCCCTCGAGCATCTCGAACAGCAGGTGCGCCCGCCCGCGGGTGGAGTGCTGCTCCTCACGGGTGACCTGATAGCTGGGGCACATCACCCCGCCGGAGGTCTGCCGGCAGCTGCTCACACCGACGCACCGGCGCTGCGCTTGGGCGAAGTCGCCGGCGTCGTCCGGATAGGAGAACAGGGTCGCGACGTGCCGCCGGCTCGCCGACCCGGCCAGCCGCAGGTCCGCGTCGACCGGTCTGGGGTCCACGATCACCCCGGGATTGAGTACGCCGTCGGGGTCGAACATCTGCTTGACCTGGGCAAAGACACCCATCGTCTCCGCACCGTACATCCGGGTCACCAGCTCCCCCCGGGCACGCCCGTCGCCGTGCTCGCCCGAGACCGACCCGCCGAGCCCCACCACCAGGTCGGTGGCCTCCTCGACGAAGGACCGGTACGCCGCACGCCCCGCCGGCGTGAGGAAGTCGAAGTCGATCCGCATGTGCATGCACCCCTCGCCGAAGTGCCCGTAGGACGCGCCGGAGTAGCCGTAGCGGCCCATCACCTCCGCCAACCCGCGAAGGTAGTCGCCCAACCGTTGCGGCGGCACGGCGGCGTCCTCCCACCCGCACCACGCCTCCGCCCCGTCGGCCCGGCGGGTGGCCAGCCCGGTGCCGTCCCTGCGGCAGCGCCACAGCACCTGCTGCGCGGCCGGGTCGGTGACGACCGAGGCCGTCGACCCGGGTATGACGTCACGCACCTCCTCGGCGATCCGCTCGGCAGCTGTCCCTGCCTGCTCGATCGAGTCCCCCGGCACCTCCACCAACAGCCACACGACCCCGTCGGGCAGACCGGCCGAGGTCGCGGCCCGGCGCACGTCGGTGGGCAACCGGTCGACCAGCGTCGCGTTGATCGACTCCATGGTCAGCGGACCGTACGGCAGCACGACCGGCACGCAGTCCGCCGCCGCCCCGGAGTCGCGGAACCCCAGAGCGAGCAGCACCTTGGCCGCCGGCAGCTCGACCAACCGCACGGTGGCCTGCAGGGTCGTCCCGAGTGACCCCTCGCTGCCGGCCAACAGCCGGGCCACGTCGACGCCGTGCTCGGGCAGCAGGTGCTGCAGCGCATAGCCGGAGATCTGCCGGGAGAACGTGCCGAACCTGCGCTCGATCAGCCGGCGGTGCTGCTGGCCGAGAGCGCCGAGCCGGCGGGTCAGCTCGCCCTCAGGGCCGGGTAGGGTCTCGATCTCCGCCAGGGTGCGCGGTGCACCGGGCGAGGTCAGCGACAACCGCTGCCCGGACCCGGTGACCACGTCGAGGCCCAGCAGGTTGTCGGACGTGGTGCCCCAGGCGACCGAGTGTGCACCGCAGGCGTTGTTGGCGATCATCCCGCCCAGCGTGGCCCGGCTGGCCGAGGACGGGTCGGCGGCGAATGTCAGCCCGTGCGGACGGGCGGCGGCCATCAGGTCGGTGAGCACGACGCCGGGCTGCACGGTGGCAGTCCGGGCCACCGGGTCGAGGTCGAGAATCCTGTTGAGGTGCCGGGAGACGTCGATGACCACCCCGCCGATCGCGTTGCCGGCCATCGTGGTGCCACCAGAGCGCAGCACGGTCGGTGCGCTGGTCTCCCGCGCGGCCGCCAGGGTCGCGACCAGGTCGTCCTGGTCCAGCGGGGTGACCACGGCGTCGGGGACCACGCGGTAGTTGCTGGCGTCCACGGCATACAGCGCCTTGGCCCCGGCGTCGGTGGCGACCCGCCCTCGCACGTCGGCACGCAGCCGGGCGACCGTGGCCGCCACGTCATACCTCACCGAACCTCGCTCGGGTAGAGCGGGGCCCTCGGGATGGCCTTTGCGCATCAGTGCTCCTTCGTCCCGGCGAACCCCCAACCTACGCGGACTCCACGTCACCTCGAGCAGGGCCTGCCGCCGGTGACCTCGGGAGCCACGCGAAGCGGGCCCACCCGGGCCGGGGCGCAGCGCGGCGCAGGCCCGGTCGACCAGCAGTGCGGGAGGTCGATCCTCTCGTCGTCCTGCTGGCCGCCGGGCCGGGGGACACGTGCTCAACTCTTGGCCGCCGGACGCATCAGCAAGAGGGCCAGGGCCAGACCCGCAGCCACGAACGCGGCAAGTGCGGCGATCGCCACCCACATCCACGGACCCGAGCCCGAGTCCCCCACCGGCTGGACCGCGAGATCGACGTCCTCGGCCGACACCGACGCGGCGGGAGCCGCGGTTTCGTTACCCGTGTCACCCGTCGCGGTCGCCTCACCCGTGTCGTCTGTCGCGGTGGCCGCCGTCTCGCCGTCGGCGTGGTCGGCCGCCAGGGGTTCGGCCGGCTGGACGCCGTTGCGGCTCAAGAAGTCCCGGAGGGTCTCGGTGTCGGTCACGAAGTTGAACGGCTGGGTCTCGCCTCCGATGCCGAAGGAGTTGACGCCGATCACGCCACCCTGCTCATCGAGGGTCGGGCCGCCGGACATGCCTCCCGACACGGCTGCGTCGATCTCGGTGTTGGGCACGCCTCGGTCGGTGTACTGCCTCGAGCTGACCGTCCCGCTCTTGTAGGAGGGGGCCTGTCGCGACACGTCAGAGACGTCGGAGACGCTACCCGGGAATCCGATGGCCGTGACCTCCTGCCCCATCGAAGGGGTATCGGTGCTGACGGGCAAGCCGGGCGTCTGCTTCAGGTCGGCGACCCGCAGCAGCGCGTTGTCGCCATCCTCGAACGACTGCCAGTCCACGATCTGGGCAATCAGCATGTCCTGTCCGCTGAGGATCCCGTCCGCCACGCCGGTGGGCTGGCCGACCCGAGCTCGCGGTCGCGAGAAGCTGGTCTCCCACTCCAGGTCGGCCGCCTCCAGGCCCGTGACGTCGGAGCCCTCGGCGGCCAGCTGGTCCAGGGTGAGGTTGATAGCCGCAAGCCTGACCTGTGAGTCGACTTCGACACAGTGGCCGGCAGTCACGATCTCTCCCTCTGCACTGACGAAGAAGCCGGTGCAGTACTTCTCGACCTCCACCTCGTAGGTGTCCGAGCCGCCCTCCTCCCAGGGCACCTCGACGGTCGCCGAGAACTCGACGTCCACCCACAGGATGGATTCGTCCACCTCCTCGACCGCCTGCGCCGGCAGCGCCACAGTGACGCTGCCGAGCCCGGCGACGAGACCGATGAGCGGAAGAGCCGTGATCCTGGTGATGAGTCGCATGGTGATCTCCTGGTGTCCTCACGCCCCCGCGCCTGGTGCGCGGATCAAGGCACCTCGCAATCTGCCGCCGAGCGCTTAAGGCTCGCTTAACCAGCGGTTGGCCGTCCGGGCTCGGCACAGCCGCTCCCCCACCTGGCGCCGCCGACCAGCGCGCCGCATGCTGGTCCCGGTCCTCGAACCTGCCACATACTGAGACGGTGATGGAGGTCGACCTTCTCGGTCCCGTGAGCATGAGGACCTCCGGAGCGGAGGTGCCGCTGCGCGAGCGCCGGCAACGCGCTGTCCTGGCCATCCTTGCGAGCGCCGTCCCACCTCATCGCACCGTGACCCAGATGATCGACGACTTGTGGGGGGACGATCCACCCGCCTCCGCCCGGAATGCCGTCCAGGTCTACGTCACGGGCCTGCGCAAGGCCCTCGGTCCGTCGGGCATCGAGGTGAGGCACGTCGGCGACGGCTACGAGCTCCGGGGATCGAGTCTGAGCGTCGACGTCGTCACCTTCGAGGCCGGTGTCGCGGAGGGCAGGGCTGCCCTCCGGCTGGGCGACTCCCAGCGCGCCGCCGCGGTGCTCGGCAAGGCGCTGTCCTTGTGGCAGGGGGAGCCGTATGCGGGGTTGGCCGATCTGCCGTTCGCTCGCCGGGGTCGCGACGTGCTTCGCGCGACACGCACTGCCGCTTCGCACGACCTGGCGGTCGCGCTCTCCCGGGAGGGCCGCCCCCAGGAGGCGATCGAGGTCAGCAGGTCCTTGTTGGCGGACGACCCCTACGACGAGGCTGCGTGGGGTGCGGTGGCGCGCAACCAGTACTGGGCCGGTCATCAGCAGGATGCGCTGCAGACGTGCCGGCGGGCCCGCCGGAGGCTGAGCCAGGACCTGGGCATCGATCCCAACCCTGCGCTCGCCGAGCTGGAAAGCCAGATCCTGAAGCAGGAGGTCCCCCCGTCTGTCGTGGCGAAGGAGCAGGTGGCTGCGCCCGCCGCCCTGCCGCGGCCACCCGAGATCTTCGTCGGCCGCGAAGCGGTGGTGCAGGACATCCTGAACCAGATCGAGTCCGGAGCCAGGGTGGTCTCGGTAACCGGTATGGGTGGCATCGGCAAGTCAGCGGTGGCGATCGCGGTGGCTCACGAGTGCAGGCGCCGGGGCAGGCCGGTCTGGTTCTGCCCGCTGGAGATGGAGTCGAGGGCCGACACCGCCGTGCTCAAGGGACGCCACGCGGCGGGCCTCGACGCCACCCAGGACTCGTGGTCGGCTGCCCAGGGGGGACTGTTGATCCTCGACAACATCGAGCAGATCGCTGACATGCCCAGCGCGGTCGCGGCCATCGTGCGGCAGCAGGATGCACCGCAGGTGCTGGTCACCACCCGCGTCGCCATGCATCTTCGCGAGGAGAGACTGGTCGTCCTCCCGCCTTTGGAGGGTGGGGCCGGGGGCTCCGCCGAGGAGCTCTTCGTCCGCCGTGCCGGACGGCACGGTCGGTCATGGTCGGACCAGGACCGGGGCACCGTGCTCGAGCTGTGCGAGGCGCTGGGAGGCATGCCGTTGGCGCTGGAGTTCGCGGCCGCTCGCACAAGGATCCGCACGCCGGAACAGCTCCTGCGGCAACTCCACGATCAGTCCGACGTGAGCACCGGCGGGGATCTCCTCGAAGTTCCGGAACGGCAACGCAGCGTGCGACAGGTCCTGAGGGCCTCGGTGGACCTGCTGTCCGAACCGGCCCGTGTCGTGCTCGTCGCCGCCTCCCAGTGCGAAGGCTGGATCACCACCGACCTCTTGGAAAGGACTGTCACCGATCAGCTCGCCACCGGTTTCGAGGAGGCGCTGGACGAGCTCACGACCAGCGGCATCGGTGCGATGGACGCGGACGGTCGGGTCAGGGTCCCTGCGCCGGTCCGCAGGCACGCGCAGGAGAGCCCGGAGGGGCCCGGTCTGCGGCAGGCCTTCGTCCGGGCCACCCACGACCTCGTGCGGGAGACCGCCCCGCATCTGATCGGCCGATCGGCTCAGGCCAGCCTGCTGCGGCTGCAGCAGGACGACGACGCGCTCACCACCGCCATGGCGGCCACTCGCGCCGACGGCGACGTCACCCGGGCCGCGCAGTCGGCGATCCAGCTGCCGGTCTACTGGCTGATGACCGGCCGGTTCCGCCAGGCTCAGCAGCTGCTGACCGAGCTGGCCCAATCGATGGTCCCGGCTGATCTGCGAGCGCACCTGAGGGTCATCAACGGGACGTTCGCCAGCTACCTGACCCAACCGGACGCCATACCGACCCTTCATGCAGCGCTCGAGGAAGCACAGCAGTTGGACCTGGACCCCGACCGGGTCATCGTCAACGGCTGGTGCTCCCTGGCCGCGATGCACGTGCGGGTCGAGGACCATGCTTCGGCTCTCGCCGCGAGCGAGCAGGCACAGCTGCTGGCTCAGCGCTCCGGCGATCCGGAGCTGATCGCCCTCAGCTGCGACCTGGCCGGCTTCGTCGCAGCGCACATGCACGACAACGAGCGCGCCCTGCAGGCCAACCTGGCAGGCATCCGGGACAGCCGCAGGGACGGTGACGACTACCGCCTGGCAGGCCTCCTCGCCGGTGCGGCGGACAACCTTGCCCAGCTGGGCCGGTATGACGAGGCGGGCGCCGTCATGGACGAGGCCTTCCAGATCGCCGGCCGAGTGGATCTGGGACCCCTGACGCCCTTTCTGCTGCTGGGTCGCGGCCAGACGCTGGCCTGCGACCGCCGCCTCAGCGAGGCGATCCCCACCCTGGTCGAGGCCCTCCGGACGGGTCAGGACCGCCACCCCGATCCGGCGCTGTTCGCAGACGCGCTCTTCCTCCTGGCAGGGTGCGAGACGATCCGGCATCAGGACCCGTTGGCCGCGCGGTTGTACGGCGCCGCCGACGCCTGGTATGCCGAGGTTGGCCTCACGTTCGCCGGACGGACGGCACAGGTGATGGTCGACCTGCGAGCCGAGCTCGTCGACCGGATGGGAGCCGATACCTTCGGGGTCTACCAGGCCCTCGGCTACTCGCGACCGCAGGAAGCCATCTCGGGAGCGATGGACTCAGGGCGCGCCCTGGCTCGCTGAACTCGGCCCGACACCTCTGGAGGAGCTGCGGGCCCTCCCTGCGGGCTCCCTGAGCCTAGTATTGTCGACAATCCAGACCAGGAGGCTGCCATGTCGACCATCGGGTTGCTCTACCCGGGGCACAGCGCCGAGGACGACTTCGCGCACGCCGAACGCATCCTGGATCAGCAGGTCCCCGACGTGGAGACTCGCGTCCCGGTGACGATCACCTCGGTCGGGCAGGACGCGCACGAGGTCGGCGCGCTGCTGGACCTCGGCAGTATGCCGCGGCTCACCGAGGGTGCCGACCGGCTGGTCGCCCGGCACGCCCCCGATGCGCTCGTCTGGGCCTGCACGTCGGGCAGCTTCGTCTACGGGTGGGACGGGGCGCTGGCTCAGGCCGCGTCGCTGGCTCGGCACACCGGTCTGCCGGCCTCGTCGACCTCGTTGGCCTTCGCCCGTGCGGCAGGTTCGCTGGGGCTGGAGCGGGTGGCGGTCGCGGCGTCCTACCCGCGCGAGGTCGCCACGCACTTCGCCCGGCTGCTGCAGCGGGTCGGGGTCACCGTTACCGACCTGGCCAGCCACGAGATCCTCACCGCGGCTCAGGTC
The DNA here is from genome assembly GCF_051004135.1 of Ornithinimicrobium sp. Lineage (GTDB taxonomy): Bacteria > Actinomycetota > Actinomycetes > Actinomycetales > Dermatophilaceae > Ornithinicoccus. The sequence continues at coordinate 21,296 of NZ_JBPCKQ010000220.1, forward strand.
GGCACGCTGGACGTCGAGCAGGTGACGCAGCTGGTGGCGCAGTGCCCCCGCGACGGGGCGCAGGCGCTGCTCGTCCCGGACACGGCGATGCACACCCTGGCGCTGCTCCCCGAGCTCGAGGAGGCCGCCGGTATGCCGGTGCTCACCGCCAACCAGGTCACGGTCTGGGAGGGGCTGCGCCTGCTCGGGCAGCGCCGCCACGCTCCCGACCTGGGCTCGCTGTTCGCCCGCGCCGAGTCCGATCCCGTCCTGGCCGCGAGCACGGCGGCGGCGCAGGCCCGACCGGTGCCGGTGTCCCACGTCGACACGGCTGACGGAGGTGCCCGGTGAGCTCTCGGTCGCCCGGAGCGGCGATGCGACTGGATCCCGTGGTGCAGCAGTCGACGCCGATGATGATCGCTGCCCGGGTCCGTGAGGCCATCGCACAGGGTGACTTCGCCCCGGGCGCGCAGCTGTTCGAGGCAGAGCTGGCCCGTCAGCTCGGGGTGAGCCGCGGACCACTGCGCGAGGGACTGCAACGGCTCACTCAGGAGGGCCTGCTGGTCTCGATCCGCAACCGCGGGCTCTTCGTGGTGCACCTGACCGCCGACGACGTCCGCGACATGTATCTGGCTCGTGGGGCGATCGAACGCGGTGCCGCCGCCGTGGTGGTGGCCCGCGACCCGGTCGGCACCGCCGACGCGCTGGAGCCGGTGCTGGAGCAGATGGCCCAGGCCGCCGAAGCCGGGGACAGCCGGGGGGTCGCCGACGCCGACATCCGCTTCCACGAGGTGCTCGTCGCGAGGAGCGGAAGCGCGCGGCTGGCCCGGGTGCACGCGACCCAGGTCACCGAGGCGCGTATCTGCATCCAGGCCCTGGGCAGCACCCACAGCACCGACGAGGTCCGGCTGGCCGAGCACCGCCGCATCGCGGACGCGCTCCGCGCCGGAGACGCCGACCTGGTCGACTCGCTGCTGGCCCGGCACATGGCCGACGCGGTGGCCGACCTCGTCGAGCTCAGCGAGACCTCGCCGCTGCCCGAGACCTCGCCGCTGCCCGAGACCTCGCCGGAGTCCGCGTCGCGCCACTAGGTCTGCGCCAGTTCAGCCCATCGCGATGCCGATGTACTTGGTCTCCAGGAACTCCTCGATCCCGCTCGAACCGCCCTCACGGCCGAGCCCGGACTCCTTGATGCCGCCGAACGGCGCGTAGGGGTTGGAGACCACGCCCTGGTTGAGCCCCACCATCCCGGCCTCGATCCGCTCGCCGACCCGGATCGCGCGCCGAAGGTCGTTGGTGAAGACGTAGGCGACCAGCCCGTACGGCGTGTTGTTGGCAGCGGTGACCGCCTCGTCCTCGGTCTCGAACGGAGTCAGCGCCGCGACCGGGCCGAAGATCTCCTCGCTGGTCATCTGCGCGTCGGGGCTCACCCCGGTCAGCACGGTCGGGGGGTAGAAGTAGCCCTTGCCCTCCGGTCGCTGCGCGCCCGTGAGCACCTCGGCACCCCGCTCGACCGCGTCCCGGACCAGGGAGTCGACCTTGTCCTGCGCCGCGTCGTCGATCAACGGCCCGACCTTGCTGCCCTCCTGCGTGCCGTCGCCCACCGTGAGCGCGCCCATCTGCGCGGCGAGCCGTTGCCCGAAGTCCTCGATCAGCGACGAGTGCACGTAGATCCGGTTGGCCGCAGTGCAGGCCTCCCCCATGTTGCGCATCTTGGCCTGCATGCAGCCGGCCACCGCCTCCTCGATGTCGGCGTCGTCGAAGACCACGAACGGCGCGTTGCCGCCGAGCTCCATCGAGGTGCGCAGCACCTTGTCGGCGCACTGCTCGAGCAGCACCTTGCCGATCTTGGTGGAGCCGGTGAAGGACAGCTTGCGGGCGTCGCCCGAGCGGATCAGCGGCTCCATCACGGCCCCGGCGTCCATGGCCGGGACGATGTTGACCACACCGTCGGGCACCCCGGCCTCCTTGAGGATCTGCGCAAGGGCCAGCATCGACAGCGGCGTCTGCTGGGCGGGCTTGAGCACGCTGGTGCACCCGGCCGCCAGGGCGGGCCCGAGCTTGCGGGTGCCCATCGCCATCGGGAAGTTCCACGGGGTGATCAGCAGACACGGGCCTACCGGCTGTCTGGTCACCAGGAATCGGGCACCGCCGGCCGGCGCGACCTGATAGCTGCCGTCGATCCGCACCGCTTCCGCCGCGAAGTGCCGCAGAAACTCGGCGGCGTAAGTGATCTCGCCCTTCGCCTCGGCCAGCGGCTTGCCCATTTCGAGAGTCATCAGCAGGGCCAGCGCATCGATCCGCTCGTGCAACAGCTCGAAGGCCCTGGTCAGCATGTCCGCCCGGGCGCGGGGGCTGGTGGCTGCGAAGGATTCCTGGGCGGCGACCGCTGCGGCCAACGCCGCGTGGCCGTCCGCCGGGGTGGCATTGGCGACCGCGCGCAGCGCATCGCCGGTTGACGGGTCCAGCACGTCGAAGGTCGAGCCGTCGGCGGCGTCCCGCCACGTCCCGCCGATGAACAGCTGGGTCGGGGTCTTCGCCAACAGCGACTGCTGGGCTGCGTCGACAGAAGC
>NZ_JBPCKQ010000221.1:0-3390 GCF_051004135.1 Ornithinimicrobium sp.
ATGGTCGTGTCGGAGACGGCGCCGATGTGCTCGCCGAGCTTGGTGCGCGGCATCGTGGTGACCTTGTCGACCATGATGCTGCCGGGCCGGGCCAGTCCGGTTTGGCGTTCGTCCCCGAGCGGGATCCGCAACAGCGGGATCTCCGTCGGGTCGCTGGTCACCGGGCAGATGGTGACCGAGTCGGTGGCATCGAACCAGTCATCCTGGATCACCAGGACGGGGCGGGGCTTGCTGCCGTCGTGCCTACCTCCGGCGGCGGTCCACAGCTCACCGCGCCTCACTCCTCTTCCTTGTCAGTGAACCAGGAGATGGCATCGACGAAGGCTTGATCCTCGGCCTCGTGCGGGCTCGCTGCGGCCAGCGCGGATTGTCTATGCGCCTCGGCGGCGAACTCAGGGGCGCGCACGTCGGGAACCCAAATTTGCACCGGTCGCAACCCTTGACTGCGCAACCGGGACCGATGCGCCGCCACACGATCGCGAACCGACGGCTTGCCCTGCTCGCTCATGACATCCAGGTTACATGTAACCCAACGATGCAGGAATCCAGGCACGCCGCCAAGTGCTACTGTGTAGAACAACGAAGGGGGCGAACTCATGGCCGAGGTGGGCATCAGGGCGCTCAAGCAGAACGCCTCCGCCGTGGTGGCCCAGGTGGCGGCCGGGGAGACCTTGACCGTCACGGTGCGTGGCCAGCCGGTGGCCCGGCTGACTCCCCTGGCCACCTCGCCCCTACAGCAGCTGATCGAGGACGGCCGTGCCCGGCCCGCCCGCACCGCTCTCACCTCGCTGCCCGCCCCGCAGCCAGGCCCCCCGATCTCGGCCACCCTGCAGCAGATGCGAGTCGACGAACGCTACTGACGTGGCCTACTACCTGGACACCTCCGCCCTGGTGAAGCTGGTCGTGCAGGAGGCCGAGACCGCGGCCCTGCGGGCGTGGCTGCACCCCTCCCTCGACCTCGTCTCGTGCGACCTCAGTCGGACCGAGCTGGTGAGAGCCGTGCGGCGCGTCGCGCCCGATCGATTGCAGGACATTCGGGCCGTGCTCGATGGTCTGATCCTGCTCGAGGTCCCCACCTCGACCTTCGAGTCGGCGGGCCGGCTCGGTCCGGACGGTTTGCGCAGCCTCGACGCGATCCACCTCGCCGCGGCGCTCGGGCTCGGTGACGACCTGGAGGGCATCGTGAGCTACGACGAGCCGTTCGCGCAGGCGGCGCGGTTGCAAGGGGTCCGAGTCCTCGCCCCGGGCGCGTAGCGCGACGCCCCTGTCGGTGCAGACCTGCACCGCGATCGCCGACGACGTCCTGGCCTCCGGATCAGTGCGACGTAGCGCCCGAAGGTCAATCGGACAGCTCTCGGCAGCGTGCCCCCTATTCGGGGGCAGTGCATAGCCCGCGGAGAGCGACATATCGGATCAGCGCAGGATGGCGACCGGGGAAGCCGACAGCCACCTCCTCGGCGTCGTTTGTGCGCTGTGTCGGTGGCGGTGCTTAGGGTGGTGGGCACCGAGCAGGAGGGAGCACCGTGCTGACCTACGACGCACTCAGCGAGCTGCGCGAGCGGCACGCCGCGTGGCGGCTGCTGCGCGCCCAGCACGCCCCGCTGGTGCTGGCCTTCCTCGGCCGGGTCTTCGTCGAGGACAACACCCGCACCCTTGCCCTGTCCGACCTGGTCAGCGCTCTGGACGACGAGCTCTACGCGCTGCGCCAGGTCCGCGGTGAGGACGCGCTGCCCCAGACCCCCACCGCATACCTGACCGACTGGACGGCCGCCGGGTGGCTGCGGATGTACTACCCGGCCGACTCCGACGACCCGCACGTCGAGGCCACGCCCGCCCTGGAGCGTGCTGTCGCCTGGGTCGAGGGGCTGGCCGAGCGGGCGTTCATCGGCACCGAGTCGCGGCTGGCCACCCTGGTCGACCTGCTCAGCCAGATCGTGCACGGCTCCGAGACCGACCCGCGGCGCCGGCTGGAGCAGCTGCATACCGAGCGGGCCCGGCTCGATGAGGAGATCGCCCGCGCCGAGCAGGGCCAGGTCGACGTGCTCGGCGAGACCGCGCAGCGCGAGCGATACCAGCAGTTCTCCACCAGCGCCCGCGAGCTGCTGGCCGACTTCCGCGAGGTCGAGGCCAAGTTCCGCGGGCTGGACCGGGGGATGCGCCAGACCATCGCCGGCTGGGACGGCTCCAAGGGCGAGCTGCTCGACCAGATCCTCGGCGACCGCAACTCGATCACCGACTCCGACCAGGGCCGCAGCTTCCACGCCTTCTACGACTTCCTGCTCTCCTCGGACCGGCAGGACGAGCTGGCCGACCTGCTCGCCCAGGTGCACCGGATGCCGGCGCTGGACCCCGACCCGCGGGTGCGCCGGGTGCACCACGACTGGCTGGTCGCCGCCGACCGCACCCAGGCCACCGTGCGCCAGCTGTCCGACCAGCTGCGCCGTTTCCTCGACGACCGGGTCTGGCTGGAGAATCGCCGGGTGATGGACCTGCTGCGCAGCATCGAGACCACGTCACTGACGCTGCCGCCGGGTGAGCACCGGGTGGTCAGCGAGCTCGACGCCCTCTCCCCCGCGCTCAGGTTGGCGCTGGAGCGACCGCTCTACGCCCGACCCGCAGAGAGCCAGCTGGAGAGCGCGATCGGTGAAGCGGACGTCGACGGCGCTGACACTGCGGCCTTGTTCGCCCAGCAGTATGTCGACCAGCAGCGACTGGCGCGGCAGGTCCGCGAGGCATTGGCCGGGCGCAGCCAGGTCGAGCTCGACACCATCCTGGCGCAGCACCCGGTCGAGCAGGGGCTGGCCGAGGTCGTGGCCTACCTCGGGCTGGTCGAGGACGGCGTCGACGTGGTCCTCGACGCCGAGGAGCGTGCGCACGTCGCGTGGCAACCCGACGACGGGCCGGAGCGCACGGCCGACATGCCCGCCGTCCGCTACGTCCGGCACAGCACCGTCCCCCCGCACCCAGGAGGTATGCCGTGAGCTCACCCCCGTCGCCCGTCGCACCGTCCACCACTGCCTCGTCGCGCACCGCACCACCCCGGGTGCCCACCGGCGAGCGGCTGGAGCTGACCCATGTGGTCGTGCCGCTGCTCAAGGGCGTGGTCTACCAGGACGACAACACGGCGCTGTGGCAGCAGGTGCACCGGCACCGCACCCAGGTCACCGACCACATGGCCACGATGGGCCTGGACCTGGTGATCGACGAGGCCGAGGGCTTCGCCTACCTGCGCCAGATGGAGCACGACGACGTCGACATCCCCCGCCTGGTCCCCCGGCACCGGCTGTCACTGCGGGTCAGCCTGCTGCTCGCGCTGCTGCGCAAGCGGCTGGCCGAGTTCGACGCCTCCAGCTCCGACCCGCGGCTGATCCTGACCCGCGACCAGATCGT
>NZ_JBPCKQ010000222.1:0-27020 GCF_051004135.1 Ornithinimicrobium sp.
CCGCCCTCACCCTCCTCACCGATCAGCCAAACCCTGGTCACCCCGCGAACAACGAGGTCATCTCGATACCCACCAACCTAGAACACACGTCTGACATACCCGCCCCGTCAGACCGTGCCCTGTGGACTACAGGACGAGCAGGCACGGGGTGTGGACGACAGGCGGGTTCGCGTGTGGTGAGCCGAGCCGACCTTCACCCCCGCGACAAGGTCGGGTCAGGCAGATCGTGCCCGGAGACACATCTTCAGCAGGTCGCTGCGGCTCAGGTTCGGGGCCTGGTCATGCGGTCAACGTCTCAGAGCCCTTCACGCGGTCGATGATCTCGCCGGCGACCTCGTCGGCACACGTCTCGAGCAACCAATGCCCCGCCGGCAGCTCCACGAACCGGTAGTCCGCCGACACATAGTGCGCCGTCCGCTCCGCAGCGACCCTGCCGAGAGCCACGTCCTGGTTGCCCCACAGGTATGTCGTCGGCACTCTGCTGCGGCCCACCCGGGTGCGAGTGAGGGGGAGAGCGCGATACCAACCCAGCGGACCGGTCAGCGAGCCCGGGTCGGCGAAGCGCTCGGCATACCGTTCGGCCGCCTCACGCGGCATGCCCGTGCTGCGGTAGAAGCCGTGCATCCGGGCGGACAGGTAGCGCTCGGGCAGTACAGGGAGCTGGAATGCCGCCATGTAGCCGCTCATCAGGGCCTGCCGGCTGCGCAGGAGCGACCAGGTCATCGCCGCGGGGTGCGGGGTGGACAACACCGTGGCAGAGGCGATGCGGTCGGTATGCCGTGCCGCCAGATGCCAGGCCACCGCACCGCCCCAGTCGTGCCCGACGACATGCGCGCGCTCCAGTCCGGCGGCGTCCAGCAGGGCCACGACGTCGAGGCTCAGCTCGCTCAAGCGGTAGGCGCGGCGGCTTCGCGGTCGGGCAGTGTCGGCATACCCCCGCTGATCCGGCGCGAGGGTGCGCAGGCCCGCGTCGGCCAGTCTGCGGCTGATCGGCCCCCAGGACCAGGAGTCCTGTGGGAAGCCGTGCAGCAGCACCACGGCCGCCCCGGCGCGCGGCCCCACGTCGACGACGGGGAAGGTCAGGGCACCACGCGGGTAGGAGTCCATGCGCCCAGTGTGCCCGTAGCGCTTGCCAGGCCGGGCCGGTCAACCCCTCCGGTAGAGCGGTGTCAGCCCTTCAATAGGGGTGATGTCAGCCGCGGCTCGGACGCAAATGGTAGCGGCGGCCGGTGACCTCGTTGACCTCGATCGCAACCACGGCGGGCTTCTCGTCAGGCACCCAGGTGCGGATGGGCAGCTCGAGGGCCTCGCGGGCGGCCGCTCCGTCGAGCTGCACGGCACGGCCACGGGCAACGACGCTCCAGGCGCTGTTGTCGCCGACATGGTCGATCTCGAAGGCCACATCGTGGTGCATGGCCACGCCGAGGAGCTTGCTGCCCTGGGCGGTGCGGAAGAGCAACCGCGACCTGTCGGGCTCGGCGAGGTAGTTGATCGGCACGAGATGCACTTCGTCGATCAGATGGTAGGCCAGCCGCCCGAAGTGCCGGGCCGCCAGCAGCTCCCAGCACTCCAGGTCGGTCAGCAGGGTCCGGGTGTCCTCGGACCAGGTGTCGTCGGTCATCGTGCCTCCTTCGCTCGGACCCACCGTATGCCGAGCGCCGGCGCCCGGATCAGGGCCGAAGGTCCCGACCCAGTCGTCGGGAGCGGCGACCTGGGTGCCTAGACCGAGTCCTTGGGCATGATGATCCACAGCACGATGTAGGCCACGAACTGGGGACCGGGCAGGATGCAGGACAGCACGGTAAGGACGCGGACCATGGTCGCGCTCATGCCGAAGCGGCGAGCCAGGCCGGCGCACACCCCCGCGATGACCTTGCCGTGCCGGGGTCGGGACAGAGTTGTCAGTGCCATGCACGCGACGTTACGCCCTCGGGGGCCAGTCCGCCTCCAGGATCGCCATGAGCTCGGTGTCGACCCACTCCTCGTCGAAGCGCAGCGCCTGACGCCTGGTGCCCTCGTGCGCGAATCCGACCTTGTCGTGGACCCGTTGCGCCCTGGGGTTGGAGGAGTAGACCTCCAGCTCGATGCGATGCAGACCGAGCACACGGAAGCCGTGGTCGACGATCAGCCGGGCCGCCTCGTCCCCAGTCCTTGCCGCGTCCCGCCGGGCCGATCAAGGTGCGGAAGCTGCAGGTGCGGTTGCCCGGATCCCAGTCGTTGAGCACCACCTCGCCGACGACATCGTCGGTGGCGCGGTCGACCACGGCCAGGTCGAGCCGGTCGCGTTGCTGGGCCCGGGTGGAGTACCACGGGTGCAGCTGGAGCAGGGGTCGATCGCTCACGAGCCCGAGGGTATGTCGTCCGCCCGCTCGTCGTCCTCTCGTTTGCCGGCCGCCGGCACGGTCACGGCGACGGTGCACCACGGCAGCATGAGCTGCGCCAAGGGGCCGATGGCCACGGCATACAGCACAGTGCCGAGCCCGACCGCGCCGCCGAGCAGCCACCCGGCGGTGACCACGGTGACCTCCAGCACCGTGCGGACGAGGCGGATCGAGCGTCCGCTGACCCGGGACAGCCCGGTCATCAGGCCGTCCCGCGGGCCCGGGCCGAGCTGCGAGCCGATGTAGAGCGCGGTGGCGAAGCCGTTGAGCACGATCCCCACCACGAGCAACGGCACCTGGAGCAGGAGCCCGTCCGCGGGACCCACCAGCCACAGGGTGAGGTCGGCGGAGATGCCCACCCCGAAGGCGTTGGCGACCGTGCCCAGCCCCGGCCGCTGCCGCAGCGGGATCCAAACCAGCAGCACCAGCAGCGACACGATGATCGTCATCGTCCCGAACGACGTCGGCAGGTGCTGGATGAGGCCGGTGTGCAGCACGTCCCAGGGGATCACCCCGAGCCCGGCGCGGATCACCAGGGCCATCGACGCGCCGTAGAGGAACAGTCCGGTGACCAGCTGGGCCAACCGGCGGGGGAGGTGTCCGGCCCGTAGCTGCTCGAGCGGTCCGAGGTTGGCCAGCTGCCGGCGCTGGGCACGGAGGTGGGGCGAGGTCACACCGTCAGTGTGACGGACGCCCAGCCATCGATCTGTGAGGGAGATTGCGCGCTCAGCCATCGGTTTGCGAGGGAGTCTGCGCTGCACGGATCAGTCCGCGATGGCGACGAAGGCCAGCCCGCAGGCTCCGAGCACGAGGGTCAGCAACGCCAACATGAGCATGGGGGTCGGGTCGACCGCCAGTCGCTCGGCGTGGATACCCTGCACCCCACGCAGGGTGCGGTGCCGCTGCGAGACGGAGATGCCGAGAGCCGCGGCCATCGTCAGCATCGGCAAAGCCAGCATCGCCAGGCCGTAGAACGGCAACCAGCGCAAGAAGACCGCGCTGACCACCACACATGCCATACAGGTCCGTGACCAGGACAAGGTGGTGCGCTCCGGCTGGAGCCCCGAGTCGAGGTGGGCCGCCGTACCGTGCTGCGGCTGACCAGGGATCCGAGCAGGGGGCATCAGCCGGCGAGGATCACGTAGATGAGCACGACCGCGCCGACCGCACCGCCGACGCCCAGCACCGGCGCAATGAGGGGCAGTGGCAGGGACCGCTGGTTGCGCAGCGCCCGCTCGACCCCGATCCAGCGGACGAAGGAACCGCCCGTGACGAACATGCCCAGGATCAACAGCAGCACCGCCACACTCTTGCGGGCCGGCCCCTCCAGGATCGCGAAGGCCTCCACCGCGATCCCCGCGGCCTGCAGGGCCAGGCCGGTCCGCACCCAGGCCAGGAAGGTCCGCTCGTTGGCCAGGGTGAACCGCGGGTCGGGGTCGGTGCCGTCCGGGAAGACCCGCCGGGCAAGCCGGCTTCGGTCCTCCCCGGGGGAGCCCTGCGCCGGCGACGTCCTCATGGCGCTTACGCTACTCAGCCGGTGCGGTGGACGGTCTGCCGCAGTTCGGCATACCGCTGCACCATCTCCTCGTTCTGCGGTCCGGACGGGTCGGGTATGCCGTCCGCGCCGGTCTGCGCCGTCAGCGCCGGTGACCATTCGGGCGGCTCCGGCTCCCCGCTGAGGGCCCAGGCGGCCTGTCGGGCCGCGCCGATCCCGACATACTCAGCGGGCGCCGGCACCGAGACCGGCACGCCGAACAGGCTGCCCGCCACCTGCTGCACCGCCGTGGAGGCCGAGGCTCCGCCGATCAACAGGACCCGGTCTACCTCGGCGCCCTGACCACGCAGCGCCTCCACCCCGTCACGCAGGTTGAGCAGCATGCCCTCGACGGCTGCCCGGGCGATGTTCTCCGGAGTGGCGTTGCTCCGGGTCAGCCCACTCAGGGTGCCGGTGGCGTGCGGCAAATCCGGGGTCCGCTCACCGTCGAGGTAGGGCAGCAGGCTCAGCCCGCCGGCCCCCGGCTCGGCAGCGAGGGCCAGCCGGTCCAGCTCGGACAGGTCGACACCGAGCATCGAGACGGCCGCGGTGAGCACCCGGGCGGCGTTGAGGGTGCACATGAGCGGGAGGAACTGACCCGTTGCGTCGGCGAAGCCGGCCACCGCCCCGGTGGGGTCGGTGGGGCAGGTCTGGGAGACGGTGAAGACCGTCCCGGAGGTGCCGAGCGAGACCACGACGTCACCGGGCTGCAGACCGAGCCCGAGCCCGGCGCCCATGTTGTCCCCCGTGCCCGCCGCGACGATCATGCCGTTCGCCACCGTCCCGGCGGTCTCCGCGGGCTCCAGCACCCGGGGCACTTCGAAGACGCGGCCGAGCGCCAGCTCCATCAGGTCGTCGCGGTAGCGGCCCTCGCGTGCGGACCAGTAGCCGGTCCCCGAGGCGTCACCCCGGTCGGTGGACCACCCGTCGAACCCGCCGCGCTCGCGCAGCAGCCGTCCGGTGATCCAGTCGTGCGGCAGCACCACGGTCTGCGTGCGTTCTGCGGACTCCGGCTCGTGCTCGGCCAGCCAGCGCACCTTGCTCACCGTGAACGCCGCGACCGGGACGCTGCCGACCTGCTCGGCCCAGGTCTGCGCCCCGCCGAGCTCCCGGACGAGGTCACCGGCGGCGTCGGCAGAGCGGGTGTCGTTCCACAGCAGCGCGTCGCAGACCACCTCGTCGTGCTCATCGAGGGCGACCATGCCGTGCTGCTGCCCACCGATGGCGATCGCCTCGACGTCCTCGAGCAGCCCGTCCGAGGTCGCCGTGACCAACGCCTCCCACCAGCGTTCAGGATCGACCGAGGTGCCGTCCGGGTGGGCCGCTCGGCTCTCGCGCACGATCTGCCCGGTGGCGGCGTCGCAGACCACGATCTTGCAGGACTGGGTCGAGCTGTCGACCCCTGCTACCAGACTCAAACGGAATCCTCTCGCGTCACCCACCGACCAGGTGCTCCAGGGTCTCGCGAGCTCCGCGGGTGTGCAAGGAGCGGAGTGAGGCTCGGTATGCCGAGGCGAACCGTGGATCGTCCGCCAGGTCGCCGAAGAGGTCCTCGTCGCGTAAGAAGCCCAGCCCGGGGCCGTTGCCGTTCTGTCGGTTCTTGGCGGCGGCGGCGCTCACCCGGTCCTTGAGCCGGTCCACGACCTCGATGGGCTCACCTTGCTCGTCGGTGCCCTCGGCATACCGGGCCCAGGCGGCGACCACGAGAGCGGAGCGCTGGATCTGGCCCTCGTGCTCGAGGTTGTGCCGCACCACGGGCAGCAGCCACTTGGGTATGCGGTCGCTGCTCTCGGCGCACAACCGGGCCAGGGTGTCGCGGACCTCCGGGTTGGCGAACCGCTCGATCAGGGTGGTGCGGTAGTCGGCCAGATCCGTGTCCGGGACGTGCGGCAGGGTCGGGGTGGCCTCGTGCTCCATGTAGCCCAGCAGGAAGTCCACGAAGAGCGGATCCTGGGCGACGTCGTGCGCATAGCGGTAGCCCGCCAGGTAGCCCAGGTAGCACAACGACTGATGCCCGGCGTTGAGCAGTCGCAGCTTCATCAGCTCGAACGGCTCGACGTCGTCGACGACCTGCACGCCGACCTTCTCGAGCTGCGGTCGTCCGTCAGCGAACCGGTCCTCGAGCACCCACTGGGTGAACGGCTCACACACCACCGGCCAGGCGTCCTCGATGCCGGTGTCCTTGGTGAGCTGCTCGATGTCCTCCGGACTGGTGACCGGGGTGATCCGGTCGACCATGGAGTTGGGGAACGGGACGTGCTCCTCCATCCAGTCGGCCAGCTCGGGGTCCTTGAGCCGGGCGAACGCGGTGATCATCTTGTGCGCCACCTCGCCGTTGCCGGGCAGGTTGTCGCAGGACATCACCGTGAAGGGTGGGGTCCCGGCCTCTCGTCGCGCGGTCAGAGCCGCCACGATGAAGCCGAAGGCCGTGCGGGGCACGGCGCCGTCCTCGAGGTCGTGCTGGATGGAGTCATCGCTCGCGTCGAACTCACCGGTCGTCTGGTTGACCAGGTAGCCACCCTCGGTGATGGTCAGCGACACGATGCGCGTGGCCGGGTCGGTCATCGCGTCGAGCACGGCCTGCGGCTCGTCGGGGGCCAGCAACATCTGGATGATCGAGCCGAGCACCCGGGCCTCCCGCCGACCGTCGGGGTGCTTGACGACCAGCGTGTAGAGCCCGTCCTGGGCCGTGAGGGTGTCGACGATCTTCTTGTCGTGCGGCAGCACGCCGACACCACAGATGCCCCAGTCCAGGGCCTCGCCCTGCGACATCAGCTGGTCGAGATACATCGCCTGGTGCGCCCGGTGGAAGCCACCGACACCGAAGTGGACGATGCCACGGCTGACCTGGTCCCGGGTGTAGCTCGGGACCGTGACCGAGTCGTCGAGATCCCCGACCGTGCCGGCGCCGAGCGCCGGGCTCACTTGACCGCGCCCATGGACAGACCCTGCACCAGCTTGTCCTGGGCTGCGAAGCCGGCGATCAGCACCGGGAGGGAGATGACCACTGAGGCCGCGCAGACCTGGGCCAGGAACAGGCCCTGACTGGTCACGAACCCGGTCAGGAACACCAGTGCCGTGCCCGCCACCGTGCTGGTCAGCACCCGGGCGAGCAGCAGCTCGTTCCAGCTGAAGATGAAGCAGATCAACCCCACCGCGGCGATGCCGGGCGCCACGACCGGTGCGACGACGGACACCAGGGTGCGCATCAAGCCGGCCCCGTCCACCTGGGCGGCCTCGAGCATCTCCACCGGTACCTCAGCCAGGAACGACTGCAGCATCCACACCGCGATCGGCATGTTCATCGCCGTGTAGAGCAGGACCAACGTGAAGATGTTGTCCAGCATGTTGAACTTCAGCGCGATCAGGTAGAGCGGCAGGATCGCCGCCACGATCGGGAGCATCTTGGTGGAGAGGAAGAAGAACATCACGTCCGTCCACTTGTCCACCCGCTTGATGGACAGCGCGTAGGCCGCGGGGAAGGCCAGCAGGATCACGAGCACGGTGGACACCAGGCTGGCCGTGGCGGAGTTGATCATGGGCGGCCACGGCCCGGCGTTGAGGAAGCTGCGGTAGCCGTCCAGGACCAGCGGGGCGAAGAAGCTGGGAGTCCGGGTCGCCGCGTCCGTCTCGGCGTGGAACGAGGTCAGCACCATCCACAGCACCGGGGTCACGAAGATCAGACCGATCACCCACGCCGCGATGCCGAGCCAGAGCCCGCCGCGACTCTTGGGCTTGGGGTTCAGCTTGCGCGGAGCGCCGGCCCGTGCGGTCTCCCCCTCCTCGGCAGCAACGGTGACGTCCTTGTCGGTGGTGCTCATCGGTGCTCCTCCTGAAAGAGGCTGAAAGCGACCTTCAAGGCGAAGGTCGCGATGATGATGGTGCCGATCACGGTGACCACGCCGGCGGCCGACGCCTCTCCGTAGTTCTGGGCGACGAGCAGCTTCTGGTAAATGTGAAACGGCAGGTTGGAGGTACCCAATGCCCCGGCGGTGAGGGTGAAGACGTGGTCGAAGGTCTGCACCACGTAGATGGCCCCGAGCAGTCCGGCCAACTCGAGGTACTGCCGCAGGTGGGGAAGCGTCATGTTAGTGAAGATCTGCCAGGCGTTGGCTCCGTCGATGCGGGCCGCCTCCACGACGTCCATGGGACGCGACTGCAAGCCGGCCAGCAGGATGAGCATCATGAACGGCGTCCACTGCCAGATCAGGGAGACCTCGATGGCGATCAGCGGATTCTGGCTGATCCAGTCCCGGGTGGGTGCGTTGTCGCCGAAGACCATCCGCAGCAACCCGTTGAACAGACCGTAGTCCGGGTTGTAGAGCGCGTGCTTCCACACCAGCGCTGCTGCCACCGGGACCACCAGGAACGGCGCGATCATCATGGTGCGCACGATGCCCCTCCCCCAGAATTCACGGTCCAGCAATAGCGCAATGCTCAGACCGAGGAGCAGGGACACCAGCACCACGGTCACGGTCAGGATGATGGTGACGAAGACCGCGCTGCGAGCGGTGGGGTCGGTGAAGACATCCACGTAGTTGTCGAATCCGGCGAACCCGCGATCGTCGGGACGGAAGGCGACCCAGTCCGTGAACGAGAGCACCAAGGTGGTGGCGAACGGAATCTGCGTCAGGACGATGACGAAGATCAGCGCGGGCATCAGGGGGGCGCGTCGCGCCCACTTCGCGGACCGGCTCATCCCGGTGGAGGGCTGCTTGGTCTTGCCCTCCACCGCGGGAGCCTCGCTCTGCTGGGTGGTCATTTCTCTACTCCTTGTACGTCAAGGCCACGCCTTCGGCCAGCCGCTGCCCGTTGGACAGGGCCTCCTCGACGCTCATCTGGCCGGCGATCACCGAGCTGATGTCCTCACTGATCCGGGTGCCCATGCTCGGGAACTCAGGGATGCCCACGAACTGGATGCCCGGTGCGGGCCGGGGCTGCACCCCCGGGCTCTTGGGGTCGGCCGCCTCGACGGCTGCCTGCGTCGGCTCGGCGAAGGCGCCCGCGATCTCCAGATACTCCTGGTTCTCGTACGTCGACGCGCGCTTCCCGGCGGGGACCTTGGCCCAGCCGAGCTCGTTACCGACGAGCTCCTCGTACTCCTGGCTGGAGGCCCAGGAGATGAACTCCCAGGCAGCGTCCTTGTTCTGGCTGGCCTCCTCGATGCCCCACGCCCAGGTGTACAGCCAGCCCGAGGCGTCGGTCTCCTTGACCGGTGCCGCGGCATACCCGATCTTGCCCTTGACCGGCGAGCCGTCGCCCTCCAGGGACCCGGCGGCGGAGGTGGCGTCGTACCACATCGCCGAGGAGCCCTGCGTCAGGTTGTTGAGGCACTCGGTGAAGCCCGACTGAGCGGCACCGTTCTGTCCGTACTCCTTGACCAGGTCGGTGTAGAACGTCGTCGCCTCGGTGAACTCCGGCGCGTCGACCTTCGCCTCCCAGTCCTCGGTGAAGTAGGTGCCGCCGAAGGTGTTGACCACGGTGGTCATCGGGGCCAGCACCTGACCCCAGCCGGCCAGGCCACGCAGGCAGATGCCGGACATCCCGGGCTCGACCCCGTCCAGCTGCTCGGCGAAGCCTGCGATCTCGTCCCACGTCGGGTTCTCCGGCATCTCCAAGCCCTCCTGCTCGAAGATGTCCTTGCGATACATCGTGAAGGAGGACTCTCCGTAGAAGGGCTCGCCGTAGACGGAGCCCTCGTAGGACAGCGACTCGGCCATCGGCCCGAGGATGTCGTCCTGGTTGAAGTCCTCGTCCCCGGCGATGTAGTCGTCCAGCGGGGCGACCCAGCCGTTCTGCGCGTAGATCGGGATCTCGAAGTTGCTCAGCGAGGCCACGTCATACTGTCCGGCCTGGCTGGAGAACTCCTGACTGATCTGGGCGCGCACGTCGTTCTCCGGCAGGGTGGTGAAGTTGACCTTGATGCCGGTCTCCTTCGTGAAGAACTCCGGCGTCAGCTTCTCCAGATCCACCATCTGCGGGTTGTTGACCTGCAGCACGTTGACCGTGCCGCCGCCTCCCGAGCCGCCACCTTCGCCGCCGCCGCCGCCACCCCCTCCCCCTGCTCCGGAACAGGCGGCCAGAGCCAGCCCGGACGTGACGGTCATGGCCAGGGTGACACATCGGCGTTGGCGCATCGGTCTACTTCCTCGTAGATGGAATCAGCTCAGCGTGCTCATCTGAGCACTTACTTGCGCATCTGAGTAAACTAGTTGAAAGATGGTCTGTCAATGGGCGTCGACGTACTCTGTCGGCAACCGTGACCAAAGCGTGATCTGCAACGGTGCTGGTGCGTGACGACGGAAGGCGACGACGTGGGAGGCATGGGGCCGACTGAGCTCGTGCAGGCCGCCAGGGTGGCCCGGCACCACTACCTGGCCGGCGAGTCCAAGGTGGAGATCGCCGAACGCCTGGGCATCAGCCGCTTCAAGGTTGCCAGGCTGTTGGACGCCGCGTACGAGGCGGGGTTGGTCCGCATCGAGATCGCCCCCGTGGACGGTCTGGACCTCGACCTGTCCGCCCGGGTCCAGGACGGCCTGGAGCTGTCCCGGTGCGCGGTGCTCGCCGCCGGACCATCGGCCGCCGCGGAGATCAACGCCGCCCTGGGTCGCACCGCTGCTCGACTCCTGTCCGAGATCCTGGGCCCGGAGGACGTCCTGGGCCTACCGTGGTCCCGCTCGGTGTTGGCGATGACCGCTCATCTGCAGGATCTGCCGCCCGTGCGGGTGGTCCAGCTCACCGGGGCGATGGAGCTGAGCGGGTATGACGCCAGTGCCGTCGACATCGTGCGAGCCGCGGCGCGGGCGTGCGGCGGCTCTGCATCGATCTTCCACGCGCCGTTCGTGGTGGATGACCCGCGGACCGCAGAAAGTCTGCGCCGGCAGACCTCCGTCGCCCAGGGTCTGGCGCTCGCCGACGAGGTCACCCACGCCGTCGTCGGCATCGGGCAGTGGGGCCCGGGCCTGTCCACCCAGTATGACGTCGCGAGCCTCGCGGATCGCGCCGAGGCGAGCGCCGCGGGAGTCGTGGGGGAGAGCGCCGGGGTCTACTTCAACTCTCGTGGGGACCCGCTCACGGTCGCGCTGTCCGAACGACTGATCACGATCTCCTGGGCGCAGCTGCGGGCCATCCCCCAGGTCGTGGCCATTGCCTTCGGCTCGGCCAAGGCGCAGGCCGTGCGCGCCGCGGTCACGGGTGGCCTGGTCAACAGTCTGGTACTCGACGCGGACCTCGCGGCGGCGCTGCTGGCCGACTGAGGGCACCCGACCCTGCGGCATGTCCCGTCCCGACAGGTGCCTGGATTAGGGTCGGACGATCACATCCCGATCTTGAGAGGCACCCATGCTCCGCAATCTCGTCCGCATCGCCCCGGTCGCAATGGCCGGCTTCAAGTGGTGGCAGAAGCGCAAGGCCGACAAGGCCAACCGGACCGGTCAGCCCGGTCAGGCCAGCCCGCACGGCCAGAGCGGCACCGACACCTCGACCCGGTGAGACGAGTGGGACCGGGTATGCCGTAGGCTAGATCCAGCAGCCCGCCTCGTCTTGCCGCGGGCCGCTGTCACGACATGGGTCTCCCGCGCAAGGGAAGCCGCACCGTAAGAGCCGCGTCAGCACCGGAACGACCCGGATGTGCAGCGTGCCGGGCGAGACATCCCACGCATCGAAGCCATCTGGAGAACATCCCTGTGCCCACGCACTCCTTCGCCGACCTCGGCGTGCCCGCCCACCTAACCGCCCCGTTGCACGAGCGCGGCATCACCACCCCCACCCCCATCCAGGCAGCGACCCTGCCCGACTCGCTCGCCGGTCGTGACGTCCTCGGCCGCGGACGCACCGGCTCGGGCAAGACCTACGCCTTCCTGCTCCCCCTGGTCGCCCGGCTCGTCGCCTCCTCCTCCCGGCGCACCCCCAAGCGACCGCGCGCCCTCATCCTGGCCCCCACGAGGGAGCTGACCGGCCAGATCGCCGAGAGCCTGGAGCCG
This sequence comes from Ornithinimicrobium sp., assembly GCF_051004135.1. Lineage (GTDB taxonomy): Bacteria > Actinomycetota > Actinomycetes > Actinomycetales > Dermatophilaceae > Ornithinicoccus. The sequence continues at coordinate 11,898 of NZ_JBPCKQ010000222.1, forward strand.
CTGGCGCGGACGGCGGGACTGCGCAGCACCACCGTCTTCGGCGGTGTCGGCAAGGGCCCGCAGATCCGTGCGCTCAGCGCCGGTGTCGACGTGCTCATCGCCTGCCCCGGGCGCCTGGAGGACCTGGCGAGCACCGGCGACCTGCGGCTCGACGCGGTCGAGATCACCGTGCTCGACGAGGCCGACCACATGGCTGACCTCGGGTTCCTGCCCGGGGTGAAGCGGATCCTGGACCGCACCCCCCGGGACGGGCAGCGGATGCTGTTCTCGGCGACCCTCGACGGCGGGGTCGACGTCATCGTCAAGAAGTACCTGACCCGCCCCGTGCTGCACAGCGCGGACTCGGCGCAGTCACCCGTGTCCAGCATGGAGCACCACGTGCTGCACGTCGCGGGCACCGATCGGATCGACGTGCTGACCGACCTCGTGGCCGTCCCCGGACGCGCCCTGGTCTTCACCCGCACCAAGCACGGTGCCAAGAAGCTCGCCAAGCAGCTCAACGGCCGTGGGGTCCCCTCGGTGGAGCTGCACGGCAACCTCGCGCAGAACGCCCGAACCCGTAACCTCGAGGCTTTCCACTCCGGAGCGGCGGAGACCCTGGTCGCCACCGACATCGCCGCGCGCGGCATCCACGTCGACGACATAGGCCTGGTCATCCACGCCGACCCTCCTGTCGAGCACAAGGCCTACCTGCACCGCTCCGGGCGCACCGCGCGCGCCGGTGCCTCCGGTCGGGTCGTCACCCTGATGACCGACGAGCAGGTGCGTGACGTGCGGGCGCTGACCAAGGCCGCTGGCGTGCAACCCACGACCACACGGGTCCGGGTCGGTCACCCGCTGCTCACCGAGATCGCCCCACGACCGGCGGGTTTTGTCGCTCCGAAGGCACCGGTGACCCCTCCGGTCCAGCCGGGCGCCGGCTCGCCCGCCGGTGGCGGCCATGGCCGGCGAGGCGGACAGGGCGGGGGCCAGGCCCGTCGCAATGGACAGGGCGGTGGCCAGGCCCGTCGCAACGGACAAAGCGGTGGGCAGGGGCGTCCCGGCGGCTCCGGACGCGGTCCGGCGCAGGGCGGTGCGCCGCGGCAGGGCGGCCCGCGCCGCTCCGCGCGGGCGCGGCCGCAGGGCTCGTCCAGCCGTTAGCAGGCAGGGGAGCTTAGCCACCAGTGACCGTTGTGCGCGCCGGCGCGGCCTGCGCAGGCCCCAGTGGCGCGCACAACGGTCAGCAGATCGGTCAGTCGGCGCGGTCGATGAGTCCGCGAAGGTAGGCCGCCTGGCCGGCGTGCTGGGCGCAGTCGTCCAGCACGCTGACCAGCCGGACCCCGACCGTGATCGGTGGGTCGTCGTCAGCGTCGATCACCCGGTCCAGGTCATCTTCGGACAGCGTCTGCAGGTAGGCGACGGTGCGCTTGTGGACCGCGTCGAGGTAGCCCAGCAGCAGGTCAGGCGAGGCGCGCACCGAAGCCACGTCCGCGCTGCTCTGGCCGTAGCCCATGGCCTCGGCGGCGAACGGCAGGTCGAAGTGGTCCTGCCAGCCCGCCGCACGCCATACCTGCTCCTGACCGGCCAGCGGCGCGACCTGCGCATCCTGCGCCCGGGCCAGGTGCCAGACCAGCCAGGCGATCGAGTTGGCGTCGGCGTCGGGCCGGTGGGCGAGCTCCTGCTCGGACAAACCCGACACCGCCGAGCTCGCCACCTCGGGGACCCGGGAGAAGCTCTCGATGAGAAGTTCGGCCGGAGTCACCTCAGGCCATCCGCTGCTTCGGCGCGGTCTCGGCGGTCTTGCCGGCGTCCTTCTCCACGACGTCGCCGAGCACCTCATCGATGCGTGACACAACGTCCGACTCGAGCCGGACCCCGGCGGCCTTGACGTTCTCGGCGACCTGCTCGGGCCGGGAGGCGCCGACCAGGGCAGCCGCGACGTTGTCGTTCTGCAGCACCCAGGCCACGGCCAGCTGGGCCATGCTCAGCCCGGCCTCCTCGGCCACCGGCTTGAGGTCCTGCACCCGGGCCAGCACCTGGTCGTTCATGAAGCGCTTGATCATGTCGGCGCCGCCCTTCTCGTCGGCGGCCCGCGATCCCTCCGGCGGGGCCTGGCCGGGGGCGTACTTGCCGGACAGCACCCCCTGGGCCATCGGGCTCCAGACGATCTGGGAGACGCCCAGCTCGCTCGACGTCGGCACCACCTCGTCCTCGATGACCCGCCACAGCATGGAGTACTGCGGCTGGTTGGAGATCAGCTGGAAGCCCAGCTCGGTGGCCAGGGTCACCCCGTCGCGGATCTGCTCGGCGGTCCACTCGCTGACCCCGATGTAGAGCGCCTTGCCGGACCGGACGACGTCGGCGAAGGCCTGCATCGTCTCCTCCAGTGGCGTCTCGGTGTCGTAGCGGTGCGCTTGGTAGAGGTCGACGTAGTCGGTCTGCAGCCGCTCCAGAGAGCCGTCGATCGACTCCATGATGTGCTTGCGGGACAGCCCGGTGTCGTTCTTGGCGCCGGGGCCGGTGGGGAAGTAGACCTTGGTGAAGATCTCCAGGTCCGCGCGACGCTCGCCCTTCAGGGCCTCGCCGAGCACCGACTCCGCAACCGTGTTGGCGTAGACGTCGGCCGTGTCGAAGGTGGAGATGCCCTCGTCCAGGGCTGCCCGCACACACTGGGTCGCCACGTCGTTCTCGACCTGGGAGCCATGGGTCAGCCAGTTGCCGTAGGTGATCTCGGAGATCTTGAGTCCGCTGTTGCCGAGGTATCGAAAGTCCATGGCTCCACCGTATGCCGCGTGGCCCGGCCCGCTACCCGGACCCCTGGTCCGGTTCGGCCCCCGGAGGTGGACCACCCCTGCAGGGGTGGCGGGCGGGAGCGGGACTACTTACCGTTCATCAGGTGAGCACTCTCGCGAACGCCTCGTCCGATCAGGTGATCACCAACGGGATCGGCACGTCGGCGCCGCTACTGGATCCGCACGGCTCGTCCCGGATCGACGGTGTGGCGACGTGCCTGGCCCGGGAGGTGCAGCAGCTGGTGGCCGCCGGCGGGACCGACGAACGCATCGGCGCCGCGGTGGAGCTGGCCCGTCGATGGAGCACCGAGCTGCCCCGGCCCGGGCTGGGCGCGACCCGGAAGCTGTGGCAGGCCCAGGCGGCGGCGGCAGTCGTCGACCTGAGCGTCGCTCGGGTGCTCGAGCCCCACCTGGATGCCTTGGCCATCCTCGATCAGGCCCGCGACCAGGGACACCAGATCCCTGCCGGCGGCCAGCGGCATACCTGGGGGGTGTATGCGGCTGAGGGGCCGGGCACGCGGGTGGAGGCGCAGGAGCGCAGCGACGGAGGCTGGCGACTCACCGGGCGCAAGCCCTGGTGCTCCCTGGCCTCCCGCCTGGACCGGGCTCTGGTCACCGCCTGGTGCGGCGACGGGCAGGAGCGGGGACTGTTCGCCCTCGACCTGCGCGCCCCGGGTGTGACCGTGCACGAGCAGGGGTGGGTGGCCCACGGGCTTGCCGGAGTGACCAGCGGACCGATCGACCTCGAGGGGGTGCCGGCGAGCGCGGTGGGGCCACCGGGATGGTATCTCACCCGCCCGGGCTTCGCATGGGGTGGCATGGGTGTCGCGGCGTGCTGGTGGGGAGGTGCCGCCGGCCTGGTCCGCCGGATGCACCACCAAGCCGGCACCCGCGAGCTGGACCAGGTGGCAGCGATGCATCTGGGCGCGGCGGACGCCGCGCTCCATGCCGCCGGGGCCACCCTCGCCCTGGCCGCCGATGCGGTCGACCGAGGCACCGCGGAGGGACAAGGCGGCGCTGCCTTGGCGCTCCGGGTCCGCCGGGCGGTGCGCGTCGCCGCCGAGGAGGTGCTGGAGCGGGCCGGTCACACGTTGGGACCCGCCCCGCAGGTCAGTGAGACAGAACATGCGGCGCGACTGGCCGACCTGCAGCTCTACCTGCGTCAGGAGCACGCCGAGCGCGACGAGGCGGCGCTGGGCCGGCTCCTTCGGGCCGAGCCGCCCCCGCCCTCGACCTGGGGGGTGCAGTGAGCGCGCCGGGGCGGACCGTCGCCACGCCTGCCTTCGACCATCGCGAGGACGGGACCCCCGAGAAGATGTGGCGGGCGTTGCCGGAGTGGTCCCGGCTCCCGGTGCTCGGACTTCCGGCGCACATCCGGCGCCTGGTCGTGGTCTCGGCGCACCCGGACGACGAGACGCTCGCCGCGGCTGGGCTGCTGTGCCTGGCCGCCGCCGCGGGGCTGGACATCGATCTCGTCGTGGCCACCGACGGTGCCGCCTCGCACCCCCTTTCCAGCACTCACCGCCCGCAGGACCTGGCCAGGATCCGCGCCCGGGAGGTGCGGGAGGCCCTGGAGATGTTGGCGCCCGAGGCGGGACTGCACCTGTTGGAGCGACCGGACGGGAACCTCGGCAGCCATGTGGACCCTGTCGTGGAGCGGGTCGTCGAGCTGATCGGCACCGACGGCGAGCACACCCTGCTGGTCTCGACCTGGGAGGGCGATCGGCACCCGGACCATGTGGCCGCCGCACGGGTCGCCTCGGCCAGCGCCTGGCGCACCGACGCGACCCTGTGGCAGGCACCGATCTGGGCGTGGTCCTGGGGCGGGCCGCTGGACCTGCCCTGGGACAGTGCGGTGCTGGTCGAGCTGCCCGTGGCGGTCCATCGCGCCAAGCTGGCCGCCATCGCGCATCACCTGTCCCAGGTCAGCGACCTCTCGGACCGGCCCGGTGACGAGGCCCTGTTGGGCCCGGCCTTCCTGGAGCACTTCTCCCGCGAGGTCGAGTTCTACGTGCGCTGCGACCCGCAGGAGGTGACCCCCTTCGACGGTCTGTATGCGGTGGACGACGATCCGTGGCAGGTCCGGTCGTCGTGGTATGAGGAGCGCAAGCGAGCGTTGACCGTCGCGGCCCTGCCGGATCGCACCTACCCCCGAGCCATCGAGGTCGGCTGCTCGCTGGGGGCGCTGAGCGCCGAGCTCGCGCCGCGGTGCGATGCTCTGCTGGCCGTCGACGAGAGTGCCGTGGTGGTCTCCCGTGCTCGCGAGGCCCTGGCCGAGCATCCACACGTCGATGTCGCGCGGTTGCAGCTGCCCGAGCAGTGGCCCCCGGGCTGGTTCGACCTGGTGGTCATCTCCGAGACCGGCTACTTCCTCAGCCCCGCCCGGCTCACGAGGCTGGCGGACCGGGTCCGGGCCGGACTCAGCGATCACGGGGTCGTGCTGGCCTGCCACTGGCGGCACGACGTGCGCGGCTGGCCGCTGACCGGGCCGGCGGTGCACGAACGGCTCGAGGAGGTGCTCGGGCTGCACCGGCTCGTGCAACACCACGAGCCGGACTTCGACATCGTCGTGTGGACGGCGCAGGGTCGGACGGATCCTGGCACGTGATCGCTCCGATCGAGCAGGTCCTCGTGGTCGTGCCCGCCCGCGACGAGCAGGAGCTCATCGGGGGGTGCCTGGACTCGATCTCCGACGCCGCCGCACGACTCGCGGCCTCCCCACGGCCGTGCCTGTGCCTCGTCGTGGTGGTGCTGGACGGCTGCACCGACCGCACGGCCGAGGTGGTGGCAACCCGGCCCTGGGCGCAGGCCGTCGCAGTGGACCTGGGCCGGGTCGGCGCGGTGCGCCGGCGGGGGGTGGACACCGGGCTCTCGCTGCTGCCCTCGTCGCCGACCGGGCCGGCCTCGGGTGCTGGAGCCGAGCGGGTCTGGCTGGCCCACACCGACGCCGACTCCCGGGTGCCGCCGGAGTGGCTCACCCGCCAGCTGACCGTGGCGGACACCGGCGTCGATCTCGTCCTGGGCTCGGTCGAGCCCGATCCTGGCGACCTCACCCAGCGCCTGCAGGAACGGTGGCACGCCGAGCACGGGCTCCGCGAGGGGCACCTGGCGGTGCACGGGGCCAACCTCGGCGTGCGGGGATCCGCATACGAGCGGGCGGGTGGTTTCGCGAGCCTGGCCGTGCACGAGGACGTCGACCTGGCCTCCCGGGTGCGGCGAACGGGCGGGCGGTGCCTCAGCACCGACCTGACCAGGGTGCGGACCTCAGGGCGGGCGAGCAGTCGGGTCGTCGGCGGCTTCGCCGACTATCTGGACGCCCTGGCCCGGGCCGAGCTGGAGCCGGGTGCCTGATCAGCGCAGGGTGCGGCTGCGCCGTGGCGCCATCCCGTGGTCCATGCCCCACAGTACGGCCCGGGTGCGACTGTCCACGCCCATCTTGCGGTAGGCGCTGCGGATGTAGGACTTCACCGAGTTGATGCTCAGATAGCTGCGCGCGGCGATCTGCTGGTTGGACAGCCCCTGGGTGATGAGCGTGACGATCTCGGACTCGCGGACCGTCAGCCCGTCACGCTTGCCGGGCCAGTCCCGGTTGGCGACCCAGAGCTCGTCGCGCTCGCCAGGCCGCGGACCGGTGGCGTCCTCCGGCATCGGTCCCACGTCGACCACGACCTCCCCGTCGTGGATGCGCTCCAGGGCCGCGACCAGCTCATCCGCGCTGAGCGTCTTGGACAGGTATCCGCTGACTCCCTTGTCCAACGCGGTCCGGATGAGCCGTTCGTGAGTGTTCCAGGTGTAGACGACGACCCGGCCGGACAGCGGACCGGCCAGCACCCGGTCGATCTCGTCAGCGTCGACCTGGGGCTGGGAGAAGGTGTCGTAGAGGGTGAGGTCGACCGGCCGGCCCACCGGGGCGCCGACGTTGAGCTCGGCCACCTGGATCCGGTCGGCGTGCGGCGCCAGCATCTGCTCCAGCCCCTCGACGACGACTTGGTAGTCGTTGGACAGCGCTACCGTCACCACTGTGGTGGTGGACAGCTGCTTGGTCGGCGGCACCTACCGAGTGTGTCACAATCGGGGCAGGGTATGTTCTGCTGGCAGAATGGGCGGGTCAACGGTCACCTTACGGTGTAAGGATTTCACCCCTGCGGATGTGGGCAGTGCGCCACGCGCTGACTATTGTCGGTCTTGTGGCACACAAGTGCCCACCTCTGCCGAAAGGTCACACCGTGTCTGCGCGCACCGCCGTCCTGACGACCACCCACCGTCAGCACGCCCACCTGATGGGCCAGGTGGACGGCCTCGGCGTGAGCACTCGCGCTCCGGATCTGCACGTGGTCGTCGCGATGGACGACGTGGAGGTCGCCCGGCGACGACTGCCGATCACCACCGATCGCTGGCCCACGCTCGTCCCCACGCTGCGGGGCACCTCGCGGGGCCTGCCCCGGGCTGCCGCGCGCAACCTGGCGGCGCAGACCGCTATCGAGCATGGTGCCGACGTCCTGGTGTTCCTGGATGCCGACTGCATTCCTGGCCCGCGGATGCTGCAGACGTATGCCGCGGCAGCTCACCACGCGGACGTCCCCGCACCGGCACTGTGGAGCGGGGAGGTGCAGCACCTCGGCCCCGCGCCGACCGTGGGATATCCGGTCACCGATCTCTCCTCGGTGGCCACGGTCGACGGTGGGCGAACTCCGTTGCGCGCCGGTGAGGTGCGCCCCGACCCCCGCTTCGAAGGCAGCTGGTCACGGTCCTTCGCGATCAGCACCCAGGACTGGTTGACCACCGGCGGCTTCTGCGAGGACTACGTCGGCTGTGGGGCCGAGGACCTCGACTTCGGTCAGCTCGTCCGGCAGGCGGGCGGCAGCCTCACCCGGCTGGGCGGGGCCACCACCTACCGACAGCACCAGACAAACCAGGACTCACCGCCGCCCGCCGTCGACGCCATCGTGCGCAACGCGGGGATCTTCTACGACCGGTGGGGGTGGTGGCCCATGCCGGCCATGCTCGAGGACTTCCGCCGCCAGGGCCTGGCCGGTCAGGAAACGGACACCGGCCGCTGGCGGGTCGCGGCCTGAGTCCCGCCGCAGCGTCCCCTGAAGGAGGACCAGGTCGAGATTGTCGACGCGCGCGCGCCATGATGGATCGGTGACGTTCCTGCCGCCGCTGGTCGACCTCGGGCCCGAGCTGTCCCGGCAACAGATCGAGCGCTACTCCCGGCACCTCCTGGTGCCGGGGATCGGCATGTCGGGTCAGCGGCGACTGGCGGGCGCACGGGTGTGCGTGGTCGGTGCCGGTGGGCTCGGGTGTCCGGCGATGATCTACCTCGCCGCCGCAGGAGTCGGCCGGATCACGGTCATCGATCACGATGTGGTCGACCTGTCGAACCTGCAACGTCAGGTGCTGCACCGGACCGCCGACGTGGGCGTCCCGAAGGTGACCAGCGCCGCGCGGGCCCTGCGCGAGCTGAACCCGCTGATCCAGGTGGACCCCCGGCATACCGAGGTCAGCGCCGAGACCGTGCGTGACCTGCTGCGCGAGCACGACGTGGTCATCGACGGCACCGACAACTTCGCCACCCGCTACCTGGTCGCCGACGCCGGCGCCGAGCTCGGCATCCCTGTCGTGTGGGCCGCGGTCCTGCGCTACGACGCCCAGGTCGCCACCTTCGTCCCCGCGCCGTGGGTGCCCGCGCAGGAGGCGGTTTCGCTGCGCGACCTGTTCCCGACCACCCCGCCGCCGGAGGCCGTGCCGTCCTGCGCGGACGCGGGCGTGCTCGGCGCGATGGTCGGCCAGGTCGGCTCGATCATGGCGACCGAGGCGGTCAAGCTGATCACCGGGGTCGGTGAGCCGCTGGTCGGGCGGGTGCTGCTGATCGACGTGGCCGCGATGCGGATGCGCGAGATCCCGCTGCGACCCAATCCCTCGCGGGGGATGGCCACCGTCACTCGGCAGGGCGAGGCGGTGCCGGGGCAGCCGAGTGACCCATTGCCGGAGGCGGTTGCCACGGTGCGCCCCACCGAGCTCGCTGGTCGGTTGGACCAGGTGCGGGTGCTCGACGTCCGCGAGCCCGAGGAGCACGCCCTGGGCACCGTGCCCGGAGCGCTGCGGGTGCCGCTGACCAGCGTGTTGACCTGGACCGAGGCCGACATGGCGGCAGAGCTGGGTGCCGATCCGGTCGTCGTCACGTGCAAGGTCGGGCCCCGGGCCCAGCGGGCCGCGCAGCACCTCATCGAGCTGGGTCACCCCGAGGTGCGGGTGCTCGCCGGGGGCATGCTCGGCTGGATCGACGAGGTGGACGGCAGCCTGGTGCGCTACTGACCCGCCGGCGGGCAGGGTTGGACCGTCGCTGTCTACAGACCCCCCGATCGCCATACCGGCCATCGCGATGTCACGATGAGGGGCGAGGAGGAATGATGCCGACACTGCGCTACTTCGCCGCCGCCGCCGAGGCGGCCGGCACCGCCCAGGAGACGGTCATCGGGGCCGACGTGGCCGGGGTGCTGGCCGACGCGGTCGACCGGCACGGCCCCCGTCTGGCCCACGTCGTGGCCCACAGCTCGCTGCTGCTCGACGGTCGCTACGTTCAGGACCGCAACGTCTCGCTGGCCGAGGGGGACGTGCTCGACGTGCTGCCGCCGTTCGCCGGAGGCTGAGGCAGCAGCACCAGGGCGTCACCCCGAGGTGAAGATGACGGCTTCACCTCGACTGGTGCCGTGTCTCGCACACTGGCGCAGCGCGCGCAGTGCACCAGTGGTCCGGATCGTGCACCAGTCAGACACGTCGGCCTCGGGCCCTGTTCACCGACGGTCTGGCCCCCACGCCGCGGTGAGCCCCAGAGGCTGTCGGCACGTTCGAAGGTCCACGGTTCCGAGGTCCACGGTAGTGACGCGGCTCCCGATGCGCGGCATAGTGGTGAGGGACCGCCCAAGATCCTCCGCGCTCCGATGTATCAACTCAGCGCGTGCCGACTCCTCAGGTGTGACCAACCCTCTCGCAGGGTGCCCCTCCATCCGGCCCGGAAGGCCAGACCATGACCGAGCCACCTCACGAAGGATCCGGCAACGCGCCGGAGCCGAGGCCATGACCGCCGGACCCGTGGAGAGCATGACCGACCAGGCGGCCGCGGCCTTCCGCGACTTCCAGGGCGGTCAACAGCACCGGATGGCCGACCTCGTGGACCTGCTGACCCCGACCCTGTGGCACGTCGCGCGGGCGTGCCGCCTGGACCACCAGGCCGCGGAGGACGCCGTGCAGTTCGGCTGGCTGAGACTCGTGGAGCACGCGGAGGTCATCGAGGACCCACAGGCCGTGGTCGCGTGGCTGGTGACCACCGTGCGCCGGGAGTGCTGGCGGGTGAGCCGTCACGCGGCCCGGACCCGCCCCGACGACTTCGAGACCGAGCACGAGCTGCAGGACGCCGAGCTGCTGGGCCAGGCCCCGCCGCCGGACCCGGCCGTGGTCGCCGCACTCGATCAGGACAAGCAGCTGCTGTGGGGGCACTTGGGATCGCTCACGCCTCGGTGTCAGGCGCTGCTGCGGATCATCTGCTTCGCCGAGGCCCCTAACTACGCTGCGATCTCGGAGGACCTCGGCATGCCGGTCGGCTCGATCGGCCCCACCCGCGGACGCTGCCTGTCCACCCTGCGCAAGGCCCTGCTCGCCGATCCCCATTGGAGCCCGTCATGACCGAGCCGATGCCGCACGAGCCGCTGGATGAGGTGGACCACCAGATCCTGCGTCACCTGCGACTGGTCCACGAGGAGATCGATCCGCCGCCCGAGGACCTGGCGGAGCGGATGAAGTTCGCCCTGTCCTGGGCCGCCCTTGAAGCCGATGTCGCCCAGCTGCAGGAGCTGTCCGGCGCCGGGGTGCGCGCCGAGGCGGCCTACGGCGTGACGGACACGTTGACCTTCACCGCTGACTCGCTGAGCCTGATGGTGACGGTGACGGTGACCCACGAGGGTGGCGCGCGTGAGGGCGGGACGGTCCGGGTGGACGGCTGGGTCACCGACGGCGGACGGCTCGTCGAGCTCAGCGTCGGCACCGCCCGCTACCCCGCCACGGCCGACCTCAACGGTCGGCTGGTGTGGGAAGGTGTGCCACGTGGACGCGCCCAGTTCCTCATCCACCCCCTCGGCGAAGGAGCCCGGCCGGTCGTCACGCCGACCGTCGAGCTCTGAGGGGCTTGTCAACGCCGAGCTGACCGCTGCCGAGCGTCTGCTCGGGCAGGCGCAGACCGCGATCAACGCCCAGCGCGTCGAGCACGCACGGGAGCTGCTCGAGCGATGCCGGAGCGCCGTGGAGGACTTCCCGCGGACGACGGACTCCGACCGGGTGTCCCGACTGCACTTCGGGCTGAGGCTGACGGCCACCTGGATCACCTTCGAGGACTCAGGTCTGCAGGCTGCCGTGCACCGTGTCGACGAGCTGCGGGACCAGTGTCTCCGGGCCGGGCATCCAGACCTCGTTGCGCTGTGCGACACGCAGCTCGGAGCACTGTCCGGGCGCGGTGGCGACCTGGTGGGTGCCCTGACGGCTCTGCGCCGGGCTGAGCAGGGGCGCTCCTGGATGCCGACCATCCAACAGGTGCGCCTGCTGGTCAACCGAGGCACCCTGGCCATCCACTTGGCTGAACCTGTCGCGGCGAAACGGGACCTGGTCGCGGCGGCCGAGCTGGCGCACGAGGCGGGCTTGGGCTCCTTGGAGTTCCTTGCGGTGCACAACCAGGGATATGCGGACTTCATCCGGGGGGATCTGCCCGGTGCCCTGACATTGATGGAGCGGGCCGACGCGATGGACGTCGAGGTCGACCGAGGCATCGCCCTGCTGGACCGGGCGCGCGTGCTCCTCGAAGCCGGGCTCATCGAAGAGGCGCACGAGGTGTTGATCGATGCTCTGCAGCGATGCGCTTCCTCAGGCAGCCGGCACGACCTCGGCGAGATCGAGCTGGACCTGGCTCGATGCGAGATGCTGATGGGCCACAACGAGTCGGCGGGCAGTCGCGCAGCGGCGGCCCGGCGGCGCTTCCAGCGGCGGGGTGAGCAAGGCTGGCGGCGTGCGGCGCAGCTGGTCGAGCTCGAGACCCGGGCGGGCGGACCCGACTCCGCGACCTCTCGGGCCCGCCTCAGCAGGGCGCTCGGTGAGGCGGCCTCCCGTGCCGGTGACGACGGCATGCGGCGGCGCTCCGCCCTGGTCCGGGCCGAGGCGCTGGCCGATCAGGGACGGCATGCCGAGGCCAAGCCGGCCTGGGAGGAGGCCCGGGTGCTGTTGCGCTCCCCCCACCTGGCGACCCGGCTCCGCGCACGCCACGTGTCGGCGCGCATCAGCGACGGCACCGGCCGCCCGGCCGGCGCAGCCCGGACGCTGCGCCGGGCAGCGGACGATCTCGGCGCCGCCGGCCGGCAGTCCGCCGGCCTGGACCTGCGGACCGCGCTGACCGTCCACGCCTACGACCTGTTCGGAATGGACCTGGACCTGGCCCTGCGCGGCGGATCGGCCTCCCGCGTGCTGGCCCGCACGGAGCTGTGGCGGGACGTCGTGCGGGCGTTGCCCCCGCTGCGGACCTCGACCGACCCCCGGCGCGCCGAGGCCCTCAGTCGGCTCCGGCAGGCCCGCGAGGACCTGCGTCAGGCGCCGCCGGACGCCCAGCGAGGTCGGTTGCGCGCTGAGGTGACCAGGGCGGAGAAGGCCGTGCGCGAGCTGGACTGGACCACGGACACCGCATCCGCGCAGGTCTCGCCGGCCCAGGGTCCGCTGTCCTCGCGGGAGATCAGGAGCGCCGTGCAGCAGGCGGGCGTGAGCTTGTTGTCCACCCTGATCCGCGGCCAGGAGCTGTATGCCGTGCTGGTGCGTCCGGACGCAGGTCTGTCCTTGCACGTGCTCGGCTCGGTGCCGGCGATCACCGCGCGCGTGCGGTCGGTGCAGGCCGACCTCGCGGCCGCCTCCCGACTACCGGCATGGAGTCCGCTGCGAGGTGCCGTGCACGCCTCGCTCGCCGCGGGACTGGCCGAGCTCGACGCCACCTTGTTGGCACCGGTGACCCAAACCGGGTTGACGGACGGCCCGCTCGTGGTCGTCCCCAACATGGGCCTCATGCCTATCCCGTGGGGGATGTTGGCGAGCCGGCGCGGGCGAGCCACCACCGTGGCCCGGTCCGCGACGTCGTGGGCCCGACGGCACACTGAGCTGTCGGACGCTCCGCGGGTGCGCGCCCTGGCCGGACCCGACGTGCCACTGGCTGACACCGAGGTCACCGGCGTGGTGGAGTCCTGGGGGTCGGGGACGGCGCTGCAGGCTGCTGCCGCCAAGGCTGCCGACCTGGTGCCGGCGTTGACGGAGTGCGACGTGGTGCACGTGGCGGCGCACGGTGAGCACCACGCGCAGAACCCGCTGTTCTCCAGCCTGCGACTCAGTGACGGGTCGGTCTTCGCGCACGAGCTGGAGGGCCACCGGCTGCGGGCTTCGCACGTCGTGCTGTCGGCGTGCGACGGCGGGCGGATCAGCGTGCGCCGAGGCGAGGAGCCGCTCGGACTGACCGCCAGCCTGCTGGCGCTGGGGGTGCCGACCGTGATCGCCGCCGTCAGCCCGGTGCCCGACCAGGTGGCCCACGCCGTCATGAGGTCCTACCACCGGCAGATCGCCGGGGGCGTCGATGCCGCGACCGCGCTGGCCACGGCAACAGCGGAGGGCGACCCGCTGGCGGCGGCCTTCACCTGCTTCGGCTCGTCCTGGCGGTGCGCAAGCGGGCGGTCGGGCTCAGGCGTCGGTCCTCTGTCGATGCGGCCCATACTCAAGGGGTGACCGCCCAAGCCGACTACGTCGTCTACCGTTCGGCGACCGGCCGTGCCGTGGTGGCCGCGGCGACCCTGGGCAGCGGCATGATCATGCTGGACGGCACCGTGGTCAACGTCGCCCTGCGCACCATCGGCGCAGACCTGGACGCCTCGCTCGCACAGCTGCAGTGGATCAGCAACGGCTATCTGCTCTCGCTGGCCTCGCTCATCCTGCTCGGCGGATCGCTGGGCGACCGCTACGGCCGGTGCCGGATCTTCCTGGTGGGCGTGGTCTGGTTTGCCCTGGCCTCGGTGCTGTGCGGGCTGGCCACCACCCCCGAGCTGCTGCTCGCCGCGCGGGTGCTGCAGGGCGTCGGTGGGGCCCTGGTCACCCCGGGCAGCCTGGCGATGATCCAGGGATCGTTCGTCCGCGCCGACCGGGCCACGGCCATCGGTGCCTGGACCGGACTGGGCAGCATCGCCGCGGCGGTCGGCCCGCTGGTGGGCGGTGCGCTGATCGACTACGCCTCGTGGCGCTGGATCTTCTGGATCAACGTGCCGCTGGCCGTGCTCACCGTCTGGATCACCCGCCGGTCGGTGCCGGAGAGCCGGGACCCACAGGCTGCGCCGTCCTTGGACGTATGGGGTGCGGTCACCGCCGCCGTCGCGCTGGCCGGGGCGACCTACGCGCTGATCGGCTGGGGCTCGGCAGCGGCGCTGCCCCTCGCGGTGGTCGGGGCGCTCGCCGCCGCGACGTTCCTGCTGACCGAGCGGGGCACGACATACCCGATGGTGCCCCTGGGGCTCTTCGGCAACCGGACCTTCGGCGCCGCCAACGCAATGACCCTGCTGGTGTATGCGGCGTTGGGCGCGATCCTGTTCTTCCTGGTGCTGCAGCTGCAGACCGTCGTCGGCTACAGCGCCCTGGCCGCCGGGCTGTCGACCCTGCCGATCACGGTGTGCATGTTGTTGCTGGCCGCCCGGGGCGGGGCGCTCGCGGTGCGGATCGGACCGCGGAGCCCGATGACCTTCGGGCCGCTGGTGATGGCCGGTGGGGTGCTGTGGCTGCTGCGGGTCGGACCGGACGCGGTCTACTGGCGCGACGTGCTGCCGGGGCTGACCGTGTTTGCGCTCGGGCTCGCGCTGCTGGTGGCACCGTTGACCGCCACCGTGCTGGCGGCCGCGCCGGACCACCTCGCGGGGACCGCCAGCGGCATCAACAACGCCGTCTCCCGGACCGGCTCGCTGCTGGCCGTGGCCGCCCTGCCGGTGCTGGTCGGCCTGTCCGGCGACGACTACGCAGTCCCGGCGGTGCTCGACGTCGGCTATGAGCGGGCCATGCTGGCCAGCGCCGGTTTGCTCGCCCTCGGCGGGATCGGGTCGTGGCTGACCATCCCCCGGGGTCTGGAGGAGTGCCGCCCCGACTGACCGGTCGACACCGTGACGATGTAGACGGTTCGGCTCGCTTGACTGTGCCCGATCCTGACTGGTGCCCGATGCAGCACACTGGTGGGCCGTGTGCGCGGGGAACCCACGCGCGGACAAGGAACACAGCAAAGAAGAGGAAGGAGGGGAGGAAC
>NZ_JBPCKQ010000223.1:0-41664 GCF_051004135.1 Ornithinimicrobium sp.
TGCCGTGCCGGGGCTGACATCAGCCTGGGCATGCGCGGCCGCGCAGCGCACCACCGCCAACAGGGCCTGCGCGACCCCGTCGGGCAGACCCACCTGGGACAGCCCCTCCTGGACCCGGACCAACCCGACTGGTGTCGGACTGGCCCAGGACTGCCCCAAAGTCTCAGCGCTGTCCTGCTGCTCGGCCGGGCTCAATACTGGCGCTTGGTCCCAGTAACCCTGCTCCTCCCGTGCCGCTGCGGCGAACCAGGACGGCTCCTCACACACGTCATGACTGTCCAACCCCGCAGCGAACCAGGCGGGCTCGACCAGCCAGGGCGGCACGGGCCAGGAGTCGTCCCGCTCCTCGGGCACAGTCACGGCCATCACACACCCTCCTCACCATCGATGTCGATCGTCCATCTGCTCGAGCCCGGATACTCCGGATATTCTCAATTTAGTACACAAGTGCGATCTCGGTGCGGATCGACACTCGCCTTGTGGACGACGGATCGCGATGCCCATGCTGTGGATACCCAGCCGACAAACCGACACCCGAGGCCGCCGGATCCGGGGCGTACGACATACCCTCGTCGTCGTGATCCTGCAGAGTGTGACCGCCGCTGCGTTCGGGACCAACTGCTACGTCGTGGCCGTGGCCGACGGCGAGGAGTGCCTGATCGTCGACCCGGGGATCGGGGTCGAAGAGCCGGTGCGCGAGATCTTGCTGACGCGTCGGCTGCGACCGGCCGCCGTCCTGCTGACGCACGGTCACCTGGACCACGTCTACGCCGTGACCCCACTGTGCTCACCCGGGGTCGCCGCGCACATCCATCCTGAGGACCGCTATCGCCTGGCCGACCCACTCGCGCAGCTCGACCCGGCGCTCGTCGCGATGGTGGAGCAGCAGTTCGGCACGCGCGCCACGTGGCAGGAACCCTCAGACATCGTCGAGCTCGGCACCAGCGGCGACACCGCTCTGGAGCTGGCAGGTTTGCGCCTCTCGGTCACCCACACCCCCGGTCATACGGAGGGCTCGGTGCTCTTCTCCCTGGCCGACGTGCCCCAGGGCACCCCTGACGAGCTGCACTCCACGGTCCTGTCCGGCGACGTGTTGTTCGCCGGCTCGATCGGCCGCACCGACCTACCCGGCGGCGACCACCAGGCCATGCTGCGCTCCCTGCGCGAGCAGGTGCTTCCGTTGCCGGACAGCACCCTGGTGCTGCCCGGCCATGGCCCTGCGACCACCATGGCTCGGGAGCGGTCCACCAATCCTTTCCTGGCCGGGCTGGGCTGAGCACGCCCCGCCGTTAGACTCCCCGGGTGATCACGCCGCGCACCCCCTCGGGAGTCCTGGAGCTGCTCCCGGCTGAGCAGATCGCCTTCCAGCGGATGCTCGAGGTGATCCGCGCCGGTTACGAGCGCTTCGGCTTCCTGCCGATCGAGACCCCGGCCTTTGAGATCAGTGACGTGCTGCTGACCAAGACCGGCGGCGAGACCGAGCGCCAGGTCTACTTCGTGCAGTCGACCGGCTCCTACGAGAAGGCCATCGCCCAGGCCGGCGGTCCGGGGACGTCGACGGAGGGGCAGCTGCCCGAGCTGGCTTTGCGCTTCGACCTGACGGTGCCGCTGGCCAGGTATGTCGCCGAGCACGAGCACCAGCTGACCTTCCCGTTCCGGCGCTACCAGATGCAGCGAGTCTATCGGGGAGAGCGGGCACAGCGCGGCCGCTTCCGGGAGTTTTACCAGTGCGACGTCGACATCATCGGCAAGGACGAGCTGAGCGTGCGCCACGACGCCGAGTGCCCCGCGGTGATCCACGCGATCTTCAGCGACCTGGCGATCGGCGCCTTCACCATCCAGCTCAACAACCGCAAGCTGATGGGCGGCTTCTTCGAGGGCCTTGGGGTGAGCGACCCCGAAGCCCAGGCCCGGGTGCTGCGCGAGGTGGACAAGCTGGACAAGCGTGGCGCGGACCACGTGCGCACCGCGCTGACCGGCCCGACGCTCGGCCTGTCGCCCGACGCCGCCGAGCAGGTGCTGGAGTTCGTGGCGGTGCGCTCCATGGAACACGACGACGCGATAGCCATCCTGGACCGCCTGGCACCACCCGGGTCGGACGGCACGGCGCTGGCGCAGGGGGTGCAGGAGCTGCGGGAGGTGCTTACGTTGGTGCGGGCCCTCGGCGTCCCGGAGTCGGACTACCGGCTCAACCTGTCCATCGCTCGTGGACTGGACTACTACACCGGCACGGTCTACGAGACCACCCTGGATGACCACCCGGACATCGGGTCGATCTGCTCGGGGGGCCGGTATGACGATCTGGCCGGTCACTACACCAAGTCCGCTCTCCCAGGGGTCGGCATCTCGATCGGCCTGACGAGGCTCTTCTGGCAGCTGCGCGAGGCCGGGCTGGTCGACGTGGCCAAGAGCACCGTGCAGGTGCTGGTGCCGCAGGTCGACCCCGATCTGATGGACGCCACGCTGGAGCTGGCGAGCACGCTGCGGCACGCCGGGATCAACACCGAGACCGTGTTGGACGGCGGACGGCTGGGCAAGCAGCTGAGGTATGCCGATCGCGCCGGCATCCGGTTCGTCGCGCTGCTCGGTCCGCAGGAGGTGCAGGCGGGCAACGTCACGATCAAGGACCTGCGCCGGGGCGACCAGTTCACCGTGCCGCGCGACGACGTGGTGCGTGCCCTGCGCGTCGAGCTCGCGCAGCCTCTGGTGACCGCCCCGGACTGACCCGCCGCCTGGACTCCCGCACGCGATGTGTTAGCGTGCTATCACGTTGTGACAGCACCGAGCGCCTCAGCGAGGCACCGAGCGGGGAGAGATGAAGCGCAGGGAGACGATCGAGCGAGCAGAGCCCGCCACGGCGGACCTGGCTCAAGCCTTCGCCTCGCTGGACGATCCCCACGACGTCGTCGACTTCCTGGTCGACCTGTGCACTCCGGCGGAGCTGGAGGCGCTGGCTGACCGGTGGGCCGTGGTGCCGCTGCTGGTCCAAGGCGTTCCCTACCGGTCGATCCACGAGCAGACCGGTGTCAGCGTCACCACCGTGGGCCGGGTCGCCCGCTGCCTGGACCATGGGACCGGCGGCTACCGGGCCGCCCTGCGACGGCATACCGCCGGCAGCTGAGGGCCCCCGGTCCCCCTGCCGCCCACCCCGTTGCGACCCGCCCCCAGCCCTGACCACGGAAGGACACGATGTCCCCGCCTGCCCTGCCCCGCGAGCGCCTGCGCGTGGCGATCCAGAAGTCCGGCCGCCTGGGCACCCCCGCCCGCGACCTGCTCGCCTCCTGCGGGCTGACCTGGCGGGAGAGCCGAGACAAGCTGTTCTGCTACGGCGAGTCGCTGCCGGTCGACCTGCTGCTCGTGCGCGACGACGACATCCCCGGGCTGATCGCCGAGGGCGTCTGCGACCTGGGGGTCGTGGGCCGCAACGTGATGGTCGAGCACGAGCTGGAGCGGGCCGCCGCCGGGCACGAGGCCGGACTGCGCGAGGTGCGCGAGCTGGGCTGGGGCAGCTGCCGACTCGACATCGCCATCGCCGAGGACGAGGAGTGGCACGGCCCGGAGCAGCTCGCCGGACTACGCATCGCCACGTCCTACCCCCGCATCCTGGGGAGCTGGCTGGCCGAGCACGACGTCGAGGCACGCGTGGTCACCCTGTCCGGCTCGGTCGAGATCGCGCCTCGGCTGGGCCAGTCCGACGTGGTCTGCGACCTCGTGTCGTCCGGGGGGACCCTGGCTGCCAACCAGCTCAAGCCGGTGGCCACGCTGCTGCACTCCGAGGCTGTGGTGGCGGGGCCGGCGCATCCCTTGGACGGCGCGCGCGGTGAGATGGCCGAGCTGCTGCTGCGCCGGATGGACGGTGCGCTGCGGCTGAAGGAGACCCGGCTGCTGATGCTGCGCGCCGCGCGGGACGAGCTCACCCAGGTGCTGACCCAGCTGCCCGACGGGCACGAGCCGACCATCTTGGCTGTCGACGGTCACGACGAGGTGAGTGTGCAGATGCTGTGCCACGCGGCGGTGAGCTGGAAGCGGCTGGAGGACCTCAAGCGAGCCGGAGCGCGCCATCTGATGGTGCTGCCCGTGGAAGGAATGCTGGCATGAACATCTGCAGCTGGGCCGAGCTGGACGAGACCGCCCGGGCGGAGGTGATCCGCCGCGGCACCGCGGCCGCCGGGCCGGAGGTGAGTGCGACGGTGGCTCAGATTCTGGAGCAGGTGCGCACCGAGGGCGACGACGCGGTGCGCGACCTCACGGCGCGCTTCGACGGCGTGCAGCTCGAGGACCTCGCCGTCAACGATGAGCAGGTCCGCAATGCGGTCGCCGGCCTGGCCCCGGCGTTGCGCGCCGCGATCAGCGAGGCTGCCGAGCGGATCCGCACGTTCCACCGGGCGGGGATGACGCGCGAGTATGCGGTGCAGACCGCTCCCGGGGTGGTGTGCGAGCGGGTGGTGCGTTCGATCCGGCGGGTCGGCCTCTACGTCCCCGCGGGCTCGGCGCCGCTGCCCTCGACCGCGCTCATGCTGGGCGTCCCGGCCCAGCTGGCCGGCTGCTCCGAGATCGTGCTGGTGACCCCGCCCGGCCCGGACGGAGCGGCCGACCCCACCGTGTTGGCGGCTGCGGCCGAGTGCGGCATCGACGCGATCTACCTGGCCGGGGGAGCGCAGGCGATCGGCGCGATGGCGCACGGCACCGGGACCATCCCGGCGTGCGACAAGATCTTCGGCCCCGGCAACGCCTGGGTCACCGAGGCCAAGCGCCAGGTCAGCACCACCGAGGGCGGCCCGGGCATCGACCTGCCGGCCGGGCCGTCCGAGGTGGTCGTGATCGCCGACAGCGGCGCGCAGGCCGAGTTCGTCGCCGCCGACCTGCTCTCCCAGGCCGAGCACGGTCCGGATTCCCAGGTGCTGTTGCTCACCGACGACGTGAGGATGGCCGAGCTGGTACTGGAGCAGGTGCTTGACCAGGTCGAGCAGCTGCCCCGCGCCGACATCGCCCGCAAGGCCCTGGCCAGCAGCCGCGTCGTCGTGACCGAGGACCTGGACCAGGCGTTCGAGATCAGCAACGACTACGGCCCGGAGCACCTGATCCTGGCCCTGCGCGAGTCGCGTGACTGGCTGGACCGGGTGCAGACCGCCGGGTCGGTGTTCCTGGGGGACTGGGCGCCGGAGACCCTCGGTGACTACTGCAGCGGCACGAACCACGTGCTGCCCACGGCCGGCGCGGCCCGCTGGACCGGAGGCGTCAACGTCGCCAGCTTCCAGATCGCCATGACGGTGCAGCACGTGACCCAGGAGGGCCTGCAGGCCGTCGGCCCGTGCGCCGTCGAGCTGTCAGAGGCCGAGCGCCTGCACGCCCACCAGCGGGCCGTGACCCGCCGGCTGGACCGGATCGGGACCTCGACGTGAGTGCTGCCCGCACCTCGTCGACGGCGCGGCGGTCCTTCCCCCGGACACTGCTGCGAGCGGACCTGCGCGACTTCACCGGCTACTCCTCGGCGCGAACCAGCCACACCGGCGCCGACGCGCGGATCTGGCTCAACGCCAACGAGTCGGCCACGCCCAACCAGGCCGACCCGCAGGGGCGCCAGCGGCGCTACCCCACACCCCAGCCCGCCGAGCTGGTCGCGGCGCTGGCCGGGCTTTACGACACGGACCCGGCGGGCCTCGTCGTCGGACGCGGCAGCGACGAGGCCATCGACCTGCTGGTGCGGGCGCTGTGTCGGCCCGGCGGCGACGGTGTGGTGGTCTGCTCGCCGACCTTCGGGATGTATGCCGTGAGCGCGCGGCTGCACGGTGTGCCGGTGCACGACGTGCCGCAGCACGACAACGGGCACACCTGGACGGTGGACACCGAGCAGGTGACGCGGGTGGCCCGCGAGACCGGGTCCCGGCTGGTGTTCCTGGCCTCGCCGGGCAACCCCACCGGGGCCGTGGTCCCGGCCCGGGACGTGCTGGACTTGGTGGACGCCCTCGCCGACCAGGCCGTGGTGGTGCTCGACGAGGCGTATGTGGAGTACGCGGGTCCGGAGGACACGGGCGGGGACCACAGATCCACCGGCGAGCCCGCCGCTGCGGTATCGCTGATCGAGCAGATTGCCACCCGGCCCACCCTGACAGTGCTGCGCACCCTGTCCAAGGCACACGGGCTGGCCGGAGCGCGAGTCGGCACCGTGCTGGCGCACCCCGACCTGGCCGCCGTGCTGCGCCGCGTCCAGGCGCCCTACCCGGTGCCGGTCCCGGTGCTCGACCTGGCCCTGGCCGCCCTGGGCCCGAAGGCGCTGGCCGACACGACATACCGGGTGAGCGAGACCTTGGGCCAGCGCACCCGGCTGCACGCCGCGCTGAGTGCCCACCCCCTGGTCCGCGCGGTCTACGACAGCCGGGCCAACTTCCTGCTGGCCCGTTGTGCGGACCCCGAGGCGGTCGACGCGATGCTGGAGCAGCTGGCCGGACGTGACATCGTGGTCCGCGACATGCGCCACCTGCCCGGCCTGCACGACGCCGTGCGGGTCACCGCGGGCAGTGCAGCCGAGCTCGACGAGGTGGCCGGCGCCCTGGCCCCGCAGACCGACTCCCTGATCCGATAGGACGCGATGACCGCCGTGCCCGCCCCCGTGCTCCTCGTCGACCGTGACGGCACCCTGATCGAGGAGCCCGCCGACCACCAGGTCGACGGCTACGCCAAGCTGCGCCTCGTCGAGG
This sequence comes from Ornithinimicrobium sp., assembly GCF_051004135.1. Classification (GTDB taxonomy): domain Bacteria; phylum Actinomycetota; class Actinomycetes; order Actinomycetales; family Dermatophilaceae; genus Ornithinicoccus. The sequence goes on from NZ_JBPCKQ010000223.1 coordinate 6,699, forward strand.
GCGTCATCCCGGCGATGCTGCGGCTGCGCGACGCCGGGTGGGTGTTCGTCATGGTCACCAACCAGGACGGCCTGGGCACCGACAGCTTCCCGCAGGCGGACTTCGACGGCCCGCACGAGCTGCTGCTGCAGATCCTGGCCAGCCAGGGCCTCACGTTTCGGGAGGTGCTGATCGACACCAGCCGGCCGCAGGAGGGCGCGCCCACCCGCAAGCCCGGGACGGCGCTGATGACCGCACTGCTGAAGGACCGGGGGATCGACTGGACCCGCAGCGTCATGGTCGGCGACCGGGAGACCGACCGGCAGTTCGCCGACAACCTGGGGATCCCGGCATACCTGCTGGGGGAGGGGACCGACTGGGCCAGGATCGCGCACGAGCTGGTGACCCGGCCGCGGACCGCCCAGGTCGAGCGGGTCACCTCCGAGACGGCCATCCGGGTGGGCGTCGACCTGGACCGGGCCGGGGACAGTCGGGTCGCCACCGGCGTCGGCTTCCTGGACCACATGCTGGACCAGCTGGCCAAGCACGGCGGCTTCAGCCTCACCGTGGCATGCGACGGCGACCTGCACATCGACGAGCACCACTCGGTCGAGGACATCGCCATCGCCGTCGGCGAGGCCATCCGGGAGGCGCTGGGCGACAAGCGGGGCATCGGCCGCTACGGCTTCACCCTGCCGATGGACGAAGCCCAGGCGACCGCCGCGCTGGACCTGTCGGGCCGGCCCTACTTCGCCTTCGAGGCCGACTTCGACCGGGAGCGGGTAGGTGACCTGCCCACCGAGATGGTCGAGCACTTCTGGCGCTCCTTCGCCGACGCGATGCGGTGCACCCTGCACCTGAGCATCGGCCCCGGCAACGCCCACCACCAGGTCGAGGTCGGCTTCAAGGCCGTGGCCCGTGCCCTGCGCCAGGCGCTGCCCCGCGAGGGCACCGAGCTGCCGAGCACCAAGGGCCTGCTGTGAGCGCCACCACTGTCGCGCTCGTCGACTCCGGCGGCACCAACATCGGCTCGGTGACCTACGCCCTGGAGCGGCTCGGCGCCCGCGCGGCGATGACCTCCGACCCGGCCACCATCACCGCGGCCGACCGGGTGGTGCTGCCGGGTGTGGGTGCGGCGGGAGCCGGTATGCGGCGACTTCAGGAGACGGGTCTGGCCGACCTGCTGCGGGGTCTCGAGCAGCCGCTGCTCGGCGTCTGCCTGGGGATGCAGCTGCTCTTCGAGCGCAGCGACGAGGACGGCGGGGTCGACTGTCTCGGGCTGATCCCCGGTGCGGTCATCGAGATTCCGGCCGCGCCGGGGGCTAGGGTCCCGCACATGGGGTGGAACACGCTGGACGTGCGCCGCGCCGACCCGATCCTGACCGGGATCGGCAGCGGCGACCGGGCCTACTTCGTGCACGGCTACGCGGCCCCGGTGGGCCCGGCCACCCTGGCCGGCACCGAGCACAACGGGTGGTGGAGCGCCGTCGTGCGCAGCGACAACCGTTGGGGGGCGCAGTTCCATCCCGAGCGCTCCGCCGACGTCGGGGCCCGGCTGCTGCGCAACTTCCTGGGTGAGGTGACCGGTGGCTGAGTTCACGGTCTATCCGGCGATCGATGTCCGCGAGGGCAACGTAGTCCGGCTGCACAAGGGCGACTACGCCAAGGAGACCCGCTACACGGACGACCCGGTCGCGGTCGCGCAGAGCTACGCCCGCGGGGGCGCTCGATGGTTGCACCTGGTCGACCTGGACGCCGCCCGGGCCGGGGGCTACACCTTGTGGACGCAGCTGGAGGAGATGGCGACCAGCACCGGGCTGCAGATCCAGACCGGCGGCGGTGTGCGCGCCGGCGACGACGTGCAGCGGCTCTTGGACGCCGGCGCCACGCGAGTCGTCGTGGGCTCGATGGCGGTGCGCGAGCCGGACACCGTGCTGGGCTGGTTGGAGCGCTTCGGTCCGGACCAGCTCACGGTGGCCCTGGACACCCGGACCGATGAGGAGGGGGTCTGGGTCCTGCCGGTGTCCGGATGGACGTCGGTGGCCGATCTGGACCTGCCGACGATGCTCGCGCGGTACGCCGCCTCCGGACTGCAGCACGTGCTGTGCACCGACATCAGCCGCGACGGCACCTTCGCCGGGCCCAACCTCAACCTGTACACCTTCTTGACCCGCTCCTCGCCGGTGCTGCGCTTCCAGGCCTCGGGCGGAGCTCGCGACGTGGCCGACATCCGCAGCTGCCGCAAGATCGGCTGTGCCGGCATCATCGTGGGCAAGGCGCTGCTCGAGAGCCGGCTCACGGTCACTGACGCGGTGGAGGAGGAGAGCGTATGACCCTCGCCCGCCGGATCATCCCCTGCCTCGACGTGCGGGACGGTCGGGTGGTCAAGGGCACCCGCTTCCGCGACCACGTCGACATGGGCGACATAGTCGAGCTGGCCGCCCGCTACCGTGCCGAGGGGGCCGACGAGCTGGTCTTCTACGACATCACCGCCAGTCCCCAGGCACGACGGGTCGACGTCGACTGGGTCACCCGCGTGTCGCGGGAGATCGACATCCCGTTCTGCGTGGCCGGCGGCATCCGCTCGGTCCAGGACGCGCGGGTGGTCCTGCACGCCGGGGCCGACAAGATCTCGGTCAACACCCCCGCGGCGCAGCGGCCCGAGCTGGTCGCCGAGCTGGCGGCGGAGTTCGGCACGCAGTGTGTCGTCGTGGGTGTCGACAGCCTGCGCGACGACGACGGCCAGTGGCGGATCCGGCAGCTCACCGGCGATCCTGAGCGCACCCGCGCCATGAGCACGACGACACTGAGCTGGGTGCAGCAGGTGCAGCAGCTCGGGGCCGGCGAGATCGTGCTCAACTGCATGGGCAGCGACGGGGTGCGCCAGGGGTATGACGTGGAGCAGCTGGCCGCGGTGCGCGAGGTGTGCCAGGTGCCGCTGATCGCCTCCGGCGGTGCCGGCAGTCCCGAGCACTTCGTCCAGGTCTTCGCCGGTGCCGACGTGGACGGGGCCCTGGCCGCCGGCGTCTTCCACTCCGGGTCGATCCGGATCCCAGCGCTCAAGGACCACCTGCACGAGCAGGGCATGGTCGTGCGCCGCGAGCGGGTGGCGGCGCCGTGAGCGAGGGCATCCCGGCCGGTCCGGACAGCGCGCTACGGCTGCCCGACGGCCTGCAGGTCGACGATCTGGCCTTTGCCAAGCAGGACGGTCTGCTGCCCGGAGTCGTCCAGGATGCCGCGACCGCTGCGGTGTTGATGGTCGGCTACCTTGACCGGGAGGCTCTCGAGACCACGTTGCGCACCGGCCTGGCGACCTTCTGGAGCCGCAGCCGCGGCACGTCGTGGACCAAGGGCGAGACCAGCGGTCACACCCTGAGCGTGCGGCAGGTCCTCGTCGACTGTGACCGGGACACCCTGCTGCTGCAGTGCGTCCCGGCCGGCCCCACGTGCCACACGGGAGCGGTCTCCTGCTTCACCGACGAGGCTCCCGTCTCCGTCCTTGCCTCCCTGAACGAGCTGATCGCGCAGCGGGACGCCGAGCGCCCGCCCGGGTCCTACACGACGTCACTGTTCGAGGCGGGTGTGCGCCGGATCGCCCAGAAGGTCGGGGAGGAGGGCGTCGAGACCGCACTCGCCGCGGTTGCCCAGGACGACGAGGCGCTGCTGGGGGAGGCGGCCGACCTCATCTATCACCTGCTGGTGCTGCTGCGCAGCCGTGGGCTCGGACTGGGCGACGTGGAGCAGGTGCTGCAGGCACGGCACGCACCCCGTGCCTGATCCCGCTGCTTGGATCCCGCAGCGCTGAACCCGCCGGCCTGACCCCGTCAGTGCTGGACGCGCAGACCGACCCGACGCAGCTCCAGGTCGGCCAGCTCGGCGACGGGCCCGGGATCGCCGGAGCGCCACGCGCCCAGCGGGTCGGCGGTGACCGTCTGCAGCCGGCGCGGGGACTGGTGCACCAGCGCGCGCAGCGCGAGCAGCTCCTGGGCGCCCGGGCGGTCCCGATCCCGGCCCAGCGCCGCGGCACGGCGCATCCCCAGCCCACGCAGCAGCAGGTAGGCACCCACGACCAACACGATCGGGGTGCCCGCCGCCAGCAGTGAGACCACCCAGGCGAGCCGGTCCACGGAGGTCTCCAACGAGTCACCGGCCGCGACCAGGTCGGTGCCGACCCCTGCCGCTCCCGTGAAAGGCCCGTCCAGGTCGTCCCCGACCAGCGGGATATCGATGATCCGGCCTGCAATGTCGGTCATCCGCTCGCTCAGGCCCGTCCCCGCGCTGCGCAGCGACCCGGCGGGCGCGGCGAGGGCGCTGATCAGATCATGCACCCACCGGCCGACCATCACCCACCCCACCACCCAGGCCACGACGGCCAAGTCACCCAGGACCTGGCGGGTGCGACGGCGGGGGGTCTCGGCATACCAGTACATGGCCCCATCCTCGCCGCTGCAGGCGCACCACGGGGAGTGGACAATGCGGGGGTGAGTCCTTCGGCAGCCACCCCCCGACGCTCGCCGTTGGGGCGGGCGGTCGACGGCTGGCTGGATCACCTGCGGGTCGAGCGCGGCGTGTCCGCCCACACCGTGCAGGCCTACCGGCGCGACACGGGGCGCTACCTGTCCTTCCTGGCGACCCGGGGGATCGAGGACCCCCCGCAGGTTCGTGAGATCCATGTGACCGAGTTCCTGGCGGCGTTGCGCGCCGGTGACGTCGACCACCCGCCGCTGGCCGCAACCTCTGCGGCGCGGGCGGTCGTGGCCGTGCGGGGCCTGCACCGCTTCCTGGCACTGGAGGGGGACACCGCGCTCGACCCGGCACAGGCCGTGACCCCGCCCACCCCGTCGCGCCGGCTCCCCAGCGTACTGAGGCCGGATCAGGTCGAGCGGCTGCTGGCTGCCGCCTCGCTGGGGGGCACCCCTCCGGCGCTACGGGACCGGGCCCTGCTGGAGACCCTGTACGGGTGCGGCGGACGGGTCAGCGAGGCGCTCGCCCTGGACCTGGACGACCTGCCCCTGGAGCAGGACGACCCGATGGTGCGACTCTTCGGCAAGGGCCGCAAGGAACGGCTGGTGCCCCTGGGTCGGTATGCCGTGCAGGCGCTGCAGGCCTGGCTCGTGCGGGGCCGCCCGAGCCTGGTGGCCCGGGGGCGCGGCACCGCGGCGGTCTTCGTCAACCAGCGGGGCGGACGGCTGTCCCGGCAGAGCGCCTGGGCGATCCTGCAGCAGGCCGCGCAGCGTGCCGACCTGCAGACCGCTATCAGCCCACACACGCTGCGGCACTCCTTCGCGACGCACCTGCTCGACGGTGGGGCCGACATCCGCGTCGTGCAGGAGCTGCTCGGTCACGCGTCGGTCACCACGACACAGATCTACACGCATGTCTCCACCGAGCACCTGCGCGAGGTCTACGCACAGGCCCACCCACGAGCGAGGTAGCCCGTGCCAGACTCTGCGACTAGGGTCGGACCGGTCGGCGGGAGACCGGCCATCACAGGAACGAGGCAAGGGCAGACGTGACATCCGAGACGACGACCCAGCAGGGGAGCGGCAGTCGGGCGGAGCACGACCGGCTGCCGGGCACCGAGGCGGCGGGCTCCGGCTCGACCGGGCCGACCGGCCGGCCGGTGCCCGACTTCGGCGTTCCCGCACCGCTGGCGGCGCACGGCCCGGCGCGGGTCATCGCCATGTGCAACCAGAAGGGTGGGGTCGGCAAGACCACCACGACAATCAACCTGGGGGCCGCGCTGGCCGAGTACGGTCGGCGCGTGCTGCTGGTCGACTTCGACCCGCAGGGGGCGCTGTCGGTCGGCCTGGGGTTGCGCACCCACGAGCTGGACACCACGATCTACAACCTGCTAATCGAGCGCGGGCACGACGTGCGGGACCTGATCCAGCCCACCCGGGTGACCGGCCTGGACCTGATCCCGGCCAACATCGACCTGGCGGCGGCCGAGGTCCAGCTGGTGGGTGAGGTCGCCCGCGAGCAGGTGCTCTCCCGGGTGCTGCGGCCGGTGCTGGAGGACTACGACGTCGTCCTGATCGACTGCCAGCCCTCGCTCGGTCTGCTCACCGTCAACGCACTGACGGCCGCGCACGGTGTCTTGATCCCCCTGGAGTGCGAGTTCTTCGCGATGCGAGGTGTGGCGCTGCTGATCGAGACGATCGACAAGATCACCGACCGGCTCAACCCGAGCCTGCACATGGACGGCATCCTCCCCACGATGTACGACGGGCGCACGCTGCACTCCCGGGAGGTCGTGCGCAGCGTGGTCGACCACTTCGAGGACTCGGTGTTCCACACCGTCATCAGCCGCACCGTGAAGTTCCCCGACGCGACCCTGGCGGCCGAGCCGATCACGTCCTACGCCAGCACCCACAGCGGCGCCGAGGCCTACCGGCAGCTGGCCCGCGAGCTCATCTCGCGCGGCGGCGCACCCTGACCTTGAGCCACGAGGCCGGCACCGCCGTGCCGGGGGGAGTGCTCAGCAGACCCACCCGGGTGCCGTTCGAGGTGCACCTGGATGTCTACACCGGTCCCTTCGAGGTGCTCCTGGGGCTGATCGCCAAGCACAAGCTCGACCTCACCGAGATCGCCCTGGCCCAGGTGACGGACGACTTCGTGGCCTACCTGCGCCAGGCGCAACAGGCCGAGCAGGCATGGGACCTGTCGCAGGCCTCGGAGTTCGTGCTGATCGCGGCCACCCTGCTGGACCTCAAGGCCTCCCGGCTGCTGCCCGGGGGCCGGGAGGACGACGAGGAGGACCTGGCGCTGATCGAGGCCCGGGACCTGCTCTTCGCCCGACTCCTGCAGTACCGCGCCTTCAAGCAGGTGGCGGCGGCGTTCGAGGACCGGATGGCCGGCACCGGCCACATCTGGGCCCGGGACGTCGGCGTGGAGGACCGCTTCGCGCGGCTGCTGCCTGAGCTGGTGCTGACCATCAGTCCGGAGCAGCTCGCGATGGTCGCAGCGTCAGCGATGATCCCCAAGGCTGCGCCGACGGTCGGTGTCGAGCACCTGCACGCCCCGGCGGTCTCGGTGCACGAGCAGGCCGGGATCGTGGTGCAGCGGCTGCGGGAGCACGGGGTATGCAGCTTCCGCTACCTGGTGGCCGACGCCGACTCCACGCTGGTCATCGTGGCCCGCTTCCTCGCCCTGCTGGAGCTGCACCGGGAGTCAGCCCTGGCCCTGGACCAGGACGAGCCGTTGGGCGAGCTGTCGGTACGCTGGATCGGGGCGCCCGGTGCCGGGATCCTCGGCAGGCTCGGGCAGGAGTTCGACGAGTCCGACGAGCTGCCCCACCAGGTCGGCGAGCCCGAGGAGGAGTCTGAGGTGAAGCAGCAGTGAGCAGGTCAGCGGATGCCGTCGACGGCGACCGAGAGGCAGACGAGCAGAGTGCCGCCGCGCTCGACGGCCTTCCCGGTGGCCCCCGGGCCGCCGTGGAGGCGGTGCTGATGGTGGTCGACGAGCCGGTGACCGAGGAGGCCCTGGCCGCATCGCTGCAGCTGCCCGCCGCGCAGGTGCACGACCTGGTGCAGAGGCTGCGCGCGGACTACCAGCAGGCGGAGCGCGGGTTCGTGCTGCGCCGCCTGGCCGGCGGCTGGCGCATCTACACGCGGCCCGACTGCGCGCCGGTGGTGGAGCGGTTCCTGCTCGGCGGCCAGCAGTCCCGGCTCACCCAGGCCTCCCTGGAGACCCTGGCCGTCATCGCCTACCGCCAGCCGGTCTCCCGCGCCCGGATCAGTGCGGTCCGGGGGGTCAACGTCGACGGGGTGGTGCGCACGCTGGTGGCCCGCGGGTTGGTGCAGGAGATGGGCCAGGACGGCGAGGCCGGGGCGGTCCTCTACGGCACCACCGACTATTTTCTGCAGCGGATGGGACTGGAGAGCACCGAGGACCTGCCCGCGCTCGCCCCCTATCTGCCCTCGGCGGACATGCTCGATGACCTCGCGGCGGAAGGACTCGCATGAGCCCACGACCCACGACCCGAACCGGTGACGTTCACGACCCCGCCGGCATCCGGCTGCAGAAGCTGCTGGCCGCAGCGGGCCTTGGCAGCCGCCGGGCCTGCGAGCGGCTGATCGAGGCCGGCCGGGTGCAGGTCGACGGGCAGCGCGTCACCGAGCTGGGTGTGCGGGTCGACCCGGCCAAGCAGGTCATCCACGTCGACGGCACCCGGGTCGTGCTCGACGAGACCAAGGTCTACCTGGCCTTCAACAAGCCGCTCGGGGTCGTCTCGACGATGAGCGACGAGCGGGGTCGTCCCTCGCTCGCGGACTACGTCGGAGCCCGCAACGAACGGCTCTTCCATGTCGGTCGCCTGGACGCGGAGACCGAGGGGCTGTTGCTGCTGACCAACGACGGCGAGCTCGCGCACCGGCTGCAGCACCCGTCCTACGAGATTCCCAAGATCTACATGGCACAGGTGGCCGGGCCGGTGGCACGCGACGTGGGCCGGCGGCTGCGGGAGGGCATCGAGCTGGAGGACGGGAAGGTCAAGGTCGACTCCTTCAAGCTGGTCGACTCCCTGCCCGGACGGGCCATCGTGGAGATCGTGCTGCACGAGGGTCGCAAGCACGTGGTGCGCCGGCTGCTGGACGCCGTCGACCAGCCGGCGCTGGCCCTGGCCCGCACCCAGGTCGGCCCGGTCCGGCTCGGCGAGCTCAAGCCCGGACGCACCCGGGCGCTGAACCGGGAGGAGGTCGGCGGCCTGCACCGGGCCGCTGGACTCTGAGCGAGCGATGGCCCGCTAGGCCGACGACGGGATTGGCCGGCGGCCCGGTAGGCCCGTCCTCGCCGCGCCGTTAGGCTGGGCCGGTGTTGTGCTCCCCGATGACCATCGCCATCGACGGACCAAGTGGCTCCGGCAAGTCCAGCGTCTCCCGAGAGGTCGCGACCCGGCTGGGGCTGCGCTACCTCGACACCGGCGCGATGTACCGCGCGTTGACCTGGGCCGCTCTGCAGGACGGTATCGACCTGGCCGACCGGGCCGCGGTGGCCGAGCACGGCGCCGGGCTGGACCTGCACATGGTCACCGACCCGGTGACGCCCACGGTGCGCGTCGGGAGCACCGACCTGTCCCGCGCGATCAGGGAACCCCGGATCAGTGCCGCGGTCTCCGCGGTCGCGACCAACCTGGAGGTCCGGGCGGACATGCGGCACCGGCAGCGGTCGCTGATCGCCGCGGCGCGCCAGGAGGGGGCCGGCATCGTGGTCGAGGGCCGGGACATCACGACAGTGGTCGCCCCGGACGCCGAGCAGCGCATCCTGCTCAGCGCCTCCGAGCAGACCCGGCTGGCCCGACGTGCCCAGGAGCTGGCCCAGGACTCGGTCCACCAGTCCGAGGACGCCACCCGCGACCAGGTGTTGCGCCGGGACCGGGACGACGCGACCGTCTCCGCCTTCTACCAGCCGGCCGACGGGGTGGTCGGAATCGACACCTCGCACCTGACGTTCGACCAAGTGGTGGACGCGGTCCTGCAGGTCGCCCACCCGGCGACCCACGACATACCCGATGCCCCCCTCAACGAAGGAGCCCGATGAGCCTGCCCACCGACGAGAGCCGCAAGTTCGCCGCCTACGCCCACCCGGAGCGACTGGTCAGCACGCAGTGGCTGGCACAGCATCTGGGGGACGAGGGGCTGGTGGTCCTGGAGTCCGACGAGGACGTGCTGCTCTACGACACCGGTCACATCCCCGGCTCGCACAAGCTGGACTGGCACACCGACCTCAACGACCCGGTGACCCGGGACTACGTCGACGGCGCCCGCTTTGCGGCGGTGATGGGCGAGCGGGGGATCACCCGCGAGCACACCGTGGTCATCTACGGCGACAAGAGCAACTGGTGGGCTGCCTACGCCCTGTGGGTGCTCACCCTGTTCGGTCACCCCGACGTGCGGCTGCTCGACGGTGGGCGAGCGGCCTGGGTGGCGCAGGGGCGGGAGATGACCCGCGAGGTGCCGAAGGTCAGCCCGACCGACTACCCGGTCGTGGAGCGCGACGACACGAGCGTGCGCGCCTTCAAGGAGGACGTGCTGGCCCACCTCGGCCAACCGCTCGTCGACGTGCGCTCCCCGGGGGAGTTCTCCGGCGAGCTGCTGCACATGCCGGACTATCCGCAGGAGGGTGCGATGCGCGGCGGGCACATCCCCGGCGCGAAGTCCGTCCCGTGGGGCCGCGCCGCCAACGAGGACGGCACTTTTCGTCCCCGCGCCGAGCTCGAGGCGATCTACACCCAGGAGCAGGGCCTGTCCCCGCAGGACGACGTCGTCGCCTACTGCCGCATCGGCGAGCGCAGCTCGCACACCTGGTTCGTGCTCACCCACCTGTTGGGCTTCGACGCGGTGCGCAACTACGACGGCTCCTGGACCGAGTGGGGCAACGCCGTGCGTGTGCCGGTGGAGCGCTGATGAGCGAGACCCCCACACCCTTGCCGCGGGCGATGGCCGAGCTGGCCGCCGACTTCCACGCCGTCTCGGTGCGCGAGCGACTCCAGCTGCTGCTGGAGCTGAGTGACGAGCTGCCCGGGCTCCCCGATCGGTATGTCGGCTCGCTGGACACGATGGAGCGGGTCGATGAGTGCCAGTCGCCGGTCTTCTTGGCCGTCGAGGTGGCCGACGACGGCGACCGGACCGTGTCGCTGTTCTTCGACGCGCCCGCTGAGGCGCCGACCACCAAGGGCTTCGCCGGCATCCTGCACGAGTCGCTGGACGGCCTGCCGGCCGCCGACCTGTTGGACGTGCCGGACGACGCGCCCTACCGGTTCGGCCTGGCCGAGGCCGTCTCACCGCTGCGGATGCGCGGCATGATCGGCATGCTGAGCCGGATCAAGCGCCAGGTGCGGCTGCGCAGCCACACCGCGGCCATGGCCACTGGGCGCCAGGAGTAGGGCGATGGACGAGCAGGGCACCGGAAGCAGGGCCATGGACCAGCAGGACAGCGCACCCGATTCGGCCGAGGGCTCCGAGCAGGTGGAGACGGCGCTGCGCGCCGGGCTGAGCCAGTTCGAGCTCACGGAGGAGGACCGCGCCCTCGTCGAGGGCGACGCCGCGGCCCTTGCCGCGGTGCGCACCGAGACGGTGCGCCCGGTGGTGGCGGTCGTGGGTCGCCCCAACGTGGGCAAGTCGACGCTGGTCAACCGGGTGATCGGACGCCGCGAGGCGGTCGTCGAGGATGTCCCGGGCGTGACCAGGGACCGGGTCTCCTACGACGCAGAGTGGGCCGGGCGTGACTTCACCCTCGTGGACACCGGCGGATGGGAGGTCAGTGCCACCGGCATCCACCTGCGCGTCGCCGAGCAGGCCGAGGTGGCGGTGCAGCTGGCCGACGCGGTGCTGTTCATCGTGGACGCCAAGGTCGGGGCCACAGACACCGACGCGGCAGTGGTCCGCCTGCTGCGCCGCTCGGGCAAGCCCGTGGTGCTGGTGGCCAACAAGGTGGACGACGAGCGCACCGAGGCCGATGCGGCGATGCTGTGGTCCCTCGGTCTGGGTCAGCCGTGGCCGGTCTCCGCGCTGCACGGCCGCGGCAGCGGTGACGTGCTCGACGCCCTGCTCGATGCCCTGCCGGCCACCTCCGCCGTGGTGGGCGAGCAGATGGAGGGTGGGCCGCGGCGGGTCGCACTGCTGGGTCGGCCCAACGTGGGCAAGTCCAGTCTGCTCAACAAGCTGGCCGGCACCGAGCGGGTCGTGGTGGACGAGGTGGCCGGCACGACCCGTGACCCGGTGGACGAGATCATCGAGCTCGGCGGCAGAGCGTGGCGGTTGGTCGACACGGCCGGCATCCGCCGCGGCGTGCACCAGGCCCGCGGGGCCGACTTCTACGCGTCGCTGCGCACGCAGACCGCGCTGGAGAAGGCCGAGGTGGCCGTGGTGCTGATCGACGTCTCGGAGTCGATCGCCGAGCAGGACATCCGGGTCGTCCAGCAGGTCGTGGACTCCGGACGTGCGCTGGTGGTGGCCTACAACAAGTGGGACACCCTGGATGAGGAGCGGGCGCACTACCTGGAGCGCGAGATCGAGCGCGAGCTCGTCCAGATCACGTGGGCCCCGCGGGTCAACATCTCAGCTGCCACCGGGCGGCACGTGGCCCGGCTGGTCCCCGCGATGGAGACGGCGTTGGACTCGTGGGACCGGCGCGTGCCCACCGGACGGCTCAACGCCTTCCTCGGCGAGGTGGTCGCCGCCCAGCCGCACCCGGTGCGCTCCGGCAAGCAGCCCCGCATCCTGTTCGCCACCCAGCCCGACACCCGTCCGCCCAAGTTCGTGATCTTCGCCAGCGGCTTCATCGAGGCCGGCTACCGGCGCTTCCTGGAGCGCCGGCTGCGTGAGGAGTTCGGCTTCACCGGCACGCCGATCGAGATCTCGGTGCGGGTGCGCGAGAAGCGTCGTCGCTGACACCCTCGTGGCGCCCGCCGATTCGGTGCCGCCGGCCGATTCGGTGCGGCCTTCAGCGATGGGCTAGGGTTCACTTCGCTTCCACGCGGAAGCCGCGGGCTGTGGCGCAGCTTGGTAGCGCACCTGACTGGGGGTCAGGGGGTCGCAGGTTCAAATCCTGTCAGCCCGACCGATAGGCCTCTGACCTGATCACCCAGGTCGGAGGCCATTCGCATGCGCCCGATCGATGGAGGTCGAGGATCCGGGCGCTCGGCACCCGGAGGGAGGCGCCGATCGTCGCCACCTGTGAACCATTTGGCGTTTGCATCCGTATACCCCTTTGACAGCCCTTCCCCACCGTGAATCGGCACCCCATATCCCGTCTGTCAGCCCTGGTCGCCGCCCCCCTGGTCGTCACCGCGATGGCGTTGCCGGCGGCAGCTCACGAGAAGCCCGACGACCGTTTGGAGTGGACCTGCAACCGGTGAACCAGCCAGCCGAGGGCCGGGTGCGGCTCACGCTGGAAGGCGATCGTCTCGAGGTGCGCCTGAAGGCCAAGGACCTGGACGGCGGGGTGCACCTCGCCCATCTGCACGGAGTCCCGCAGGCTGAGAACGAGTGCCCGCAGGTGGCAGTCCACGACACCGACGGCAACGGCCTGGTCGACATCCTCGAGGGGCTCGTCACCTATGGCCCGGTCCAGCTCACCCTGAGTGAGGGACTGAACGACACGGGCACCCGGATCAAGTACCGTCGCGAGTTCGCGGCCCTCGACACGGGTGAGTCCTTCGTCGAGCTGGGTGACCTGAGTCAGTACGCCATCGTGGTGCACGGGGTCGATCTGGACGGTGACGGGCTGGCCACGAACCCCGACGTGGACGGCGACGGCGACGAGGATGCCGCCCCGCACTCCGACAACGAGATCTCCATGCCTGCGCTGTGTGGCACGGTGGGCCAGCACTGAGGTCCCGCTGACCCCACCATCCCCAGCGCGCTCCTGGCCACCGCCTGTCGGGTTGACTGCTTATCCTGCATAGGTGGACCGGGACCAAGGGGGCAGGAGCGAGCGCGGCTTCGCGCAACGCACCCCCCAGGTCATGCCGCAGCGGCACCAGTGGCTGACCGTGCCCAACCTGCTCTCGATCCTGCGCCTGGTCGGGGTGCCGGTCTTCCTGTGGCTGATCCTGACGGGGCAGGACGGGTGGGCCCTGGCCGTGCTGCTGCTCTCCGGCGTCAGCGACTACCTCGACGGCAAGATCGCCCGGCACTACGGGCTGGTCTCCAAGGTGGGCGAGTATCTGGACCCGATCGCCGACCGGCTCTACATCGTCTCAACCGTGCTGGGCCTGGGCTACCGGGAGATCATCCCGTGGTGGCTGGTGCTGATCCTGGTCGCCCGGGACGCCTTCACGGCGGGGATGTATCCCCTCGCGCGCTCCTACCGCCTTCCCGCCCCCCCGGTGCTGTTCGTCGGCAAGGCGGCCACGTTCAACCTGCTCTACGCCTTCCCCCTGCTGCTGCTCGGGGTGCAGGAGTCGGTCGTCGGGCAGATCGCCCTGCCGATCGGCTGGGCCTTCGTCTGGTGGGGGGCGGGGCTCTACTGGCTCAGCGCGCTGGCGTATGCCGTGCAGGTTGCGGACATGGTCCGGCAGCGCCGGGCGCAGTGGCAGGCGGTGGACACATGAGAGGTATGCCGAAGGTTCGCCGGCAGCGGCGGGTCGACCCGGACCCGGCCGCGTCGATGCGGCTGCTCCAGGAGGTGCTGGAGCGACCGCTGGACCCTGGGTATGAGTCTGCGGCCACCCGGCGCGTCGAGCAGGGGCTGCCCCGGTCGACGGGGCAGCGCAGTGTGCTGATGGTGCTGACCCTGCTGCTGGTCGGCTTCGTGCTGAGCGTGGCTGCGATCACCCTCCGTGCACCGGACCCACAGGACGCGGCGTCCCGCGACCAGCTGCGGCAGCGGATCGAGCTCACCGGGGCGGTGGGCGACGACTACGCCCTGCAGATCGAGCGGTTGCGCGCCCAGATCACCGAGCTCGAGCAGGCGGCACTCGGTGAGGCACCCACGGGGCAGTCCGAGCAGGTGCGCGACCTGGGTCTGCAGGTGGGCGCGCTGGCCCTCACGGGACCGGGCGTGGTCCTGAGGCTGGATGATGCTCCCGTGGGCGACAACCAGCTGGGGGCCGAGGTGCCGGACAGCTCCGGCCGGGTGTTGGCCCAGGACCTGCAGATCGTGACCAACGGCCTGTGGTCCGCCGGCGCCGAGGCCATCGCGATCAACGACCAGCGGTTGACGGCGACGTCGTCGATCCGGTTCGCCGGGGAGGCGATCGTGGTTGACTTCCGCGGGTTGACCCGGCCCTACCTGGTGCGGGTCATCGGCGACCCGGCGGCGATGAAACAGGAGATCACCGGGGGTGAGACGGGCGACTACCTGGGCGAGCTGGGCTCCGACTACGGTCTGCAGATCGAGGTTCAGACGAATGACGACGAGGTGACGGTGCCCGCCGCGGAGCGACTCAGCACCCGGGTCGCTACGGTGGCCCCGAGGCGCAGCGATGCGAAGGAGGACTCGTGATACCGGTGCTGGGGTTGGCGGTCGGTGTGCTGCTCGGACTGCTCCTTCAACCGCAGGTGCCGCTGTGGCTCGAGCCCTACCTGCCGATCGCGGTCATTGCGGCGCTGGACGCCGTCTTCGGTGGGGTCCGGGCCTCCCTGGAGGGCATCTTCAACGACCGCATCTTCGTCATCTCGATCCTGTCCAACGTGTTGGTCGCCGGACTGATCGTCTTCCTCGGCAACCAGCTCGGGGTGGGCGCGCAGCTCTCGACCGGGGTCGTCGTGGTCCTGGGGCTGCGGATATTCTCCAACGTCGCCGCCATCCGCCGGCACCTGCTCGGGGCGTAGGCAGTGAGCTCAGTGCCGGAGCCGGCCCCGCCCGCTGCGCCGCCGCCGATGGAGCGCCGCCACGCCTGGCGCCGGCTGGCCAGGATCAGCCGGCTTCGGCTGACCCGGGGCAACGCGATGGCAGCCTTGGTCACGCTGCTGCTGGGTCTGGCGTTGGTCGCGCAGGTGCGCAGCACCCAGGCAGGCGACCTGGAGAGCCTGCGCGAGAGCGACCTGGTCGGTCTGCTCGACGACGTCAGTGAACGCGCTGAGCGACTGCGCGACGAGGTGCGCACACTCGAGCAGGACAAGAGCCGGCTGGAGGGGAGCCAGGGTGACGCCGCCGCCGAGGAGGCGGCCCGCAGTCGCCTGCGCGACTATCAGATCTTCGCGGGCACCGTGCCCGTCACCGGGGAGGGGGTGGCGCTGGTCGTCACGGATCCGCGCGGCGACGTCTCGACCACGGTGATGATCGACCTCGTGCAGGAGCTGCGCGACGCCGGTGCCGAGGCCATCCAGATCGGGTCTGTCCGGGTGGTGGCCAGCACCTGGGTGCAGGTCCGGCAGGACGAGCTGCGGGTCGACGGCCGACGCGTCGACGCGCCCTACCGGATCACCGCGATCGGTGACTCGCACACCCTGTCCGGTGCGCTGGCCATCCCCGGAGGCTTCATCGACAAGGTGCGCCGGGTCGACGGCGAGGTGCTGGTCACCGAGGGCAGGCAGCAACGTATCGACGCGGTGCGCGACCCCGCCACGCTGGAGTTCGCCCGGCCGGTCGAGTCGACCCCAGGGCGCTAGTCTCGGGGCACCCGCATCATCGTGGCCGCTGCGGCGAGCCACCCGTCATGGAGGAGCAGGATGAGCGAACTGCACTACCCCGAGGACCTGCGCTACACCAGCGACCACGAGTGGATCAGCGAGCGTGGTGAGGGCGTCGTGCGGGTCGGGATCACGGCCTACGCACAGGACGCTCTCGGAGACGTGGTCTATGTCAGCCTTCCCGCCGTCGGGGACACCCTGGCGGCCGGTGACAGCTGTGGCGAGGTGGAGTCCACCAAGTCGGTGAGCGACATCTACGCGCCCCTGGCCGGCGAGGTGACCGCCGCCAACGAGCAGCTGGACTCCACACCCGAGCTGATCAACACGGACAGCTACGGCGAGGGCTGGATGTATGAGATGAGGGTGGACGACCAGGGCGCGCTGGACGACCTGCTGGACGTCGAGGCCTACCGTGACCACCTGGACTGAGCCCGGCCGGTGAGCTCCTGCCGAGGCAGGCACGGTGAAGCGCAGGTGAGGCGGGTGGTGTGGATCGGGTCTCCCGGCATCGCGACCACCTCCTCTACAGTGGGAGGTGACCGCACGATGAGGACCCCCCGCGGCGCCGTGCCCCCGGGACAAGCAAGGAAGAAGGTGCGCCCGTGAGTGAGCGTGAGCGTGAGCACCACGCGTTCGACAACGATCCCACCACCGCGCGGCTGCCGCACGGGTCCGACCTGCCGGCCGGTGAGTACTCGTTCGAGGACGAAGCGCGGCTCTCACCGGAGGACCAGCGCACCGTTGACGCGCTGCGCCCGGGGACCGCGCTGCTCATCGTGCTGCGCGGCCCCAACGCCGGCGCCCGGTTCCTGCTCGACGCAGATGAGGTCGGCACCGGGCGGCATCCCAGCAGTGACATCTTCCTGGACGACGTGACCGTCTCCCGTCGGCACGCCGTGTTCGTCGCGCAGGGTGAGGACTACCTCGTGCGGGACGTCGGGTCCCTCAACGGCACCTACGTCAACCGAGAGCGCATCGAGGAACGCGTCCTCGAGCCTGGCGACGAGGTGCAGATCGGCAAGTTCCGCCTGGTGTTCTACCGCGGGCGGCAGTGAGCCACTCCCCGCTGCCGGATGACGCGGTGGGTGCCCCGATCGGGCAGGTGGTGCGCCTGCTCCAGCCGGACTTCCCGGAGCTGAGCGTCTCCAAGATCCGGTACCTGCAGACCGAAGGACTGATCCAGCCGCAGCGGCTGGGCAGCGGCTACCGCGTGTTCTCCCCCGACGACGTCGACCGGCTCCGGTTCGTGCTCACGGCTCAGCGCGACCGGTTCTGGCCGTTGCGGGTGATCCGGGACGTGCTGGAGCGCCTCGACTCCGGGTTGCCCGTGCCCGAGGTGGACCCGCCGAGCGAGCCGGTCTCCGATGCGGCAGCACCTCCAGCGCCCCCCGGGCCGGCGCTGGAGGGTCGGCCCGTCCCCTCGGTGGCCGGCACCGGCGCAGCGCTGCGACCCGGTGGCCGACCGACGGTGCGGATGACACCGGCGGAGCTGCGCAGCGCGACCGGGCTCGACATTCCCACCTACAGTGCGCTCACGACCTTCGGGCTGCTCCGTCTCGATCCTGCGGGTCGGCACGGGGGTGACGACCTCGACGTCGCCCGCGCGGCTGCCGCTCTGGCCGCCTACGGCATCGAGGCCCGCCACCTGCGACTCTTCCGCGTGGCGGCCGACCGGGAGATCGGTCTGGCAGAGCAGGTCCTCGAGCCGCTTCGTCGGCGCCGCGCCCGAGGAGCGCCCGGCGCGGACCCGGAGGAGGCGCAGGCTCAGGTCCTCGCGCACGGCCTGGCCCTGCACACCGCACTGGTGCGCTCCGGACTCTCGCGTCCCGGCTGAGCTGCCGCACGGGCGGGGGGTGTCGCCCCGCACGCCCGGCGTCGCAGAGGTAATCTGGTGGCGTGAAGGAACTCGATGTGCTCGGTGTCCGGGTGGAGATGCCCAACAACGCGCCGATTGTGCTGCTGCGCGAGCGCGACGGACAGCGCTACCTACCCATCTGGATCGGTGCCCCCGAGGCCACGGCGATCGCCTACGCGCAGCAGGGGGTGGAGCCGCCGCGCCCCCTCACCCACGACCTGATGGTCAACCTCATCCGCGATCTCGGACACCAGCTGGAGCAGGTGCGGATCACCGGGATGGAGAACAACGTCTTCTATGCCACCCTGGTCTTCGACGACGGGTCCCGACTCATTGAGTCCCGGCCCTCCGACGCGATCGCCATTGCGCTGCGCTCGGCCACCCCGATCCTGGCCGAGGAGTCGCTGCTGGAGCTCGCCGGGGTCACCATGGCGGTGGAGGACGAGGACGAGGTCGAGCGGTTCCGGGAGTTCCTCGACAACGTCTCCGCCGAGGACTTCGACGAGGGGGAGGACCAGACGGGTTGAGCGCGGCGTTGCCGCAGCCCGGCGCGTCGGTCGTTGACCAGGGCGGTCGCGCACCTTACCGTCGTGAGTCAGACGTCCAGAATTGTCCGGGTTGTGCCGATTTCGAGAGATCAGGAGCACGCTGTGGGTGCAGGAGTACAGTTGCCCGGTTCGGCGCAGGCCCAGGCCACCCCCTCGCAGGGGACGTTGTTCACCGACGAGGACCTGCCCTCCTTGGACGAGACCACCGGCTACCGGGGACCTACCGCGTGCGGAGCGGCGGGGGTGACGTACCGCCAGCTCGACTACTGGGCCCGCACCGGTCTGGTGCAGCCCTCGGTGCGCAACCCGAGCGGTTCCGGCACCCAGCGCCTCTACAGCTTCCGCGACATCCTGGTGCTCAAGATCATCAAGCGGCTTCTCGACACAGGGGTGTCGTTGCAGCAGATCCGCGTCGCGGTCACCCAGCTACGAGACCGGGGTGTGCAGGACCTGGCCAACATCACCCTGATGAGCGACGGCGCCAGCGTCTACGCCTGCACCTCCGATGACGAGGTGATCGACCTGGTCCGTGGCGGCCAGGGTGTCTTCGGCATCGCGGTCGGCAGCGTGTGGCGCGAGGTGGAGGGTCAGCTGGCGCACCTGCCCAGCGAGCGAGCCGACGAGGCCGTGACCGGGCACGACGACGAGCTCTCCCAGCGCAGGGCCCGGCGCAGCAGCTGACTCGGTCCTCGGGCCTTCTGGCATCCCGGCTGGTAGATTGGGCTCCGCCGAGGAGGCCGTGCGGGAGAGTCCTCACCCGCCAGGGTCGAGGCGCCGAAGGGGCAAACTCCCCAGTCAAGCTCTCAGGCGTCCGGACCGCACGGACGAGGCAACTCTGGAAGGCCGCACCTGTGGATCGTCCGCGGGAGGGCCGGCAGAGGGGGAGGTGTATCGCCCGGACTGCGAAGGAGCCTCATGACGACCATCGAATCCCGCCCCGCCCAGCACCTGCTCACCGACGACGAGCCCGACGCGCCGACCTCGGCGCTGCCGGCCTTCGTGGGGCGCCATATCGGACCTCGGGACGACGAGCTGCAGGTGATGCTCACCGCCATCGGCGGCTACGACTCCCTGGACTCCATGGTCGCGGCGGCCGTGCCGGCAGCCATCCGCAGCGGGACCCCGCTCGATCTTCCGGCGGCCACCTCGGAGCAGGCGGTGCTGGACGAGCTGCACGCGCTGGGGTCGGACAACCAGGTGCTGACCTCCATGATCGGCATGGGCTACTACGGCACGCACACCCCAGGCGTGGTGCGACGTCGGATCCTGGAGAACCCGGCCTGGTACACCGCCTACACGCCGTATCAGCCGGAGATCTCCCAGGGGCGCCTGGAGGCCCTGCTCAACTTCCAGACCCTGTGCTCGGACCTGACGGCGCTGCCGACCTCCGGCGCCTCGCTGCTGGATGAGTCCACAGCCGTGGCCGAGGCGATGACGCTGATGCGACGCTCCAGCAAGGCTCCCCGCGACGCCGTCCTGCTAATCGATGAGCACCTGCTGCCGCAGACGGACGCCGTGCTGGCCACTCGCGCAGCGCCCCTGGGTCTCGACCTGGTCCGGGCCGACCTGAGCACGGTCACCGACGAGGCGTCGCTGCGCGACGCGGCGGGTGGTCGTCCCGCCTTCGGGGTGGTCGTCCAGTACCCCGGGGTCGACGGGATCATCCGCGACTTCCGTGCGCTGAGCGAGGCGGCGCACGCGGGCGGGGCTCTGGTCACGGCCGCCGCCGATCTGCTGGCCCTGACCCTGCTCACGCCGCCGGGGGAGTGGGGCGCCGACGTCGCCGCCGGAACCACGCAGCGCTTCGGCGTTCCGATGGGCTTCGGTGGCCCGCACGCCGGCTACCTCAGCGTCCGGGCCGGCCTGGAGCGCACCCTGCCCGGGCGCCTGGTGGGGGTCAGCAAGGACTCCGCCGGTGCCACGGCATACCGGCTGGCGCTGCAGACCCGCGAGCAGCACATCCGACGGGAGAAGGCGACCAGCAACATCTGCACGGCCCAGGTGCTGCTGGCCGTGGCCGCGAGCATGTATGCCGTCTACCACGGCCCCTCGGGGCTGCGCCGGATCGCGCTGGAGACGCACGCCAAGGCCGTCGCGCTCGCCGAGGCGCTCACCGAGGGCGGCCTCGACGTCGCACCCGGTGACTTCTTCGACACCCTCACGGTGCGGGTGCCGGAACGCGCCGACGCGGTGGTCGCGGCGGCGCTCGAGCGCGGGGTCAACCTGTGGGCGCTCGATGCGCACACGGTGCGGCTCAGCACGGACGAGACGATCACCCGGGCGCACCTCAACGCCGTCGCGGCCGCCTTCGGCGTCCCGGCGATCCTTCGGATCGATGCGGTGACCGCGCCGGACTGGAGCACCACGCATCTGCGCGCCAGCAGCTATCTGGACCACCCGGTCTTCCAGCGCTACCGCAGTGAGACCTCGATGCTGCGCTACATCCACTCGCTGTCCGACAAGGACTTCGCCCTCGACCGGGGGATGATCCCGCTCGGGTCTTGCACGATGAAGCTCAACGCCACCGCGGAGATGGAGGCGATGACCTGGCCGGAGTTCGCGGCCCTGCACCCCTTCGCGCCCGCCGGGCAGAGCGTCGGCTACCGCCGGTTGATGGAGCAGCTGCGGGGTTGGCTGTGCGAGGTCACCGGCTACGACGAGATCAGCCTGCAGCCCAATGCCGGCTCCCAGGGTGAGCTTGCCGGTTTGCTGGCCATCCGCGGATATCACGTCGCCCGTGGCCAGGAGCAGCGCCACATCTGCCTGATCCCCTCCAGCGCGCACGGCACCAATGCCGCGAGCGCGGTGATGGCCGGGATGAAGGTGGTCGTCGTCGGCAGCGGCGCCGGGGGCAACGTCGACCTGACGGACCTGCGGGCCAAGATCGAGGCGCACCGCGACGAGCTCGCCGCCATCATGGTGACCTACCCCTCGACCCATGGCGTCTTCGAGGACACCATCACCGAGCTGTGTGACCTGGTCCACGAGGCCGGCGGACAGGTCTACGTCGACGGTGCCAACCTCAACGCCCTGATGGGGTTGGCCAAGCCCGGTGCCTTCGGTGGCGACGTGTCCCACCTCAACCTGCACAAGACCTTCTGCATCCCGCACGGCGGTGGTGGCCCGGGCGTCGGGCCGGTCGGCGTCCGTGCACACCTGGCACCGCACCTGCCCAACCATCCACTGGACCCCGGCGCAGGCCCGGAGTCGGGGGTAGGCGCGATCGCCGGTGCCCCGCACGGCTCGGCCGGCGTGCTGCCGATCAGCTGGGCCTATGTCCGGCTGATGGGCGGGGAGGGGCTGACCCGCTGCGCGCAGGTGGCCGTGCTCGCGGCCAACTACGTCGCCGCTCGGCTGCGCGAGCACTACCCGATCCTCTACACCGGTGACCAAGGACTGGTCGCCCACGAGTGCATCCTGGACCTACGGGGACTGACCAAGCAGACCGGCGTCACCGTCGACGACGTCGCCAAGCGGCTCATCGACTACGGCTTCCACGCGCCCACGATGTCCTTCCCGGTCGCCGGCACCCTGATGGTCGAGCCCACCGAGAGCGAGGACCTTGCCGAGCTGGACCGGTTCTGCGACGCAATGATCGCGATCCGGGCCGAGATAGACGAGGCGGCCGAGCAGGGAGTCGAGGGCAGCGCGCTGCGCGGCGCACCGCATACCGCCTGGTCCCTGGCTGGGGAGTGGGACCGGCGCTATGACCGGATGAGCGCTGCCTACCCCTCGCGGCTCGACCCCGCGCGCAAGTACTGGGCGCCCGTCGGGCGGGTCGACGGTGCGTGGGGGGACCGCAACCTGATGTGCAGCTGCCCACCGCTGGAGGAGCTCGCCGACTGACCAGCGGGTATGCCGTGTCGCTGCGACGCTGGCCGAAACCCGTGACGTGTGGTTGGGTTTGGCCATGGGCGCAGAGGTCAGTTCCGCGGACTTCACCCGCGAGCAGCGGTTGGACTTCCGGCGCAAGGTGTTGCAGGACCTCGACGTCTTCGAGCGGATGCTCGAAGACAGCCGCTTCGACTTCACCCGTCCGCAGATGGGTCTGGAGATCGAGCTGAGCCTGGTCGACACCGACACCCTGGACCCGGCGCTGATCAACGAGTCGGTCCTGGAGGGCATCACCGAGGGCGACTTCCAGTCCGAGGTGGGCCGCTACAACATCGAGCTCAACGTCCCGCCCCGGCCGATGGGCGGCGACCAAGCGGTCCGGATGGAGCGGTGGCTGTCCAAGTCGCTGCGCGGCGCCGGTGATGCAGCGCGCGTGCACGGGGCCCGGGTCTCCGCCGTCGGAATCGTGCCGACCCTGCAGCGGGACATCTTCGACGGCGACTGGCTCAGCCTCGGGGTGCGCTACACCGCACTCAACGACTCGATCCTGCGCGAGCGGGGTGCCGGCCTGGAGCTGGACATCGAGGGCCCCACGGGCGAGCGGGTGGAGCACTACTTCGACACGATCGGGCCGCTGTCCGGGTGCACGTCGGTGCAGCTGCACCAGCAGGTCACCCCACAGGACTTCCCGATGTACTGGAACGCGGCCTGCGCCGTCACCGGGGTGCAGATCGCCATGGGGGCCAACTCGCCCTACCTGTTCGGCAAGCGGCTGTGGGCCGAGACCAGGATCCCGCTGTTCAGCCAGATGACCGACACCAGGTCGGTGGAGCTCAAGCACCAGGGGGTCCGCCCACGCTCCTACTTCGGCCGCAACTGGATCACCTCGATCTTCGACCTCTTCGAGGAGAACGTCCAGTGCTTCCCGGCGCTGCTGCCGGAGGTCTCCGACGAGGACCCGGTGGCCGTGCACGCCGAGGGAGGCACGCCCAAGCTTCCGGAGCTCAAGCTGCACAACGGCACGGTCTGGCGCTGGAACCGCCCCATCTACGACGCGGTCGACGGGGTGCCCCACCTGCGGGTGGAGAACCGGGTGCTCCCGGCCGGACCCAGCGTGCTGGACATGGTCGCCAACGCCTGCTTCTACTACGGCCTGATCGAGCGGCTCACCAGCAGCGGGCGCCCGATCTGGACCAAGATGAGCTTCGCCCAGGCCGAGCACAACTTCGACGAAGCCAGCCGGCACGGGATCACCGCGGCCCTGTCCTGGCCCGGGCTGGGCACCATGAGTGCGACGGAGCTGGTCGCCGAGCACCTGATCGCCGAGGCCCACGAGGGGCTGGCCGCACTCGGGCTGCGCCGGGAGGTGCGCACGTACTACCTCGACGTCATCGCCGGTCGGTGCGCCGCGGGCCGCAACGGCGCCAGCTGGCAGGTCGAGGTCACCGAGGCCTACGAGGCCGCCGGACACGACCGGAATGCCGCGCTGCACCACATGTACCGGCACTACATGGACCACATGGAGCTCAACCAGCCGGTGCACACGTGGCCGGTCCCCACGGTCGAGCCGGTCAGCGGCGGCGGCTCCACGCCTGGATGACCGGGTCCTCGTGGTGGTGGCCGAGCACGCAGACGCTGCCCGTGGCGAACTCAAGGTTGCGCCCGAAGCGTGGCTCGCTGCGCAGGTAGACCCCGGTGAGGATGCGCAGGGCATGGCCGTGGCCGACCAGCGCCACGTCGCCTTCGTGCAGCTGCGACCAGACCTCCCGCAGCACCCGTGAGGCACGCGCGGCCACCTCCTCGACCGTCTCCCCGCGGGTCTCGCCCGGGGCGACGCCGTGCTCGAAGACGGTCCACGGGTAGCCCAGCTCCTCGCGGATCTGGGCGGTGGTGATGCCTTCGTAGGCGCCGTAGTCCCACTCCCGCAGATCCTCGTCGATCGTGTCCACCTCGAGCCCGGCCAGCTCCGCGGTGTGCTGGGCCCGCCGCAGCGGCGAGCAGCGCACGTGGACGAAGGAGAACTCCTGCAGGACCGGTCGCACCGAACGGGCGGCGTCCTCGCCCTCGGGCAGCAGGGGCAGATCGGTCACGCCGGTGTGTTGACCGCTGCGGGACCACTCGGTCTCTCCGTGCCGGACCAGGACCAGTCGACCTTGGGGGATGGGCGGATGGCCGGAGGACTCGTCATCACTCATGCCGGAACCCTAGCGTCCCCCGGGTCCTGGCACACTTGGCCCGTGAGCGCCGGGCAGCAGGGTCCCGACGAGCTGCGGCGCAGCCTGGGGCAGCGGGACGCCGTCGCGATCGGGATGGGCTCGATGGTCGGTGCCGGTCTGTTCGCGGTATGGGGTCCGGCCACCTCGGCCGCCGGGCGCTGGGTCCTCGTGGCGCTCGCCGTCGCCGCGGTGGTGGCCCTGTGCAACGCGTTGTCCTCGGCCGCCCTGGCCGCTCGCTACCCCAGCGCCGGGGGCACCTACGTCTACGGCCGCGAGCGACTGGGCCCACGGTGGGGCTACCTTGCCGGGTGGTGCTTCGTCATCGGCAAGACCGCGTCCTGCGCTGCCATGGCGCTGACCGTCGGCGCCTACCTGGTCCCTGAGCACGCCCGGGTCGTGGCGGTGCTGGCCGTGCTGGCTGTCACCGGGCTGAACCTGTTGGGGGTCACCCGGTCCGCCCGCGCCTCCGAGATCGTGGTGGCGGTGGTGCTGACCCTGGTGGTCGCCCTGGTCGTGACCGCGGTGCTGCGACTCACCGGCGCGGACGGACCCCTCCCGGGGCCCACGACGGCGACGGTCGACGGGGGAGTGCTCGGGGTGCTGGAGGGGGCCGGCCTGCTGTTCTTCGCCTTCGCCGGCTACGCCCGGATCGCCACGCTCGGGGAGGAGGTGCGCGACCCTGCCCGCACCATCCCACGAGCGGTCGTGATCGCTCTGCTCGCGGTGGCGGCGACCTACGCCGTCGTCGGGGTGCTCCTGCTGCAGGTGCTGGGGGTGGCGGGGACAGCCGGCACGGCCGCGGCGCTGTCCGACGTCGCTGACCGGCTGTGGGGGAGCGGGGCGAGTGCGGTGGTCGCGGTGGTGGCGGCCGGGGCCGCACTGGGCGCGCTGCTCAACCTGCTCCTGGGCATCTCGCGGACCGGCCTGGCGATGGCGCGCGACGGTCACCTCCCGTCGGCGCTGACTACGACGGGGGCCGTGCGGGCGGTGCCTTGGGTGGCCGAGCTGTGCGTGGCCACGGTGGTGCTGGCCGCGGTGCTCGTCGTCGACCTGCGCGGCGCCATCGGCTTCTCCAGCTTCGGGGTGCTGCTCTATTACGCGGTCGCCAACGCCTCCGCGTGGACCCTGCGCGGGGACTGGCGGTGGGCGGCGACGGTGCCGGTGGTCGGTCTGGCCGGCTGTCTGGTGCTGGCCGTCACCCTGCCCCTGGTCTCGGTGGTCTCCGGGTCTGCCGTGCTGCTGGCCGGGCTCCTGGGGTATGCCGTGACCTCCCGGTCGGGCAAACCCGGTGGACCCGACTGAGCAGGCCGGGGCACCATGAGTGGCATGACGACGACAGACACGGCATACCGCTGGGGTCACCTGAGCACCGAGCACCTACACCCCTGGGCCGAGCTGGTCAACCTGCTCGCGGAGGTGGACCAGACCGATGAGTTCCTCGGGCCGGAGGACCTGGCCGAGGAGCTGGGTGGGCACGGGGTCGACCCGGCGCACGACAGCTGGGCGGTCTGGGACAGTGCCGCGCTGGCAGCCCACGCCCAGGTGCGGGTCTCGCACACCCTCGACGGCGAGGGTCGGGTGCGGATCTGGGCCAGCGGGGGAGTGCACCCCGAGCACCGGGGGCGCGGCCTGGGTCGGCGGCTGCTGCAGGAGTCCGAGCAACGGGGCCTGGAGCTGGCCGGCGACCGGCACCCGGGTGCACCGGTGTTCTGGCGGGCCGACGGCGGGCTCGAGGGCGACCCGGTGCGCCCGATGCTGGAGCACTGCGGGTATGCCGTCATTCCGCGACCACTGGGGCTCGGCGCAGACCGCGCCGGAGTCCTGGCACGACCACTGGGCCTCCCGCAGCGCCCGGATGGGGGTGTCCAGCGTCGCGCTGGACCCCGCGGGCCGACCGTTGGCCTACGCCCTGTGCGCGGAGTGGGTCGACCGGGAGCTCTACGTCAACATCGTCGGCACCGTCCCGTCCGCACGCGGCCGCGGGCTTGCCCGGGCCTGCCTGGAGCACACCATCGCACGGGCGAGCGCGTCGGGCGACTACGACACCATCGAGCTGCACGTGGACTCGGCCAGCCCGGCCGGCGCCACCCGCCTCTACGAGCGGGTCGGCTTCGGACTGGACAAGACGTTCGCCGCCTACGAACGGGCGGCGGGGTAGCCCGCTCGACTTGCGGACCTCATCCGGGCGACCGAGCCTGGAGGCATGACATCGCATACCAAGTCCGTAGCCTTCCTCGTCGCCTCCGAGGGCATCGAGCGGGTTGAGCTGACCGACCCCCGGGACGCCGTCACCGACGCCGGCTTCACCGCCCACGTGGTGAGCCCGGAGTCCGGTGAGGTGCAGACCTTCGACCACCTCGACAAGGCCGAGCAGATCCCCGTCGACAAGACCGTGGCCGAGGTCACGGTGGACGACTACGACGCGCTGGTGCTCCCCGGGGGTGTCGCCAACCCGGACGCGCTGCGCCTCGACGAGCAGGCCGTGGCGTTCATCGGCGACTTCCTCGCCTCGGGCAAGCCGGTCGCCGCGATCTGCCACGCCGCGTGGACTCTGGTCGAGGCCGACGTGGTGTCCGGCCGCCGGCTCACCTCCTGGCCCAGCCTGCAGACGGACCTGCGCAACGCGGGCGCCGAGTGGGTGGACGAGCAGGTCGTCGTCGACGGCAACCTGATCACCAGCCGCAACCCCGACGACATCCCCGCCTTCACCTCCGCCCTGCTGGAGGCGCTCCAGCACGGCCCCGACGCCGCCCGGCAGGCCGGCTAGGGCGCCGGGACGCTCCAGCTGATCCGGGTGCCGCGCGGCACCAGCGCGGTGACGTCGCAGCGCCCCGATCTGGCGACGGCTTGGTCGCGCAGGTTGGCCGGCCCGCTGCGGCGGGTCACCGCGCCGATGCCCACACCGTCGTCCTCGATCTGCACCTGCACGGTCGGCCTGAGGCTCAGGGCAACCCTCGCGGAGTCGGCCTGTGCGTGCCGCACGACATTGGCGAGCCCCTCGCGGACCATCGGATGCTCGGTGAGTCGACCGGCGACCTGCAGGGACAGTCCGGTGGCGAACAGCCGTTGGATGACGAGGTCGTGCATGTCCCTGGCGATCCGCTCCCGGTCCTCCAGGAGCAGGACCGTGGCCCGGTCACGCTGGGCCCGTGAGGCCAGCAGGGCGATTCCCACCTGTTGCGCGAAGTCCGCCAGCGGATCGATCACCCGGCTGGCCACGTCGGCCTCGGCGACTCCCCAGACGGCGACCAGGACACCGATCGAGCTGCTGCCCGCGGTGATCGGGACCACTGCCGTGGGGCCCGACTGGGGCAATGCGGTGTGGCGTGTTCGGCGTCCCCGTCCGGCGCCCGGTCACCGGCCCCCGGTTCAGCAGGATGGATCGTGTGCGTGGCGGCGACCACGGGGGCGGAGCCGGCACTGTCCAAGGCGACGAAACATGCCTGGGCGCCGGTGACTCGGGCGTCGACCAGCGAGCAGGCCGACGTCACGATTCGGCGCAGCACCTCGGATATCTCCAGATCGGCGCTGATCGCGAGCACCGCATCGAGCAGGGCCTGGGTCTGGGGCCCGGGCAGCGCAGCATCGTCAGGGCCGGCGGGAGAGGCCATGGCGCGAGCATAGCCAGGCTCGGAGCCACCACAGGCGGGCCGTCCCACCGGCGATGCGCAGACCCGGGACTTTGGGCCGTAGTCCGTTGTGCCCCGAGGGCCCATCGTGAAGCTATGCCCCCACCGTTGCCGTCGGCCACCACCGACGCGAAAGCCACGACCTTCACGACGGCGTTGCGGTCGCTGGGGCCCGGGGACAAGCAACGGGTCACCTTCGAATCGCCGACCGGAGAAGCCGGACCGACGTTGGTGCAGCGCAGCCGGCGGGCCCTCGTGCTGGTCGTCGGGTCGGATGAGAGCACCGACCCGGAGGTATGCGGTGGGATCGCGGCCTACTGTGTGGCCCGTGCGCACTGCCAGGTGCACGTGGTGGCCAGCAGGCAGCCGCCGGTCAACCGCTGAGCATCTCGAGGAGCCTGTGGGCCGAAGCACGGTTGCGGGCGGTGGCCTGGTCCTGACCGGCCCCACGCACCCGGGCGACCCGCTCAGCGAGGCGACTGTGCCCCATACCCAGCGGGGTGTGCAGGTAGGTGGTCGTGCCGATCACTCTCAGATGGTCGGGACCACCGGCTTCCTGGTGCTCACGCAGCAGCCGCTCCAGCACGGCCCGTTGGTCAGCAGTCACGGGCTCCTGCTGGGCGGCCAGGTGCACCGTCTTCGGTTCGACGTCGGCAGGGTAGGGGTCGGCGGTCACCACGTCGGCCCACTCCTGCGCCGCTCGAACCACCACGACCGGGGCGAAGCCGAACCCCCGCTCGATGGCCTCCCGGAGGGTGGTCGCGTGGCCGGCGGGGGTGCGCTGCGCCCCGGCGGTGAACACGACGTTGCCGGACTGGATGTAGGTCGCCACGTCGGTGTGACCGAGCCCGCTCACCGTCTCGCGGAGCTGAGCCATCGGCAGCCGGTGGTGCCCACCCACGTTGATCCCCCGCAGCAGGGCCAGGTGTGTCGGCATGAGTCCAGCATGCCAGCCCGCGCGAGTCTGGGGTCCCGTGTCGGCACAGGTGGTTACGGTAGGGCATGGCCAGGTTCTACGACATCCACCCCGTCGACCCGCAGCCCCGTCTGGTCGCCCAGGTCGCGCAGATCCTGCGTGACGGCGGCTTGGTCGCCGGTCCCACCGACGCGTGCTACGCGATGGGCGCGCAGCTGGGCAACGCCGCGGCCAAGCAGCGGATCATCGACATCCGGGGCCTGGACGACAAGCACCACTTCACCCTGATGTGCCGCGACTTCGCCCAGCTCGGCCAGCTGGTCCAGCTGGACACCTCCACCTTCCGCGCGATCAAGGCCGCCACCCCGGGGGCCTACACCTTCATCCTGCCGGCGACCTCAGAGGTTCCCAAGAAGCTGCTGCACCCGAAGAAGAAGACCGTCGGGGCACGCATCCCCGACCACGCGATTACTCAGGCGGTCCTGGCCGAGCTGGCCGAGCCGCTGCTGACCAGCACTCTCTGGCTGCCCGGGGAGGAGGAGCCGATGGGGCTGGGGTGGGAGATCAAGGAGCGGCTGGACCACGTCGTGGATGCCGTCATCGACGGCGACACGACGGGGTGTGACCCCACCACCGTGGTGGACTTCTCGGCCGGCTACCCGGAGGTCGTGCGGGTCGGTGCCGGTGACCCGGCGCCGTTCGAGTGACCCGCCGGACCCGGGTGATGGCTGGCTGCTGTCCAGGGCCGCTTCGCGCAGCCCCGGACAGCAGCGGTGCCTCGATCAGTTGGGGATGCCGCCGCAGAGCACCGGGATGGTGCCTTCCAGCGGGAAGTCGGCACTCAGCGAGGACTCGCCGGCCACCGCGAACCGGTCAAGGGCGAGCGCGCTGGAAGGTGAGGTCTCACCGACCACGGTGAGCGAGGCCAGTAGCTGGCGACCTTGTCGGAGGGGTTGTCGTCGTGGGAAGCTGCCCACTCATGAAGGCCAGTTGACATAATGTCCCTTATCGGCACCTTCGCCGCCGGGCGTGCAGCTGAATGTGACCTAGTAGACGCTCCAGCGACATCCCCGTCACATTCATGCGGTGCCTTCACATCGGTGCGAGCAGCCCTGCGGGATGAGCTACCCGACGGTGGCGCGTCGGTTCACCTCGGCCGATCGCTGCGGCGTCCGACCGGTCCGTCCGCGGGTGTGACGGCGCGAGAGCCGGCGCGCGGTAGGTAGACACGCAGGCCCAGCCGCAGATCGGGACCGGCGATCTCGACATCGGTCACCGAAGGCAGTCGCCCGGCCCCACGCCGCAAAAGCCTTGGGGCCGAGGCCGGATGCAGCCATGCTGGCAGCCTATGGCCGGCGGATGCCTAGAACGCGAGTCCGCGGACGATCAGAGCCAGCCCCACCACGAGCACGAGGATGGCGGTGAGGATCGGCAGCGCAGCGACGGCACGAGTCGCGACGGAGGCAGCAGCGCGGGTGTCCGTGTAGGTGTCCAGACGCCCGCGCAGGCGTACCAGCAGCAGACCGACCGCGGTGAGGGTGGCAGCCATCCCGAATCCGTAGGCGAAGACCAACAGCACCCCGAAGACCGTGCGCCCCAGCGCGATGGAGCCCAGCAGGACCACGAGGGCGGACGGGCTGGGGACCAGACCCCCGGCGACGCCCATACCGATCAGCCCTCGGCGCCCGGTCCCGGGTCCGTGACTGTGGCCGTGACTGTGGCCATGACTGTGGCCGTGGTCATGCCCGTGACTGTGGCCCTGGTGATGGCCCTCGTGCGGGTCGTGGTCTTGGACGAGGGTGTCACTGTGCCCGTGTTCCCCGGCGTGGGCATGCGAGTGCCCACCGCCCGGGTGATGGTGCGCCTGCGCCAACACCGCCTGGGGAGCCGACTGCTGCCGGCGGGACCGGATCGCGTCGCGGAGCAGCCCGGCACCGATGACGGCGATCAGCAGCCCGCTGACGATGCCCAGCCAGCGCAGGGCCTGCTCCCCCGCCAGTGCGCTGGAGACGGTCAGCAGCAGTCCCAGCACCAGCACGCCCACCGTATGCGTGCCGGTCACCGTCGCACCGACGATCAGCGCGTCGGCGGGTCTCCCCCGGCGCCCCGCCAGGTAGGCGGCCATCACGGTCTTGCCGTGACCGGGCAGGACAGCGTGCCCAGCCCCCAGGAGCACGGCCAAGGCGAGCGCCAGGACGCCGATCAACGGTGTCAGCTCCCGGTCCCCGATCAGGTCGTCCAGCAGCCGATCGCCTGCGTTGACCAGACGACTGAACGGGTCGTCGCCAGTAAAACCTGGCACCCCCACATCTGCGGGACTGCCCTGCCCCTCCCCCTCCCCCGGCTCCGTCGAGACCGTGAGCGACCGGACGTCGAGCGGGGAGGAAAGCAGGTCCTTCGGATAGCTCCGCAGCTCATCACTGATGCTCTGCTGGGGCACCGGGGAGTCGATCAGGGCCACCCCGTCACCGGTCGCTGTGATCTCACGCCAGCCGATGCGGTCGGTGCGGTAGCGATCCTGGAAGGTCAGCGACCCGGGCTCTCCCAGGGGTGCGGATGCCGTGAACCGGCAGGTCAGCCGCAACGTCTGCAGCCCCGCCTGGCCCGGCACGGTCTGCAGGGAGCTGTCCTGGCCACGCCACCGCACGGGCTCCCCATCCACCTCGGCCAGCAGGTCCGACGCCAGCTCGGGGCACTGCGTCTCGGCATGGTCAGCCAGCTCGGCAGCGGAGGGCTCGCCGTTGCCGTCGGTGTCGATCGACGGCATCTCCTGCTGGGTCGGGATCTCGGCGAGGTCCACCACGCTGAGCAGGTCGATGGCCTCAGGCGTGAGGGTCAAGCCGTTGTAGTGGCTGACGGTGAAGTTGCCCAGCGGGTGAGCCGGAGGGGCAGCGGCCCTGCTGTTGTCGGGGGAAGCGGTGGCGGCCGCGGCCGTGCCGATCGATCCCAACAGCGCACCCAGGAGCAGCACGAGCGCCACGGCATACCTGCGCGGGACCGAACTGCGTCGGGCCGGGCTCACTCGCCCGCGCCCAGCTCATCGAGCGCCGCACGAGCCTTCGGCGCGTGCAGCGGGGAGAAGTGCGGGTTCGTGGCCAGTGCCTCCTGCAGGTGCGTCCGGGCCTTGTCGTCCATCCCCAGCTCGGCTTCGATCATCCCTCGGTGATAGAGGAAGGTCGCGTTGGGTCCCTCCAACCGGTTCGCCTCGACAGCATGGTCCAGGGCCTGCTCGTCCTGGCCGGCGCTGTGCAGCGCCCAGGCCATTGCGTCGGCGGAGTCGACGTTCTGTCGCAACCTCCACTCCCGCTTCGCGTGCTGTACGGCCGCCTGCGGGTCGCCCCGCTCGGCGGCCACCATCGCGGAGGTCAGGTCGTCCTGGACACCGTTGGTCTCGAACAGCTGCTGCGCGGCGTCCAGGACGGCGAACTGCTGGTCCGCGGCGTCGGTGCGTCCGAGCGAGGTCAGGTAGGTGCCGTACTCGAAGAGGAAGTCCGGCAGTGGGCGGGCAGCCACGACCCGGTCGTATGCCGCGATCGCCTGCTCTTCCTGCCCGCGGGCGCCGTGCACCCGGGCCAGTCCGGCCAGCAAGGTCGGGTCGTCCGGCACGGCCTTCAGCCCCGTCTCGAACTGCTGCTGCGCCTCCTCCAGGTCTCCCCCTGTGAAGGCGAGCTGTCCGAGGTAGTAGCGACAGAAGGCCGTGTCCGCCGGGGAGAATGCGCCCTCCAGGGCGAGCTCGAGGGCCTGCCGGGCGCGCGCACGCTCCCCGTGCAGCTCCAGGTCGTAGGAGGCGCGGGTGTAGGACGCCAGACCCGGGCGCACGTCCAACATCTCCTGCACGGCGGCGGTGGCTGCCTCGTAGTCCCCCAGCTGGACCAGCGAGTCCGCCAGGACGCCCCACGAGGTGTGGTTGGCCGGGTTGACCTCCTGTGCCTGCCGCGCCCAGTCGGCCCCGGCGGTGAACTCGTGTCGTGCGTTGGCCAGCGCGCCCATCGCGGTGAGCGCGTCGTCGTTGCCTTCCTCGCGCAGCTCGAGGGACTTCTCCAGGGCGCCCTCGGCCTTGGGGTAGTACGACGGGTCGGCACTGACCCGAGCCTGCTCGACGTAGGCGGCGCCGAGCTGGGCCCACAGCTCGTCGTCGTCCGGCCGTTCCTGCAGCTGGTCCTGCAGGTCGGCGATGCTGCGCGCGAGGGGGTCCGACGCCGGCTCGGCCGACGCCGCCACCGGGTCCGGCGTCGCGGAGCTGTCGTCGGTTCCCAGCAGTGGCCCGACCAGCAGCGTCCCGGTCAGCAACAGGACACCGGCGCCGAGTGAGATCTGGGCAGCGGTTCGCCTCATCCCTGGGCTGCCTTCTTGGTCAGCATCGGATCCAGCCGGGCGGTGACGACATAGTTGTCGAGATAGGAGTGTGCGTCGACGTCGAAGTCGCCTGTGCACGTGATCAGCACCAGCTCGGAATCTGCGCGGTCGCGGTAGACCTCCTTCGTCGGCAGGGCGTCCTTGGGGTACTGCTGGAAGTCATAGACCGTGAACACGGCGACGCTGCCGTCGGTGCGCTGGACCCGCACCTCGTCGCCCACCCTCAGCTGATCGAGCTCGTAGAAAATGGCCGGGCCCTCCTGGTCGTCGACGTGGCCGACGATGAGAGCAGGGGGGCCGTTGACGTCCCCTGGGTAGGCACCGCCGGTGTACCACCCGGCCTTAGCGGCGTCCTTGGGCACCTGCAGGCTGTTGTCGGCCGCCAGGCCCAGCTTGACCAGCTTGGACTCGACGCCGATCGCGGGGATCGCCACCTTCACCGGTGGGACATGCAGCATGCCGCGCTTCGCCGGTGGCGTCACGGGTGGCAGGTCTCCGCGCGTCGCCGAGACGACCTCAGCCTGGGCGATCGGGTCCGCCGACGGCTGCTGAGCCACGGGTGCGCCGGCGACGGAAGTCAGTGGGTCGGTCTCGACGTCGGTGCCCGTGGGAAGGAAGGGTGCGGCGGGGGCGGCGGCGGGCGCGGCGGCGGGCGCGGACGCGGCGCGCACGGCGTCGGCGGTGCTGTCGGTGCCGACGCGGTAGCCGATGAACATCGCCACGGTCAGCGCGAGGGCGGCCATGCCGGTGGCTGCGGCGACCAGGGACCAGGACTCCACCACCATCTGGCGGGCCTTCTCGGCGCGGTGTCGTGGGTTGATCTGCGGATCCTTCACGGAAGGCTCTCCTCGGGTGTGGCTCGGTCGAAGGGGGCGGGTCCGACCCGCCCCCTTCGACCTGTGTCTTGCAAGTGCTTCCTGGTCAGGCCAGGGTGGTCCCCGACCCGGTCGGCGCGAGCCGCTCGCGGCGACCGCGCAGCAGCGAGCCTGCGCCGACGCCCATCAGGATCATCGAGCCGGCACCGGTGAGCAGCACCCAGCTGGGCAGACCGTTCTCCGTCGCCGTGCCACCGAACCCGGTCGGCACTCCGCCGCCCGGCATGGTCGAGCCCTCGGCGCCCTGGTTGACCGCCTTGGTGTTCGGCAGCGCCAGGTAGGGGAAGGTGTCACCGAAGGCGGCGGTGTTGTTGTCCACACCGTCACCAGTGGCCAGGGCCTGCACGAGCTCGCCGCTCTGGGCAGCACCCATCAGAGCCTGGATCTCGATGTCGACCACGTCGTCGGCCAGCCGGCGACCGTTGGGGAAGCCCTGCAGGTCTCCGGCGAGCACGCCGAGGCGGGAGGGCTCAGCGGTCGGCGGAACGGTGAGGTTCAACCGCAGCATCTCCGAGGGGACGAACGCGTCGGCCTCCACGTCACCGTTGAGCACCTGGGAGTTCAGGTCGGCCTGGATCGGTCCGGTCGACTTCGCGATGCCGGTCAGGAAGATCTGCTGGATGTCCTCACGCGGCGTCTCCGGGGCGGGAATCCCGTAGATCGCCTCGATCAGCTGGGC
>NZ_JBPCKQ010000224.1:0-15762 GCF_051004135.1 Ornithinimicrobium sp.
GCTCGGTCAGCATCTGCTGGACCCGCTCGGCGCGCAGCCCCACCCGCGGCCCGGGCGCAGCGCCGTCACCGGTGGCACCTACCGGTGTCACGTGCTCGCCCTCGCCGCTGATCTGCATACGAACAAACGTACGACAGCCCACCGACAGACCCCGTGACCTGCTACGACGCGGGGGGTCAGCCGGACGGTGGTGGCGGGGGTGGGCGGCCGCCGTGGCCGCCGTCGTAGGACCCGGATCCGTACCCCTGCGAACCCTGCCCGGTTCGGCGGTCACGGTCCTTGGACCGGCCGACGAACCACAAGATGGCGCCGATCAGCATCATCAGCAGGCCGAGGCCGGCGCCAAGGATGCCCCCCAGCACGCCCAGCGCGCCGGCGCCCAGGCTGCTGAAGTCCAACGACGGTCCGATCAGAGTCGTGGCTCCCGTGCAGGTGACGGTGTGGGTGCCGGAGGTCGCGGCCTCGAACTCGCCGACGTTGATGTAGGACGTCTCGCCCAGCGATCCGCTGACCTCCGCCGACCGAGACAGCTCCAGGGCGCCGCCATCCGGACCGATGACCTGGCACGAGGCTGAGGGGATGTCGCTCTGGGTCTGCTCGTAGATCGTGCGCCGATCCCCCTCCTCGAGCTGGACCGTCGCGGCGCTGCCGGGCATCGGACCAGCCTCGTCGACGGTCGTGCGCACAGCCTCCACCGCTCGCGTGCCGCCGAACCACCCGATCGCTGCGCCGGCGATGAGGATCACCAGCCCCAGCCAGAACAGGACCGCGCCGAACCGTCTCATCTCCCAAGGCTAGAACGGAGGTGCTGTGCTGGCTAGCCTGCTGCGTCGGTGCTCCTGTGGGACCAGCCGGTGACCCCGACCAGGCAGGAGCCGTCCGCCACGGCAGTCGCGGGCACCACGCTGAGGGATCCGTCGGTCTCCAGGACCACCGCCCCGAGCTCGTGCAGACAGCCGACTCCGGCGCTGCGCACGGCCTGATCCAGCTCCCCTCGGGTCAGCCGGGCGCGGCGGAGCGCATCGTGCAGGATCTCGCCGTGCCGGACCACGAGCGTCGGCTCGGCGGTGACGAACCAGCGTCCGCGAGGAAGCCAGGTGGTGACCTGGGCCACGACGAACTGGGCTCCGACGAGCACCAGCATCGCCACGACCGCGAGTGCCCACGGCTGGTCCGGACTCGTGACCGCAGTCGCGAGGACGGAGCCCAGGGCGATGGTCGCCACCAGGTCGAAGGCGTTGAGCTTGCCCAGGGTGCGCTTGCCCGTCGTGCGCAGCAACACGACCAGGGTTGCGTACGCGGCCGAGCCCACCAGCAGGACGTGCCAGATCGAGGGCCATTCGCTCCACCACATGTCGGAAACCTCTCAGACGGGACAGGGGGTGCCCATCCCAGCAGATGGCGGGCCCGATCACAGGTCGACGTGGTCGCGCTCCAGTCGCCGTAAGGGCGCGCCGGTGGTTGCAGGGTCGCACCGCGGTGCGACCGGGCCGCAGATCTCACCGACCGTGGCTTCTGCGCTGACCTGGTCGCCGCCCAAGCGGTGCACGGCCTCGGCGGGCTGGACATCCTGGTCAACAACGCGGGCAAACAGGTGTCGGTCCCCGAGATCACCGACATCAGCGACGAGCAGTTCGACCTGACCATCCAGACCAACGTCTCCGCCATGTTCTGGATCACCCGTGCGGCCGTGCCCCACCTGCAGCCGGGGCCGATCTGGACGCCCCTGCAGGTGGTGCAGGGCCAGCCCAAGGAGGCGCTGCCCGAGTTCGGGCTGGGCACCCTCCCTGGGCCGGGCCGGTATGCCGGTCGAGCTGGCTCCCGCGTACGTGTTCCTGGCTTCGCCGGAGTCCAGCTATGTGGCGGGCGAGACCCTCAACGTCAACGGCGGCCTGGACTCGCCGTGAGGTGTCAGGGACTGGTGCTGTAGCTGCTCGCCCCGAGCACGCCGAGACCGAAGAGCAGGACGACTCCCACAATGGCCAGGACCATGAGCACCAACGCGACGACGCCGAGCCAGAAGCCGACCGTGCCCAGCGTGCCGTTGTTGGCGGTGCCAGCCGAAGCGGCTGCTTGGGACTTGCGGCCGTAGATGATGGCGGCGATGCCGACGGGCTGGCAGACGATCAGGGAGATGATGCCGGTAACCAGGGCAATGACCCCGAGGTTGTTGTCCTGGTCGCTGGAGGGGCTGCCCCCGTAGTAGTCCGGGGCCCCTTGGTAGCCGCTGTCCCCCGAGCCGTAGCCGGACTGGGACTCGCCGGAGCCGTAGCCGGACTGCGAGTCGTCCGAACCCGAGGAGCCGTAGGGGTCGTCGCCGCTGCCGGAGGGCGGGGGAGGAGGTGTGCTCATCGTGTGCTCCTGTCGATTGATCAGGTGAAAGGGGAGAGATGGGGATGCAACGCAGGCAGGTTGCGCAAGACTGCGAAGCAGACCATAGCCACCACGACCGTCCAGAACACGCCGAAACGCTCGAAGAAGACTGTGCGACGCCCCCGCAAAGAGCGCACCACCCACGCCATCCACCACATTAACCCCACGGGCAACAACAGGACGACCACCGGGTTGAGACCCATGGCCAGACTCCAGTCGCCGTGGGTCAGGGCGTGCACAGCCCGGGTGCCCCCGCACAGCGGGCAGAGCAGCCCCGTCGTCTCGCGTAGCGGGCAGAAGCCGTAGCTGCCGGGTTGGTTGGGGTCGTAGATGTGCACCAAGAGGGTGGCAGCGGCGACACCTGCACCGGTGAGCAGCGCGCTGCGCAACCCGGGGTGTCGCTCCTGCGCCCGGTATGCGGTGCCACCCGTGCCCCCGACCGATCCTGCCGTGATCGTGCTCACCGGACCGAGCCTACGCGTCCGGGGGCTGCTGGCGCTCACGCGGCGCCGGAGAGCGCGAGGACCATCACGAAGCCCAGGGAGAACAGTGCGGTGACGCCCGCGATCCCCAGGAAGATCAGGCAGACGATCCCCAGGCGATGTCCCCACCGGGCCATGACGGGGTTGCTTGCGGTGCCGGCCGCGCAGGCCGCGAGTGCCCGGCGACCGTAGACGAAGCCCGCGATGCCGACCGGGGCGCACGCGAAGAAGCCGAGGATGCCGCTCACGAGGGCGATCACCGCAAGGTTGTCGTCGCGGTCCGGCGCAGGAGGAGGCCAGGGGGCCGTCCCGGACGGCGGCGCCCAGGCCTGTGGGGGTCGATATGCGGGCGGCGGACCGTACGGCTGTCCTGGCGGCGGCGACGATGGGCTGGCATCCATGGGGCTCGATGGTGCCGCGGAGCGGTCGAGGCCGTCGGTCGTTGTCCACAGGGACGGCTGTCGGTGCCGTGTGCGAGGGTGAATCCATGACCAGGTCCACCGAGCCGATCACCGCATACGAGCTGTCCAACGACCCCAGGCTGAGCGACTGGCGACCACTGCTGGGTGTGCTGCACGCCCGGTTCGAGACCGGCAGCTTCGGCGCCGGCGCCGCCCTGGCCGCGGCCATCGCCCAGGTGGCCGACGAGCTGGACCACCACCCTGACCTCGACCTGCGCTACCGCCACCTCACGGTGCGCACAGTCAGTCACGACGTGGGACACGTGAGCAGTCGCGACGTCGACCTCGCGGTCCGGGTCAGCGAGCTGGCCGCGGCGGCGGGTCATCTGGCGGTCCCCGACTCCCTGTCGGTGCTGGAGATCGCGCTAGACGTGGTCGACATGCCTGCCTGCCGCGGGTTCTGGGCCGCGGTGCTGGGGTATGCCGAAGGGCAGGACGATGTCGTCGACACCCACGCATCGCTCCCGTCACTGTGGTTCCAGGACATGGACCCGCCACGCACCGAGCGGGGGCGCTTCCACCTCGACCTGACCCTTCCCCCGGACGTCGTCCAGAGCCGGATGGCTGCCGCCCTCGGCGCGGGTGGCCGACTCGTCAGTGACGAAGCCGCACCGTCGTTCTGGGTGCTGGCAGATCCCGAGGGCAACGAGGTCTGCCTGTGCACCTGGCAGGGCCGGGCGGGCTCGGGCGAGGGCCCCGCCACCGACGCGACTGCGGGCTGATCCGGTGCAGCTGCGCGACGGACACCTGGTCCTCAGCCCCACCGACGTCACCAAGCACGTCGCGTGCCCGCACGTCACCACCCTCGACCTTGCCGTCGTCGACGGAGCGGTGGCCCGGCCGGCCGACGGGGTCGATGCCCAGCTGCAGCTCATCTTCGACAAGGGGCTGGAGCATGAGGGTGCTTACCTGCAGTCCCTGCACGACCAGGGTCTGCGGGTGGCCGAGATCCCCGACGACAAGGGGCACAGCCTGACCGAGCGCGAGGCGCTGACCATCACGGCGATGCGGGACGGGGCCGACGTGGTCTATCAGGCCACCCTGTTCGACGGCGCCTGGGTCGGCTTCGCCGACTTCCTGCTGCGGGT
The DNA here is from genome assembly GCF_051004135.1 of Ornithinimicrobium sp. Classification (GTDB taxonomy): domain Bacteria; phylum Actinomycetota; class Actinomycetes; order Actinomycetales; family Dermatophilaceae; genus Ornithinicoccus. The sequence goes on from NZ_JBPCKQ010000224.1 coordinate 4,405, forward strand.
GCAGCGGCCCAGCGATCTCGGAGCGTGGTCCTACGACATCGCCGACACCAAGCTGGCCCGGCGGCTCAAGGTCCCCGCCCTGCTGCAGATGGCGACGTATGCCGTGCGCCTGGAGCAGCTGCAGGGCGTCGCTCCCGATGAGCTGACCGTGGTGGCCGGCGACAACGAGCACCACCCCTGGCGGCTGGTCGACGTCGACGCCTACGCGGCGCGCGTCCGCTCCCGGCTGCTCGACACGATCGAGGCGCGCCCCACCACCGAGCCGGTGCCCACGGCATACTGCGAGCAGTGCCGGTGGCTGCCCCGCTGCTCGGCGCAGTGGGAGGCTGCCGACGACCTGTCGCTGGTCGCCGGGATGCGCAGCGACCAGCGTCTCCGGCTGATCGAGGCCGGTCTGCCGACCCTCACCGCCCTGGCGCAGGCGCGGGGGGACGACCCGCGACTGGTCCAGGGGCTCAGCGCGACGACCCGCACCCGGCTGCGCAGCCAGGCCGAGCTGCAGCTGCAGGAGCAGACCACCGGCGCCCCGGCATACCGACTGTGGCCCGCGCAGTCTGGGCAGGGCCTGCAGCTGCTGCCCGAACCCGACCCCGGTGACGTCTACCTCGACTTCGAGGGCGACCCGTTCGCCCCCGGCGGGCAGGGGCTCGAGTACCTCGCCGGGGTCTGCGACCGCGAAGGCGAGTTCTTCACGTGGTGGGCGCACGACGCTGCGCAGGAACGCGGGATGGTGGCGCAGCTGCTGGGCTGGCTGCTGCGGCGGTGGCGGGAGCACCCGGGCATGCACGTCTACCACTACGCCAACTACGAGCAGGCAGCGCTCAAACGGCTCACCGCTCGCGAGGCCGTCGCCGAGACCGAGCTCGACATGTTGCTGCGCGGGGAGCGCTTCGTCGACCTCTACGCCGTGGTCCGGCAGGGCGTGCAGATCTCCAAGCGGTCCTACTCCATCAAGAAGCTCGAGGGCTTCTACTGGGGCCGGACCCGGTCCGGGACCGGGGACGAGGTCGACAACGCGCTGTCCTCGGTGGTCGAGTACGAACGTTGGGCGACCTCGGACCGCACCGACGACACAATCCTGCGGCGGATCGCCGACTACAACTACGACGACGTGCGCAGCACCCTGGCCCTGCACGACTGGCTGGAGCAGCGTCGCGACGAGCTGGGCGCGACCACTGACGTCCCTCTCCAGCGCCCGGGTCACAAGCAGGCCGAGGAAGCCAACGACACCGAGCTGATCCAGGCGGAGAACGCCCTGGCCGACCGCCTGGTCGCCGCCGGGCACACGTTGTTGGCCGGGTGCGTCGGCTGGCACCGGCGCGAGGACAAGCAGATGTGGTGGGAGTACTTCCGCACCGCCACCATGAGTGACGAGGAGCTGGTCGAGGACCGGATCGCGCTGGGGGGCATCGTCGAGCCGCCGCAGCGGCGGGAGCAGGTCAAGAAGTCCTACATCTGGCGCTACCGGTTGCCGCCGCAGGACGGCCGGGTCAAACCGGGCACGCCGCTGCATGATCCGCGCGACCTTGATCGTGCGGTCGGCACGGCCATCGACGCGGACCTCGACGAGGGGTGGGTCGAGGTGACCTTGGGCATGGCCAGGACAGCTGCACCGGTCCACGGTCTGGTGCCCAAAGAGGGCCTGCCCACGAAGGTGCTGCGCCACGCGATGCTGCGCCTCGGGGAGCAGACCCTGGCCGGTGAGGCAAGCACCGGGCTTGCCCTGTTGGCGCGCAATGTGCCCATGGAGATGGCGCGCCGCCCGGGCGAGAGCGCAGTCGACGTGGTGCGCCGCGTCGGGGCCAGCATGTCCGGACAGGTCTTGGCGGTGCAGGGCCCACCGGGTTCGGGCAAGACGTATGCCGGGCAGCACTTGATCGCCGACCTGCTCGACGCCGGCCTGCGAGTAGGGGTCACCGCCCCGTCACACAGCGTGATCGGCGAGCTGATGCGCAAGACCAGCCGCCCGGGACTGCGCAAGGTGAGCACGAAGGGAGACATACCAGGGGAGCTTGACCCCGCCGACCCGATCACGCTCGTCGCAGACAACGCCACGGTCGAGGAGGCGCTGGCCTCGGGCTCGGCGCGGCTGGTCGGCGGCACGGCCTGGCTGTGGGCCCGCGAGGAGATGCGCGCCGCCGTCGACGTCCTGGTGATCGACGAAGCGGGTCAGTTCTCGCTGGCCAACGCCCTGACGGTTGCCCAGGCCGCCGACTCCCTGGTGCTGCTCGGCGACCCGCAGCAGCTGGCTGCCCCCTCCAACGCCACCCACCCCCACGGGGCCGGTGTCTCGGTGCTGGAGCATCTGCTCGACGGGGCGCCGGTGGTGCCACCGGAGCGCGGCGTGTTCCTGGACCAGAGCTGGCGGATGCACCCCGAGATCACCCGGTTCGTCTCCACCATGGCGTATGCCGACCAGCTGAGCTCGGCGCCCGGGCGGGAGGTGCAGCGGGTGCTCGATGTGCCGCTGCTGCAGGGGTCAGGGCTGCGGTGGGTCCCGGTGGTCCACGAGGGATACAGCTCGGACAACCCGGTGGAGGCGCAGGTCGTAGCCGATCTGGTGCAGCGGGTGCTGGACGGCACCTGGGTCGATGAGCACGCGCGCACCCGGGATCTCACGCCAAGGGACGTGCTGGTCGTCGCGCCCTACAACGCCCACGTGGCCCTGGTCTCGAGCGCTGTCGACGCCGCCGTGGGAGAGGGCGTGCAGGTCGGCACGGTCGACAAGTTTCAGGGACGCGAGGCCGCCGTCGTGATCTACACCATGGCCTCCTCCAGCGCGGCCGACGCGCCGCGCGGGGTCGACTTCCTCTACGACACGCACCGGCTCAACGTCGCCGTCTCCCGGGCCCGCGCGCTCGCGGTGATCGTGGGCAGCCCGCAGCTGCTGGAGGCGCCGGTGCGCACCCCAGAGCAGCTGCGGGCGGTCAACGCGCTGTGCCGGTTCGTCGATGCCGCGCAGGAGGTAGCCGGGTGAGCATGGCGGCGGTCTCGCAGGGTGACCTGGACCGGCGGGGCGGCCTGCGGCGGATGCGTCTGGTCGCGACGTCGCTGCTGGTGCTGGCCGCCGTGGTCTTCCTGCTGACGCTGGACCGCGGGGGGTTCTGGGGCTACGTCCACGCCGCCGCCGAGGCCGCGATGGTCGGGGCGATCGCCGACTGGTTCGCGGTGACCGCGCTGTTCCGGCACCCGCTGGGCATCCCGATCCCGCACACCGCGCTGGTGCCCCGGCGCAAGGACGCCCTGGCCGCGAGTCTCGAGGAGTTCGTCGCCGAGCATTTCCTGACGCCGCAAGCGCTGCGCGAGCGCTACCTGGACGCCGAGGTCGTGCGGCACGTGGGCGAGTGGCTGGTCGACCCGGTGCACGCCGAGCGGGTCGTCGCGGAGGCGGCCCCCCTGGTGGCGCGGGGGGTGGACCGAATCGGGCCGGAGGAGGCTCGGGAGTTCATCGCCGAGTCGTTGCTGCCCCGGCTGCGCGCCGAGCCGGTGAGCCCGGTCGCGGGGCACCTGTTGGAGGCCGTGGTGACCGACCGGGCCCACCCCGGCCTGGTCGACCTGGCCGCGCGCGAGCTGCATACCTGGGTGCGGACCCACCGTCGGGAGATCGAGGACATCGTCACCTCGCGGGCCCCGTGGTGGTCCCCACAGTGGGTCGACGATCGGGTCGTCGGCAAGGTGTATGCCGAGCTGCTGGCCTGGTCCCGTGAGGTGGCCGACGACTCCGAGCACCGGGTGCGCCGGGCGCTGGACTCCTACCTGGCCGACCTGGCTCAAGACCTGCAGCACGACCCGGCGACGATGGCCCGTGCCGAGGCGCTCAAGGTCCGGCTGTTGGAGCACCCGCAGCTGCCGGTGAGCGCTGCCGCCGTCTGGGAGGCGGTCAAGCGCGCTGTCCTGGCCGCGCTCGACGACGCCCACGGGCAGCTGCGCGGCCGGTTGGCGCAGGAGGTGTCCACCTTCGGGCAGCGGCTGGGCGACGAGCCGGCACTGCGCGCCCGTCTCGACGCGTGGACCGCCGATGCGGTGGTGGCGCTGGTCGAGCGCTACGGCGCCGAGGTCACCAGCGTCATCACGGCCACGATCAGCCGGTGGGACGGCAAGCTGGCCGCCGACCGGATCGAGCTGCACGTGGGCCGCGACCTGCAGTTCATCCGGATCAACGGCACCGTCGTCGGCGCGCTGGTCGGTCTGGTCCTGCATACCGTGACCCAGCTGCTGTCCGGCTGAGCCAAGGCCCCCCGCCGGGTGTGCCTGTGGACAGATTCTGCGCGGCGCCGCCCGACTGCGGCACGCTGCCTGTCCATGAGCTTCGAGGACCTACCGGCCGACTGGCCGCGCCACCCGCTGACCGACCCCGACCTCGTGCACGACGTGCTCGACCTGTGCGTCAGCAACGCCGACCGCGCCACGGGCGGTCTCGCGGTGCTGATCCTGCGCGACGACCTCACCCTGGCCCAGCCGGTGTTCGTGACCGGGCCGCTGCCCCGACTGGACCGGCGGGAGATGGTGCGCACGCTGCTGACCTCCTGCACCCGGGACGGTCGGGACACCGCCTTCGTGATCGGCATCGCGCACGAGCCCGGAGCGCTGAGCGACGAGGACCGCGGCCTGCACCAGGTGCTCATCGAGGTCTGCGCCGAGCACGGGCTCCGGCTCGTCAGCACGCACCTGGTCACGGGCTACGGCATCCATGCCCTGCCGGCGGTGATCCGCGCGGCGTGAGACCGACTGGCCGGAGCGGTCCGGGGGGCTCCGGCGGGCCGCCTTATCCTGAACAGCATGTCTGACCCCGTCCCCGAATCCGGGTCACCGTCGCAGCACAACGGGCGACAGGGTGGTCGACGCCACTCCCGCGCACGTGGTCCCCGCCGCGGCCGAGCCCCGACTCCCGAGCAGCTCGACGCTCGCCGGGCGGCCCTGCCGGACACCATCTCCTACCCGTCGCAGCTGCCGGTCGCCGAGCGCAAGGAGGACATCGCGGCGGCGATCCGCGAGCACCAGGTCGTGATCGTCGCGGGGGAGACGGGGTCGGGCAAGACCACCCAGCTGCCCAAGATCGCCCTGGAGCTGGGCCGCGGGATCACCGGCACGATCGGGCACACCCAGCCGCGGCGCATCGCCGCCCGGTCGGTCGCCGAGCGGATCAGCGAGGAGCTCGGGGTCGAGCTGGGCAGCACCGTCGGCTACCAGGTGCGGTTCACCGACAAATCCCGTCACGACACCCTGGTCAAGGTGATGACCGACGGCATCCTGCTCGCCGAGCTGCAGCGCGACCGGACGCTGAGCCGCTACGACACGCTGATCATCGACGAGGCCCACGAGCGCAGCCTCAACATCGACTTCATCCTGGGCTATCTCAAGCAGCTGCTGCCGCGCCGTCCGGACCTGAAGGTGGTCATCACCTCGGCCACCATCGACGTGCAGCGCTTCGCCGAGCACTTCGCCGGACCGGACGGCATGCCCGCGCCGGTCGTCGAGGTGTCCGGGCGCACCTACCCGGTCCAGGTGCTCTACCGGCCGCTGACCCGACCGGGCCCACCGGGCAGCGACGGAGCACCGACCGACATGGAGATCGACCAGGTCACCGGCCTGTGCGAAGCGGTCGAGGAGCTGTGGACCAGCCCGCAGGCCGGCGACGGGGGAGCCCAGGACATCCTGGTCTTCTGCTCCGGAGAACGGGAGATCCGGGACGCCACCGAGGCCCTCACGGGCATGGGGTTGCCGGCCACCGAGGTGCTGCCGCTCTACGGCCGGCTCTCCGCCGCCGAGCAGCACCGGGTCTTCGCCTCGCACTCCGGCCGCCGGATCGTGGTGGCCACCAACGTCGCCGAGACCTCGCTGACCGTGCCCGGCATCCGGTATGTCGTGGACACCGGCACCGCGCGCATCTCCCGCTACTCCCAACGCCTCAAGGTGCAGCGCCTGCCGATCGAGCCGATCAGCCAGGCCAGCGCCAACCAACGCTCCGGGCGGTGCGGCCGCCTCGCCGACGGGGTCGCGGTCCGGCTCTACTCCCAGGCCGACTTCGAGACCCGCCCCGAGTTCACCGACCCCGAGATCCTGCGCACCAACCTGGCCAGCGTCATCCTGGCGATGACCAGCCTGGGCCTCGGGGAGATCGAGAAGTTCGGCTTCCTGGAGCCGCCGGACTCCCGGCAGGTCGCTGACGGGGTGCGCCTGCTGGAGGAGCTGCAGGCGATCGACCCGCAGGCCCCGGCCCACCTGCCCCGCCAGCGGATCACCGCATACGGGCGGGCGCTGGTCGCGCTCCCGGTCGACCCACGGCTGGCTCGGATGTTGGTCGAGGCCGAGCGCAACGGTGCGCTGCGCGAGGTGCTGGTCATCGTGGCTGCCCTGTCCATCCAGGACCCGCGGGAGCGGCCCAGCGACCAGCAGGCGCAGGCCGACCAGGCGCACGCCCGGTTCCGCGACGAGCACTCCGACTTCATCACCCTGCTCAACCTGTGGCACCACCTCAAGGACCAGCAGAAGCAGCTGTCCGGAAGCGCGTTCCGCCGCACGTGCAAGCGGGAGTTCCTGCACTACCTGCGGGTCCGGGAGTGGCAGGACCTGCACACCCAGCTGCGCCAGGCGACCAAGCAGCTCGGCCTGAGCCTGAACGACAACGAGGCCTCGCCCGACGCGATCCACCAGTCGCTGCTGCCGGGGCTGCTGTCCCTGGTCGGGCTTTACGACCGGGACAAGCGCGACTACCTCGGGGCCCGCGGCGCCCGCTTCCACCTGCAGCCCGGCTCGACCCTGTTCAAGAAGAACCCCGACTGGGTGATGACCGCCGAGCTGGTCGAGACCACCCGGCTGTGGGCCCGGGTCAACGCGCGCACCGACCCCGCCTGGGTCGAGCGGGCCGCCGCGCACCTGGTCAAGCGCTCGTATGCCGAGCCGCGCTGGTCGCGCTCGCGGGCCTCGGCGATCGCCGACGAGCGGGTGACCCTGTACGGCGTGCCGCTGGCCGCCGGCCGACCGGTGCCGCTGGGCCGGATCGACCCTGAGACCGCGCGCGACCTGTTCATCCGGCACGGCCTGGTCGAGGGCGACTGGGCGACCGGGCACGACTTCTTCCACGCCAACCGGCGGCTGCTGCGCGACCTGGAGGCGCTGGAGGCCCGGGCTCGCCGCCGCGACATCGTGGTCGACGACGAGACCCTGGTCGGGTTCTACGACGAGCGGATCCCCGCCGAGGTGGTCTCCGGGGCGCACTTCGACACCTGGTGGAAGCAGGCCCGGCGCGACGACGCCGAGCAGCTGTCCTTCACCGAGGACGTGCTGGTCAGTGCGGATGCCCGGGGCGTCAGCGACAGCGACTACCCCGGCACCTGGCAGCAGGGCGACCTGGAGCTCATGCTGACCTACCAGTTCGAGCCGGGGTCGGATGCCGACGGGGTGACCGTGCACGTGCCGATCGAGGTGCTCAACCGGGTCGACCCGTCCGGCTTCGACTGGCAAGTGCCCGGGCTGCGCGAGGACCTGGTGACGGCCCTGGTCAAGGCGCTGCCCAAGGACATCCGGCGTCACTACGTGCCGGCGCCCGACCACGCGAGGGCCGCCCTGCGGGACATGGTGCAGGACGGCGGGTCGATCGGTGCCGCGCTCGCCGATGCACTGACCCGACGCGGTCCGGTGCGGGTGCGGGACGACAACATCGGCTGGGGACGGGTGCCGGGCCATCTGCGGCCCACCTTCCGGGTCGAGCGGGTGGTGTCCGGTCACGGCCGCCGCGCCCGGCCGCGCATCGAGGTGCTGGGGGAGGGCAAGGACCTGCGTGCGCTCCAGGCCGAGCTGGCGCCGGCGGTGCGCTCGACCATGGCCCGCGCCGCCTCGGCGATCGAGCGCACCGGCCTGACGACGTGGGATCTCGGCACGCTGCCGGAGGTCTTCGAGCAGCAGGTCGGGGGCCGGACCGTGCAGGGCTACCCGGCGCTCGTTGACACCGGGAAGGCCGTCGACGTGCGGGTGCTCGGCACCCGCTCCGAGGCCGACCGGGCGACGAGGGTCGGGGTGCGCCGGCTGCTGCTCCTGGGCACCACCCCGCCGTGGAAGCGGATCCTCGCGCTGCTGACCAACCAGCAGAAGCTGTCCCTGGGCCACAACCCGCACGGCTCGGTCCCGGCCCTGCTCGACGACGCGCTGGCCGCCGCCGTGGACTCCGTCGTGGCACAGATGCCTGGCGGCACGGTGCGCACAGCCGCCGACTTCGACAGTGCCCTGGCCACGGTGCGCCAGCAGACGACCCCGCGCGTGATCGAGATCGTCGAGCACCTCGCGCCGGTGCTCGACACGGCCCGTGACGTGGCACTGCGACTGGACCGGCTGACCGCGCCGGCGGCACGGGTGATGCGGGCCGACCTGCAGGAGCAGCTCAACGCGCTGATCCGCCCGGGCTTCGTCACCGAGACCGGCTACCGGCGCGCACCGAGGCTGGTGGTCTACCTGCGGGCCATGGCCGAGCGGCTCGACAAGGGGGTGCAGGACCTGCACCGCGACGCCGACCGGATGGAGCAGGTGCAGGTGGTGCAGGCCGAGCTCGCCGACTTCGTCACCGGCCTGCCGCCGCACCGCCGGAACGACCCCGACGTCACCGCCATCGGCTGGCAGATCCAGGAGCTGCGGGTGTCGTTGTTCGCGCAGCGCCTCGGCACGCCGCAGCCGGTATCGGCCAAGCGGATCTACGCCGCGATGGATGCGGCTGAGGATGCCACCGACTGACCGGACCGGGAACCGTCGCGCCCGCCGGAACGTCATACCGGCCGGCTGCACCCGCGGCCCGCCTCAGGCACACTGGCAAGGGTCCGCCCCAGCGAAGGAGAGCATTATGGCCACCACCACTGCCCGCCGAACCCTGCGCTGGCGTCAGCTCGCGGCCGTCGGTGCCGCTGCGAGCGCGACCGAGAGCCGCGCCGGGCACCGTCTCGGGGCGCGCCTGGCTGCGCTGCCCCGGCTGGTGCGCGCCGTGCGCCGCGGTGACTACGCCGGAGCCGACATGGTGAAGCTGTCGATGATGCTCGGCGCCGTCGGGTATGTCGTCTCGCCGGTCGACCTGATGCCCGAGGCGCTGCTGGCCTTCGCCGGGATGGCCGACGACGCGCTGGTCATCGCCTGGCTGGCGGTCACCCTGGTCCGGGTTACCGACGACTTCCTGGACTGGGAGGCCAACCGGGACGCCGTGCCGGGAGAGGTCATCCGCTGACGCACGCGCCCTAGGGTGGGCGCATGCTGCGCGTGGGACTCTCCGGGGGGATCGGTTCGGGCAAGTCCACGGTCTCGGCGCGGCTGGCCGAGCTCGGGGCGGTGGTCGTCGATGGTGACCGGATCGCCCGGGAGGTCGTGGCGCCCGGCTCTCCAGGGCTCGCCGAGGTCGTGCGGCGCTTCGGTCCTGAGGTGCTCGACGCCGACGGCGCGCTGAACCGCCCGGCGCTGGGCGCGATCGTCTTCGCCGACCCCGACGCGCGGCGCGATCTGGAGGCCATCACCCATCCGCTGATCGCCGAGCGTGGAGCGGAGCTGATGGCCGCGGCCCCGGCGGAGGCTGTCGTGTTGCACGACATGCCGTTGTTGGTCGAGAAGGGCATGGGCTCCGCCTACCACCTGGTCGTGATCGTGGGCGCCGACACGGACGAACGGCTGCGGCGGCTCGTCGAGGAGCGGGGGATGGACCCGGACCAGGCTCGGCAGCGGATGGCCAGCCAGGACGATGACGCGGCGCGACGGGCCGCGGCGGACGTGTGGCTGGACAACACCGGCTCGGTGGCCGCGCTGCAGGCGGCGGTCGACCGACTGTGGCGCGAACGGCTGGTGCCGTTCGCGCACCACGTGCGCGACCGCATACCCGCCCGGCGGCCCGAGACCCTGCGCATTGTGGCGCCGGACCCCACCTGGCCGGCTCAGGCGCAGCGGGTGACGGCCCGGTTGCGGCGCGCCCTCGGGGACACCGCGAGCGCCGTCGAGCACATCGGCAGCACCTCGATCCCGGGGATGCCCGCCAAGGACGTGATCGACCTGCAGGTCGTGGTCCGAGACCTCGCCGATGCGGACGACCCAGAGATCGTGACGGCCCTGGCTGACGCCGGCTTCCCGCGGCCGGACGGCGAGTGGTGGGACCACGCCCACGGCGACGACAGCCGGCACGGCGCCGAAACCTGGACCAAGCGGCTGCACGGCAGCGCCGACCCCGGCCGAATCGCCCACGTCCACGTCCGCGCCGCCGACAGTCCGGCCCGACGGCTGGCGCTGCTCTTCCGTGACTGGGTGCGGGAGGACTCCGAAGCACACGCAGACTACGTGTGGCTCAAGCAGTCATTGGCCGGTCAGGGTCTGAGCGCCAGTGCGTATGCCGAGGCGAAGGAGCCGTGGTTTGCTCAGGCCTTCGTGCGCGCGGAGGCCTGGGCGGCCCGCTCGGGGTGGTCGCCTCCTGCACGGTTGCCTCCCGCCCCGTCGTCCTGACCGGCAGCCGCTTGCAGCTGCGCGGGTGTCGGGGCGCTGCGCCCCAACGCGGCCGGCAGCTCGCCGGGCTGCTGACCGAGCACGTGCTGAGCCAGGAAGTCGCTCACCACGGCATACCAGACCTTCGCGTGCTGCGGGGCAAGGATCCAGTGGTTCTCGTGGGGGAAGTACAGGAAGCGGTGCACCGTCGAGCCGTCGTCGCCCGCGGGCAGGCCGGACTTGGCGAGCAGGTCGTACCACAACCGCAGGCCCTCGCCGATCGGCACGCGGTAGTCCTTGTCGCCGTGGATCACCAGCATCGGGGTCACGATGGAGCCGACGTGCCGGTGGGGTGAGTGCTCCAGGCTCATCGCCTCGGTCATCTCCCGCTGCCAGTAGAACGCGGCGTCGGTGGTGGGACCGAAGCCGTCGAGGGCCCACAGCGAGGCGTGCGTCACGATGGCGTCGAACCGGTCGGTGTGCCCGGCGATCCAGTTGGCCATGTAGCCGCCGAACGAGCCGCCCATCGCAGCGGTGCGCGACTCGTCGATGTCGTCCCGCGTCACGACCGCGTCGGTGATCGCCATCAGGTCCTCGTATGGCGCCCCGCCCCAGACGCCCCACCCGCGCTGGACGAAGTCCTGGCCGTAGCCGGTGGACAGCGCCGGGTCCGGCAGCAGCACGGCATACCCCTGGGCGACCATCAGCCACGGGTTCCACCGCCACGTCCAGGCATTCCACGAGCCCAGCGGCCCGCCGTGGATCCACAGCAGCATCGGTGCCGGCTCGCTTGTCTCCGGCAGGGCCAGCCAGGCACGCACCCGCACGCCGTCGGACGTCGTGGTCTCGACCTCCTCGAGCCGTCCGGGCAGCACCGGGCGCTCCACCGGGCCGGGCAGGACAGTCACCTCCCCGGAGGCC
>NZ_JBPCKQ010000225.1:0-5072 GCF_051004135.1 Ornithinimicrobium sp.
CGACGAGCAGGTGCTGCTCCTTGCCGACATCCTGCCGACGGGCTACGAGGTTGGTGTCCTCAACGGTCGGGTCGGACCCGGCGACACCGTCGCCGTCGGCGGCGCCGGACCGATCGGGCTGGCGGCCGCGCTCACCGCGGGCCTGTACTCGCCGGCGCAGATCATCGCCATTGACCTGGCCGCGCCAAGGCTGGAGGCCGCCCTGCGGTTCGGCGCCGACACCGTCATCGACAGCAGCCAGGTCGATGCCCTGGCTCGGGTGCGGGAGCTCACCGGAGGGCTGGGCGCCGACGTGGCCGTGGAAGCGGTCGGGATGCCCAGCACCTTCGAGCTGTGCGTCGAGCTGGTGCGACCCGGCGGTCGCGTCGCCAACGTCGGCGTCCACGGCGCACCCGCAACGCTGCACCTGGAAGACCAGTGGATCCGCGACATCACCATCACCACCGGCCTGGTCGACACCTCCTCGACGCCGACGCTGCTGCGCTTGATCGCGGCCGGTCGCATCGACCCGGCCCCGTTCGTGACGCACCGATTCGGCGTCGACGAGTTCATGCGCGCCTACGAGGTCTTCTCCCAGCCCGCGGACACCGGCGCGCTGAAGGTCGTCGTCTCCCGGTAGCTGCGCGCGCCCCCGTGCCGGAGCGATCCGGCGTCCAGAAAGGTCTTGTGATGCGACACACCACCGTGACCGCACCGCGGTCGCCGATGTTGCCGTTCCACTGGCTGTCCGCACCGATCGCGCTGCTCGCCGCCTTCGCCAGCGCGGCGGGGCTGCTCTCCGACATGCCCTACGCCCAGGAGACCGCGCCGTGGGCCGCGCAGGCCGCCGCGCAGGACACCGTCAACCTGGTCGTGTACCCGGCGCTGCTCGTCCTGGCCGTGCTGGCGGCTCGCGGGTCGCTGAGAGCGCACTTCGCCTGGGCCGGGGTACTCGCCTACAGCGCGTACTCCTACCTGCTGTACGCGGGATACGTGCACTTCAGTCCGCTGTTCCTCGTCTACGTCACCGTGCTCGGACTGTCGGTGTACGCCCTCATCGGCGGGCTCGCGCTCCTCGACCCCGCACGCGTGCGTGAGGCGTTCGACCGGCAGGCCCCCGTCCGCCTCGTCGCCCGGCTGCTGGTGGTCTTCGGCGTCCTGTTCTACGCGCTGTGGCTGTCCGAGGTCGTCACCGCAATGCTCGCGGGCGAGGCGCCCCGCGCGGCCGTCGAGAACGGCCTGCCCGTCAACGTCGTCCACGTGCTGGACATGGCGCTGCTCCTGCCCGCGGTGATCACGGCCGGCGTTCTGCTCGGCCGCCGGCGGGGGCTCGGCTACTGCCTGGCCGCACCCCTGCTGACCACCCTGGGGGTGCTCACCCTGGCCATCGCGGCGATGGTCGCGTCGCTGGCCGCGAACGGCATGCCCGTTGCCTGGGGGGTGGTCGGCGCGATGGGGGCCAGCGGCGTCCTCAGCTTCGTGGCGCTGGCGCGGCTCCTGGCCGCGGTGCTGCCGCAGGCGTCGCTGCTTGCGGTCCTCAGGGCCAGCCCCAAGGCCCCGGGAGGCGACGGCGAGCGGGGCACGGCCGGTCCGGTGCATGCCCGTCGGGTCGTCACAGCCGCCAGCCGGAGGCGCTGACATGCACGTGTTGGTAACCGCTGGATCGAAGCACGGCGCCACCGCCGAGATCGCCGCAGCGATCGGGGCGGCACTCGGTGACCGAGGCATCCAGGCCACCGTCGCCGACCCGTCCGACGTCACCGATCTGGAGGGCTACGACGCGGTGGTCCTGGGCAGCGCCGTCTACGCCGGGCACTGGCTCGAGCCGGCCAGGGACCTTGTCGATCGGCTGCATGACGCGTTGGCGACCCGGCTGGTGTGGCTGTTCTCCAGCGGGCCCGTGGGCGATCCAGCGAAACCTGACGAGGGTCCGGTCGAGGTGGCCGGCATCGCGCAGATCACCCGGGCGCGGTCCCACCGCGTCTTCGCCGGCAAGCTCGACCGGAGCAAGCTCGGCTTCGGGGAGAAGGCGATCGTGATGGCGCTGCGAGCGCCCGAGGGCGACTTCCGCGACTGGCAAGCGATCAGCACCTGGGCGGCAGAGATCGCCGAGGCACTGACCGGGCACACCGCCTCCGCGTCGTGACAGCGCCAGGATCGGCGGATGCCCCCAGTCACCTCGGCGTGCCGGTGGTGGCGGGAGGTCCCGCGGCGGGCCAGCAAAGGTCCCCGCTGATCAGGGCCGGTCGACCCTGCTGGGCCGAGGCCGGAACGGCGAACCTACGGGTACCAACGAGAACGGAAAGAGGAGACCCCGCCATGAGCACGAAACTCGCCGAGACCATCCACCCGGACCTCGCTGCGATGGGCATCCCCGTCGAGGAGGAAGCCCAGGCGTACAAGGCCCGCTACGCCCTCGCGGTGGCCCGCATCGCGTTGGGCTGGACCTTCGTGTGGGCCTTCCTGGACAAGACCTTCGGCTTGGGCTTCGCCACCGAGCGGGCCGACGCCTGGGTCAACGGCGGATCCCCGACCTACGGGTTCCTCAACTTCGCGACCGAGGGCAAGGTCTTCCACGACTTCTTCGCCGGCCTCGCCGGACCGGTCGCCGACTGGCTGTTCATGGTCGGTCTGCTCGGCATCGGCGTGGCCCTCACGCTGGGCATCGGGATGCGCATCGCGGCCGCGTCCGGCGCGCTGCTGCTGACCCTCATGTGGGCCGCCGCGCTGCGGCTGGAGAACAACCCGTTCATGGACGACCACCTCGTCTACGCGGTCGTGCTCATCGCCCTGGCCGCCTTCGGCGCCGGCCGGACCTGGGGCCTGGGCCGGATCTGGGACCGCGTGCCGCTGGTGCAGCGGTTCCCCCTGCTGAAGTAGCAGAGAGGTTACTGATCCGAGGGCGGCCGGACTGGCCGCCCTCGTTCTTTGGGCACCCGGCGGTCAAAGAGGCTGTCCACCGGCGTATCTCCCTCGATGGAGGTCCCCCGCAGCGTGGCCCGATGGTCCCTGCGGCAAGGGGCCGCACGGCCCTGCCCCCCGCGCGTACGGAACCCGAACATGGACCTTGAACGAAGGAGCGCGCCGCCGGGGCGCTCGGGAGTGAGAGAGGGAGACGGACGTGAGCCACAGCGGAGACCGGGTGTGGATGGCGCTGGCCATCGTGCTCGCGCTGTTTCTGACCTTGACCATCGGGCTGACCCTCAACCCCGGCCTCGACCGCACCGCGCAGGCCGGCGGCGCCAACGGCAGCGGCGCCGCGACGGCTACCGGAGACACGCCCCAGGTCGTGGACGTCACGCTGACCGAGTTCTCGATCAGCCCCACCGAGATCACCGTCCCTGCCGGCGTGCCGGTGACCTTCAACGTCACCAACAGCGGCGCCGCAGAGCACGACTTCACCATCGACGGGGTCGCCGGCACCGAGACGGTCGGGGTCGGTGACACCGCCACGCTGGAGGTCGATGCGCTGGACGCCGGCAGCTACCCGGTGCTGTGCACGATCGCGGGCCACGAGCCCGCCGGGATGACCGCGACGGTCACCGTGACCGACGACGCCGTGCCCGTGGCCGCTGGCGGTCACGATGCGACCAGCACGGACGCGGGTCAGAGCGCGGCGACCGGCGACGACGACTACACGGCGATGTCGCCCGAGGAGGTGGCGCGGCGGCACGACGAGGGCGTCGCGGCCTTTCCGGTCGAGACCGAGGGCCGGGGCAACCAGCCCCTGGAGCCCGAGGTCCTCGCGGACGGGACGAAGCTGTTCGAGCTGACCGCCGACGAGGTCGAGTGGGAGACCAGGCCAGGCGTGGTCAAGCCGGGCATGGCCTACAACGGCCAGATCCCCGGACCGCAGCTGCACGCCGACCTCGGCGACCGCGTCCGCATCGTGCTGCGCAACGAGCTGGACGAGCCCACCGCGCTGCACTCCCACGGCCTGATCCTGCCCAACGCCATGGACGGCGTGCCCGGTCTGACGCAGCCGTCGATCCTGCCGGGCGAGTCGTTCACCTACGAGTTCGAGCTGCGAAACGCCGGGTCGCACATGTATCACTCGCACTTCAACTCCGCCGAGCAGGTCACCAGCGGCCTGCTCGGCGCGTTCATCGTCGCCGACCCCGACGACCCGCAGGTCGACCAGGACTACGTGCTGATCGCCAACGACGGCCCGCTCGGCTACACGCTCAACGGCAAGGACTTCCCCGCCACCGAGCCGATCGTCGCCCGACAAGGTGATCTGGTCCGCATCCGCTACATGAACGAGGGCTTGCAGATCCACCCGATGCACCTGCACGGCCTACCGCAGCAGGTCATCGCCAAGGACGGCTACCCGCTGCCGCAGCCGCACTACGAAGACACTGTCCTGGTCGGCCCCGGCGAACGCGTCGACGTCCTAGTGGAGGCCTCCGAACTCGGCGCCTGGGCGCTGCACTGCCACGTCCTGACCCACGCCGAGGGCCCCGATGGGATGTTCGGCATGGTCATGGCCCTCATCGTGGAGGAGTGATCCCCATGCGTGTCCGACAGTGGATGACCCAACACCCGATCACCGTCACCGCCCAGACGTCGGTGCTGGGCGCCCGCCGGCTGCTGCACGCCCACCACGTGCGGCACCTGCCCGTCGTCAACGCTGGCGAGCGCGTCGTTGGCATGGTCAGCGACCGTGACGTCCTGCTGCGCGACAGCCAGGTCGCCCAGGCCCTGTCGGCCCTGCAGTCCGACCTGCTGTCGGGACGGTATCGCCGCGTCGAGACGATCATGACCGCCCCGGTGCACACCGTGGCACCCGACGAGCCGGTGAGCCTGGCCGCCAACCTCATGCTGCGCTGGCAGGTCAGTGGGCTGCCCGTGGTCGACAACGGCCGCCTCGTCGGCATCATCACCACCACCGACTGCCTGCGCGCCCTGCTGAGCGAGCTCGACCACGACCCCCGGCGCCGACGGGAGCCAGGCCTGCTGGAGGGCGACCCGGACTGGCACAAGATCACCCCGATGCCGCCGGGCGATGACCGGCCCGGGCGTCCGGTCTCGCCACAGCCTGTGCGAGTGGACGCCACGCGCACCGCCCCCGCGGCGGTGGCCGAGCGGTTGAC
>NZ_JBPCKQ010000226.1:0-6422 GCF_051004135.1 Ornithinimicrobium sp.
AGCCTTGCGGCGGCCCCACCACGGGAGCAGACTGCAGGATGGCCTTCCGTACCGTGACCTCAGCGTTTACCGACTCCGACGGGGACATCACCGCCTTGGCCGGTAACGGGGATTGGTCGCCCCGCACCAGCGGCGATGTCGTCACCGACATCGTGGCCGGACTCCACCACTACGTTGCGGTCGTGCCGGGTGAGTCGCCGGCCGACATCCACGTCGTGCGCGGGTCGGGTGGGCGGTTCCTGCGCACCACTGCCGACACCGGCGAGGCCAACAACCTCGACGAACTCCCCGACGCCCTGACCACGTTCCTGCCCGAGTTCCTGGGCGACCACCCCGACGACGAGCAGACTAACTGGAGCGACAATCTGCAGGGCGTCACCCACAGCGCGGACCACTGGTTCTTCACTCAGATGACCAAGCTCCTGAAGTTCGCCTCCACCACCGACCTCACCCAGGACTCCCAGGCCGCGGTGGCTCGCGCCGACATGCCGAAGTCGCTCGGCGCACTCGACTGCGACCACTTCGGGGACCCGGACTACCTGGAGTGGGACGGGCACGGCTACATCTTTGTGCCCGTTGAAGGCAGCGGCGGGGTGTGCGGGAGCCAGCCGGTGCTGGCGGTCTTTGAGGACCTGGGCACAGAGATCGCCTTCGTCGGTTCCGGACCGCTGCCCAGCCAGAACGCGTTGCGGGGTACGGCGCGTGCCGGCTGGTGCGCCTTCGACCCCGAGACGCTGCTGCTGCACTCCTCGCACAACGAGATCGGCCCTGGCCTGCCGGTGTTCCGCTACAACGTCGACCTCGACGGGCTGGCCATGGGCAAGGTGGTGGTGGTGCCCGCCTCTGACCTCATTCTGCGCATCGGCCGGCAGCGGCTGACGATCCCGCAGTACCTGCAGGGGGGCTGTTTCTCCCCGCGCGGGCACTTGTTCCTTCTCTCGGGCAAGGGCGGTGATCACGAGGGGCGGGGTGGGATCCGGGTCTTCGACCGCGACGGTTCGCTGCTGTGCCGGTCATCCCCCCGGGAACGGCCGTTCCTTTACGAGTACCACTCGGGCGCCCTCGAGGGCGGTGAGGAGCCCGAGGGGCTGACGTTCTGGGACGTCGACGCGCTGCCGGCCGGACAGCGGCCGCCCTCGGTCCACGGCCAGTTGCACGCGATCCTGCTGAACAACGACTTTCCCGACAAGGACAATTTTTTCTTCAAGCACTACGCCGTCGCGGCGGGGACGCTCTAGCGCGGAGTCAGCCGACGACACCGCTATCGACGACGATCCGGAAGTCGTTGAGGAACAGCCCGCCCCAATCATCGGGCTGGCGCATCGTCACCTCCACGCGCAGCTTGCGGCGGCCGTCACGGGGGTCCGCCGGGAAGGCGCCGATGCCACGGCGGGTGCCGTCCGGTGGCGGCTCGACCTGCACCTGCCGGACGCCGCGACTCGTGAAGCGGCCGTTGGTGGGGAAGTGCCAGAAGCCAGGTTCCGAGGCGGTGACTCGGACCCCGGACGTCGGGAAGGTGGCGTCCGAGGGTAGGTCGAGGAACCACACGGTCGTGCGGTCGTGCTGCATGAAGCCGCACCCGTTGATGCGGTGGAAGCCAGCGTTGGAGACCGCACCCACCCGCCACACAACCGTGTCGCGTGGCCAGCCCGACTCGGTGCCCCGGGCAGTGAGGACCTGATTGCGCTGGTCGCTGGCGTAGGCGATCGAGTCCAGCGGGTGGATCTCAAGGTGGGCATGGTTGTCGGTGTCGGTCGGGGCGTCCATGACGAAGGCGCCCTGCAGGTAGACCCGCTTGCCGATGATCGCGGCGTTGTCGCGGGTGGTCTCGCCGGTCTTCGCGACCACTTCGCCACTGCCGCCCTGGTGGTCGTCCTCGACCAGGCTCCAGTGCATGGAGGCGGTCTCGGCGCCCTGCTTCGGGTTGGCCAGCGGCCACCGCAGCGACAGGATGCCGTCGATGTCGCTGGACCACCACTGGCGGCCCAAGATCTCGTCCTCCCACCGGTCGATGCCCATGAACTCGCAGAAGAACTCGCCCTTCTTCAACTTCCCCACCCGGGCCAGCCGCGCCGAGACCGCAGGCTCGAGCACGGGGTAGACGTGCCAGTCCAGTTCCCAGTCGCTCTTGCCCATGAACAGCGTGATCCGGTCGACCAGCCCATCGACCTGGATCTGGGCCTCCTCCCGGGAGGGCGACCGCAACTCGGGAGGCACCGACACCTTGAGGTAGTTCGCCCCACCGCACCACTGCCAATCGAGGTAACGCATCACCGTCAGCACCGACAACTCACCCGTCAACGGCCCCAGCCCCGGGCGCGACCGCCCGCCGGTCTCGGCAGGCGGGACCATCTGTCGGAGGAAAGACACCTCACCGGACAGGCCCAGGCACCGGGCGAGTGCCTTCAACGACGTGGTCACGGCCGCGGCTACCGCAGCGAGACAAGCATCGGCACCAGACCGGTTCCCCCCGGCAGCGCACCGAGCGCCTTGCCCACCACGCAGCCGGTCAGCCGCTGCCGGTCCCGGGCGACCATCGCGTGCCCCGCGTGGGAAGACGTCGTCAGCAGATCGCCGACCCGCACCGGGTCCACGGTCGCATCGATACGGCAGGAGACCCGCCCGGCCAGCGCCACCGGAACCCGGCCCGTCGAACCCGGCGGTCTGTGGCCGAGCACGATGCCCGGCCGGTAGTCCCCTGCTCCGGAGACCACGCCGGCCACCCGGGGGTCGTAGGCCTGCGCGCTGACCGCGACGGCGCCGTCGTCATCGAGCACGACCACCGAGCCCGGCGCCGGCGGACACTCGTCGTGACAGTCGAACTCCTAGGCGCAGTCAGCGTTCTTGAGCACGATGTCGCCCGAGCCGCCGTCCAGGTGGATCGAGACCTGGCCCTGGTTGTCGACCACCTGGATGTCGCCCTCGTTGCCCTGCGCCCCCACCCGCAGCAGGCTGCTGGCACCGGTGAACTGCAGGACGGTGCGACCGGCGGCGTCCCGCACGATCAGCAATTGCCGCCCACCGTCGAGGTGAAAGGTGAATGCGCCGTCGTCGCCGCGCAGGCGCAGGTCGCCCTCGTTGCCCTGCTGGCCAAGGTCGAGCACGGCGAAGCGCGGGTCGAACCCGAAGACCTCACGGTTCTCGCCGTCCACGATGACGACCCGACCTTCGAATCTCTCCGACATGGGCCGGCCTCAGGTCGCGTTCCGGGTGGCGCGCACCAGTTCGAGGCGCGCGAGTGCGGAGAAGGTCAGCGTCGAGGCGAGCAGCAACGCCACCAGCCACCACTCCGCCGTGCCACTGCCGCCGTCGGGCTCAAGGCCCAGCGACTCGATCCAGGTGGGGACGGTGAGGGTGAGGACGAACAGCCCCGCGCTGAGGGCCGCGAGCGCGACCTCGATCCACCAGCGTGCGCGTGTGCTCCCGTGCATCCGGACCATCTCCCAGTTTCGAGCATGTCCCGCGATCGCCGAGGCGTCAAGGGGATCGCGCAGGCGTATCCACCGGGCATCCCGATGCGTACTGTCGGTTGTAGTTAGGCCCCGGATGACTACTGCGGCTCGATCCCTGATGACATCATGTCGATCGCCGCCGGTCTTCGACAGCACGACGGTCGACGACAATGTCTTCGTCTCGGTCCGAAGCGACCTACCGGGTCGCCCACCAGAGCCTGGCCGACCATCTCCGCGCCTCGTTCCCACCCACCGCCGACGTGCAGTTCGATCCTGACGGCGCGCCAGTGGCGGCGCCTCTGGCCCGGTACCGGACCCCGCGGCAGGCCGGTATCCCCGCAGGCAGTGCCACCACGCGGGGCTGGAGCTCTGCTCGCCGCAGGCGGCATCTGCGACTGCGACCGCCGAACCCGTGCCCCCGACTGGTGAGTACGCTAGCGACATGGAGCGAGCGTCCCATGTGGGCGCGTCGCAGCCGTCGTCTGTGGACCAGACACGCACACTTCTCCACCCTCGAACTGGGGTCTTCGGCAGGGACCGGCCGAAGCCGGGTACTGGACGCGGCATGGTCATGCTGGCCTTACGTGGGCGCGAACGCTAGCGTCACTTCCCGCCGCCCGTTCTCCGTACACAGCGCCTCATTGTCGGCCGACCGCGTCCGGGTGAACCTCGAATCCGAAGGCGCCTCCGGTTTCTCCAAGGGCGTGGTTTCGTCCGCACACCGCGATCGTGATCCAGATGCGCTCCACCGAGAGTGCGATCCGATCGTGGAGGACTCGGATGAACCGCTCCCATGCTTCGTTGTCTCCGACGTTCTCCGTTGCGCGCTGGTAGAGCGATGCGACCGTGGGATCGGTGAGCGCTGCTTGCTCGATGTTCTGCCAGGCGTCGACGGGGCTGACCGGCTGGGGATCGTCACCGAGTTGGTCGAGGTAGTAGAACCGTCCCATCCGCCCGTACATGTCGAGCGCGTCGATGACCGGCATGACTACCGGGTCGGCATCGACCTCGGCGAGCAGGTCGCGGACGTACTGGCTCTTGGTCGCGGTGCGAGTGCGCAGTTCGTCGATGACTGCTTCGTGCATGGGTACGAGCTTGTGTCCCCATGCCTTCATATCGGCCTTGGCCGGCCACTTGTGCTCTCGATCCAGAGCGATTAGCCCGAGCGTGAGCTTGTAGAGCTTTTCCGTACCGATCGACAACATGGTCAGGATCGGGTCGCGTGTGGTGTCGATGAATACGCCGGTGCGGACGGCTCGTATGCCGTAGGCGAGCAGATTCCTGGTCGAGGTCATCTCCGCGATGAGGGCGAACCCCTGCTGCCGGTCCAAGTCCACGATCGCCACACCTCCAGGGCAACGATGTAGACCGACAGCATCCCGCCTCCCGGGAACCCAGAGCATCTGTCTCGCGCCGGGGCAGGGTGGCAGCGAATCGGACAGGCGGTTCATAGCTCGTGCGGCTGCGTAGCCAGGCGCTCGTCGAGAGCGGGGTGACCGAACACGGCCGGACCCCATCCGTGGACGGTGGCGCACGTGGCAGGTCCGCACGGCGGCGTTGGCCGATTGCCATACGGCCGTCCAGATCAGAGGGCCCCTCGTGTGAACGTCAGGAGACGCCATGGCGGCTTTAGGGCAGTGAGAGGAGGACTCGCCATGACCACCACAACGAAGCAGGCAGTGCCCGGAGGAGTCCCAAGATCAGAGAGCGCAGCCGGGACCAACGTCGACCGGGTTCACCAAACCAGCGGTGAAGGAACCTCGGGGGTGGCAGGTCGAGTGGGCACCAACCCGGGGCAGCATGGTCCATGGACTGCGCCCCGGGTGGAGATGGCCCTACCCTGTAGCTACGACCTACCGGTCAGCTCGACCCGGATCCTTGCCAGCATCCTGCTGGCGGAGATGAGGTCGAGGGATCGCAGACCACCGGAGGCCGCATGATCCGAGTTGCCTTCTACGGGCGCGTGTCCACGGAGGACCAGCAGGACCCTGTGACGTCCAAGGGATGGCAACTGCGCAGAGCCAAGCAACTGGTGGAACCTCACGGCGGCAACGTCGTCGAGGAGTTCTTCGATATCGGCATGAGTCGGTCGCTGCCCTGGAAGCGCCGGGCTGAGGCGAAACGCCTCTTGGACGCGTTGGGCAACCCCGACCGCGGCTTCGAAGCTGTCGTAATCGGCGAGCCGCAGCGTGCCTTCTACGGGAATCAGTTCGGGCTCACGTTCCCTGTCTTCACCCACTACGGCGTCCAGCTCTGGGTGCCAGAGGTCGGCGGTGCCATCGACCCTGGTTCCGAGGCACATGACATGGTCATGATGCTCTTCGGCGGCATGTCCAAGGGTGAGCGCACCCGCGTCCAGGTCCGGACCCGCGCCGCAATGCAGGACCTGGCCTCCACCACGGACCGGTTTCTTGGCGGACGCCCTCCCTACGGGTACCAGCTCACCGATGCTGGTCCTCACCCGAATCCGGGAAGGGCCGCAACGGGCCAACGCGCCCACCACTTGGAGCCAGATCCGATCACCGCTCCCGTGGTGCAGTACATCTTCGAGCTGTTCTCGCAGGGGAAAGGGCTTCGAACCATTGCTCAACGACTGACGGATGACGCACTACCCTCGCCGTCCGAGCACGACCCTCGTCGGAACAGCCACCGAGATACCCGCGGGTGGGCCTACTCGACGGTAAGGGCCATCCTCCAGAACGAGATCTACACCGGAGTCCGGGTCTGGGCGAAACAGGAGAAGTTCGAGACGCTCATCGATCCCGACGATGTCGGTGCCGGCTACGAGACCCGGATGCGCTGGCGCGACGAAGACAATTGGGTCCGACCGGCAGCCCAGACCCACCCCGCTCTCATCTCGAAGGAGCAGTTCGCGATCGTGCGTGGCCTCATGGTCACCGATGCACCTTCGCTGCCTCGGTCACGACGCTCCGTTCACCCGTACCAGCTTCGCGGCCTTCTTGTCTGCGT
>NZ_JBPCKQ010000227.1:0-21849 GCF_051004135.1 Ornithinimicrobium sp.
GGTCGGCGACGCTCTCCAGCAGGACCTGGCCTGGGTCTACGACCACCCGACCACTGCTCTCGCGCCGATCACCGGGATGGTGGCCTTCTACAACGAGGCGGTCGACACCGTCCTCGACGGCCGGCCGCTGGCCCGGCCGGTCACCCACTTCGTCGACTAGGACCGGGCGGCCCGCTCGGTATGTGGTCTCGCCGCCCATGAGTAAGACGGACGGAGCGCGCGACACCGATCCCCATGAGCGACGTTGCCCTGAGTGAGCACGCCCTGCTCTCGGACTGTGGGACCGCCGCCCTGGTCACCGCCGCCGGCTCGGTGGACTGGCTCTGCCTGCCCCGGTTCGACAGCCCCTCGGTGTTGGGGCGTCTCCTGGACCCGGAGGCTGGCCACTTCTCCGTGGCCCCCGCGGACCCGGCCGCCACGTCCACGTGGCGCTACCTGCGCTCGAGCCTGGTGCTGGAGACGACCTGGACTACACCGACCGGGACCCTGGTCGTGACCGATGCGATGGCGATGGGCAAGCGCGAGCGCGGCCACGACCTCGGCCGCTGGTCACCGGGGGTGCTCCTGCGGCGCGTCCACTGCGTCCAGGGTGAGGTGCCGGTCCAGGTGGAGTTCGCCCCGCGACCTGAGTTCGGCCTGATCCACCCACGCCTGACCGCGGGCGATGGGGTGGTGACCGCAGAGGGGGGCGCCAGCAACGTCGTGCTGAGCACGGAGGCTTCCCTGGACGTCGCCAACGGGTCGGCGACCGCCGTGGTCACCCTCTCCTCCGGAGAGGAGCTGACCTTCGCCGTGCAACACGTCGACCCCTGGACCGCGGAGCCGTACGACTGGACACCTCGCAGGATTCGCCGGCGACTCGCTGACACGCACGAAGCCTGGCAGAGCTGGTCGGCACTGCACCAGCGGTACGACGGACCCCTGCGTGACCTGGTCCTGCACAGCGGGGTGGTGCTGCAGGGACTGACCTACGCTCGCACCGGCTCGATCCTCGCCGCCCCCACGACCAGCCTGCCCGAGGGGGTGGGCAGCGGACGCACCTGGGACTACCGCTTCACCTGGGTCCGTGATGCCAGCATGACCCTGCAGGGCCTCTATGTCGCCGCTTGCCCCGAGGAGGCCGGGCGCTTCTTCGCCTTCCTCGCGCGAGCCGCGGCCAGTCAGCTCGAACGGGGACTGCACCTGCAGATCACGTTCGGCATCGCCGGTGAGCGTGACCTGTCCGAGCGTCAGGTGCCCCACTTGGCCGGCTGGCGCGACAGCGCGCCGGTCCGGGTCGGCAACGACGCCTGGGGCCAGCACCAGCTGGACGTCTACGGAGCACTGCTCGACGCCGCATACACACTGCGCGGCCAGCTGGACGACCTGGACCAGCCGACCCGGCAGTTCCTGGTCGCCGCCGTCGGCGTCGCCGCGTCGCGTTGGACCGAGGACGACCAGGGCATCTGGGAGGTCCGCGGTCCTGGCCGGCCGTTCCTGTACAGCAAGCTGATGTGCTGGGTAGCCCTCGACCGCGGACTGCGGATGGCCGACCTGCTGCGGCTCGACGACGCCACCACCCGATCCTGGGAGGACACTCGCGCCGCCATCCGCGACGCCATCGAGACGCGAGGCTGGAACGAGCAGGTCGGCGCCTACATCGACTCCTTCGGCTCCGAGGAGCTCGACGCCTCCGCGCTCATGCTTGCCATCGTCGGCTTCCTGCCCGGCGACGACGCTCGGCTCCTGGCCACGATCGACGTGATCGCCGAGCACCTCTCGGACCCCGCGGGCCTGATCTACCGCTACCGCGGCGACGACGGTCTCGAGGGGGAGGAGGGCACCTTCTTGCTGTGCACGTTCTGGCTGGCTCACGCGCTGGCCATCACCGGGCAGACCGACCGGGCGCGGGCGACGCTCGAGCAGGCCGCGGCCTGCGCCACACCGCTCGGCCTGTTCGCCGAGCAGGTCGACCCGGACACCGGCGAGCTCCTCGGCAACTTCCCGCAGGCGTTCAGCCACCTCGGTCTGGTCAACGCCGCCCAGGCGCTCGCCGAGGCCGAGGGCACCGACCTAGCAGATCCCCTGAGCACTTCCCCGGCATCTCCAGGACGCCCGCCCGGCTCGCCGTAAGACTCACCGGCGGCGCCGCCGCATACCACGACAGACCGCAGCGCGACAGACTCGCGGTGCGACCGTGCTCCACCCAGATCAAGGAGGGCAACATGGCCCTGCTACACCCCGGCGACACCTTCCCCGCCTTCGACGTCAACCTCGTCGGTGGTGACTCCCTGAGCCTTCCCGAGGCTCTGGCCGGCGGCTTCGGCGTCGTCCTGTTCAACCGGGGCTCGTGGTGTCCCTACTGCAATGCCCAGCTGCGTGGATTCCAGCGTGTGGCGTCGGACCTGAAGGATCTCGGCGCCACCGTCGTCTCGCTCTCCGTCGACGAGGAGGCGACGGCCGCCGAGATGGTCGACAAGCACAAGCTGACCTTCCCCGTGGGCCACAGTGCCGACGCGCACCAGCTCTCCGAGCTGACCGGTGCCTTCGTCAACCCCGAGCCGGTCTTCCTGCAGGCGACCGGCTTCCTGCTCGACCCCGAGGGCACGGTGCTGCTGAGCGCCTACTCCTCCGGCGCCATCGGTCGGATCACCGGCGAGGACACGGTCGGGATGCTCCGACACGTCAAGGAGCAGGCCGACTGAGCCCTGCCTGGCATACGTATGGGGCGGGGTCGCGGTGAGCGACCCCGCCCCATACGGCCGGGAAACGACGGGCGTCAGGCGCCGGCGCCAGCCATCACACGGTCGGTCTCCAGCAGCGTCTTCAGGCTGCTGAGCACCCACGGCCAGCCACCGCCACCGGCTCCCGCGTCTCCGCCGCCGCGCACGTCCTTGGCGGTGTTGGGTGCTCCGACGCATTCGTGGGTCAGCGTCAGGCAGCACGCGTTGCCCGGGTACTCGGTGATCTCGTAGGTCAGCGTGGTCTCCGGCTCGTCGTGCCAGGCCGCGGACCAGGTCTGCACCAGCCGGTGTGGCGGGTCGACCTCGACCACGGTGCCGGTGGCGGCCACGTCGCCCATCCCCATCTCCTTCATCTCCGGTGTGGTGAGGTCGCGGACCGCGCCGCCTGGGGTGAGGTCGATCTCGAGCTCACCGCCGTAGCCGTAGCGGGTGGTGAACTCCGGGGTGGTGATCGCCTCCCAGATCCGCTGCGCCGGGGCGTCGATGTAGATCGCGAACATCTGCACCTCGGGGGCAGCCTCGTCGGCGGCGGCTGTCGTGGCCTCGGTCATCGTGTCGTCGGTGGTGTGGCTCATGGCTGGTCCTCCAGGTTTCGTTTGAGCTCGGTCAGCGCCGTCACGCGACGCTCGGTGAACTTGTCGATCCACCGGTCGTGGATCAACTGGATCGGGACCGGGTTGAGGTAGTGCAGCTTCTCCCGGCCCCGCTTGCGGGTGAGGACCAGCCCTGCCGACTCCAGCAGACGCAGGTGCTTCGACACCCCGAACCGGGTCATCTCCACGTGCTCGGCGACCACCGCTTCCAGGTCGCCGAGGCTTCGGCCCTCTCGTGCGAACAGGGCGTCCAGGAGCAGCCGCCGCGTCGGGTCGGCCAGCGCCTTGAACACCTCGTCCTCCTGCACACGACGACCATAGGTGACCATTTAGTCACCTGTCAAGCATCTCGGCCCGCCGTCCGTGCGCCCCGTGCCGAGTGGTGGGATATGCACCACATCCGGGCTCGTATGCGGTGCACAAGCCACCACTCGGTACCAAATGCACCCACGCGGATCTCGACCTTCACCCGACGAAGGTCGAGGCGAACCCTGCGAGCGGGTAGAACTCCGATGGTGATCTCTGCGTCAATGAGGATGTGAGCGAGCCTTTCCCGCACGGCGCCGAGCTGATGCGTCGCGTCGCCGCGGGTGACCTCGCCGCCTTCGACCGGCTCTACGAAGACTTCGCCCCCATGGTGCTGCTCCGGTTGCGGCGTCGCTGCCGGGACCCCGAGGTCGCCGCCGAGGTGCTGCAGGACGCCTTCGTCAAGGTATGGCGATCCGCCGCCGGCTACTCCGGCCGCGGCGAGGGGGGGGGGTTGGATCTGGACCATCGCCTCTCGTGCGCTCATCGACCGTCTCCGCCGGGACGGTGTGCAGCCCCGGCTCGTCCTGGTCGGCGACGTGCTCACGGGACCGTCGGGGCCCAGTGCCGAGGACGTGGCTTTGGCCGACCTGCGCCTCAAGGACACGATCGAGCCGATGTCGCCCGAGCTGCGCGCGGCCCTGCAAGCCACCGTGGTGGACGGTCTCACCGCGAGCGAAGCCGCGGTGCTGCTGGGCGTGCCCGAGGGCACGGTGAAGACCCGGGTGCGCCGGGCACAGTCGATGCTGAGGGAGGCACTGGCATGACGACCACGACGGGACGAGAGTGGCACGCCGCCGAGGCCGCGCTGCTGGCCTACGCGCACGAAGAGTCGAGCGACGTCGAAGCGTGGTCGGTCGAGACTCATCTGGTGAGCTGTCGACTCTGCCGGGACCGGGTCAACGTCGCCGTGGACGGCACCGAGCTCGCCGGTGAGATCGCCCGGCACAAGCGTCGGATCAGGTCTTCGGTGGCTCCGGAGATCCCGGGCCTCACCCCACCGGCGCCAGCCATCGCCCCCACCGCACGCACCGCCTCGCACGCCGGCCCACGACCTACCCGTCGGCTGGCGGTGGTGTCTCGGACCCTGCTCGGACGGACACCCTGGTTCGTGGCGATCACTCTGGTCACCGTGCTGACGGTGTTCCTCGATCTCCTCTGGCGGCAGCTCGCGCCGGGCACCACCTGGCGGCTGGACTCGATCGTGCTGCTGGTCGGGCCGGTGCTGCCGCTGGCCGGGGTGACCTTCGTCTGCTCCACGTCCACCGACCCGTGTGCCGAGGTAGTGCTGTCCACCCCGTCGGCGGGCCTGCGGATGGTGCTGTGGCGCACGCTGTCGGTGCTGGTCGTCGCGCTCCCCCTCACGGTCGCGCTGGGAGCGACGTCGGGGTCGGTGACCGCGGGTGCCCTGCTGCTGCCCACCCTGGCTATGACGGTCGGGACGCTGGCGCTGGGAACCCGGGTGGGCCTCGAGGTCGCAGCTGCCCTGGTGGGTGGCGGGTGGCTCGTCGTCGTGGCCCTTCCCTCCCTCGCCCTCACGCGGTTGGCATTGCCGGTGTATGCCGAGCCGGCCCTGTGGGGTTGGGCCGCCGTGCTCTGCGCCGGTGCGCTTGCGACATCCTGGCAACGAGACGGCTTCGAGCGCCTCGCCGAGTTCGGCATTCGGCGACGGGGCGTGACCCGATGAGCGATCCACCACGGCGTGGCGTGCGGACCGCTGACATCGAGGTGCGATTCGGCTCCCACCAGGCCCTCGACGGGTTGGATCTGGCTCTCGGCACCGGCGTGCACGGTCTGCTCGGCCCGAACGGCGCCGGCAAGACCACGCTGATGCGGGTGCTTGCGACGGTGCTCACCCCGCATACCGGCACCGTCGACGTCTTGGGGTGGAATGCGCTGGACCGGGCCGAGCGACAGCAGATCCGCGGCCGGATGGGCTACCTCCCGCAGACCTTCGGCTACTACCCCAGGTTCACCGTGCGCGAGTTCGTGGAGTACTTCGCCTGGCTCAAGCAGATGCCCCGAGCCACGGTCCCCAAGGCGGTGGCGCAGGCCATCGACCGGGCCGGCCTGACGGACCGCGCCGACAGCCCGATGAAGTCGCTGTCCGGAGGGATGCTGCGCCGTGCCGGGGTCGCCCAGGCGATCGTCAACGACCCGCACATCCTGCTGCTGGATGAGCCGACGGCCGGTCTCGACCCGGAGCAGCGCGTGCAGTTCCGCACCCTGCTGCGCCGGATCGGCGCTGACAACTGCGTCCTGGTCAGCACCCACCTGGTGGAGGACGTGGCCACGGCCTGCACGACGGTGCACCTGATGGACACCGGGCGGGTCGTGTATGCCGGGACTCCCCAGGAGCTGATCGAGATGGGCGCCGACGGAGCGGGCGACCCCGATCGAGCGCGGATACACCACGGTGCTGCGCAGAGCCCGCGGCGAGGTGGAGACGCCGTGAGGACGGGACCGTGGTGGACCGAGTTTCGCCGCAGTGTGGGGTTGCCCATGCTCGTCGCCGGGACCCCGCTCGCGGTGTGGATGTTGTTCATCCATCCGGAGTGGGCCGCCGAGTGGATGACGCTCGCCACCTTGCACCGGTGGAACATGATCATCACCGGTTCACTGTTGATCACGGTGGCTGCCTGGTATGCCGGTCGGGAGCACCGCCAGGACACAAGGGAGCTGCTCGACTCGACACCGCTGCCCCGGTGGCGACGGCACCTCCTGATGCTGTCCACCTTGCTGACTGCTGCGGTGGTCGCGCACCTGCTGGCCTTCGCCGTCGCCGATGCCTTCGTCATCCGACAGACCGACTACCTCGGCGGCGGATGGTGGTGGATCGTGCTGTTGAGCTGCGTCGGGCTGTTCCCGCTGGCCGGTCTCGGCTGGCTGGTCGGCACGGTGTTCCCCTCGCGCCTGACGGCGCCCCTGGCCGGAGTGGCCACCTACCTTGGGATCGGCTTCGCCACCTGGGACGACGACCCGTGGCAGGAGCTGCTGCCCACCGGCCGCGACAACGTCAGCGTCGGGATGTCCCCCACGACGCCATTCGTCATCGTCGCGCTGGTGTTCCTGGTGCTGGCCGGTGTCGGCTTGTTGTTGCTAGTGCTGGATGAGCAGCACCGGGTCTGGGGCCCGCTGGCGCTGGTGGGCGCAGCCGCCATGCTGTTCAGCGTGCGTGGCACGGAAGAGCCGTGGTGGTGGACACCAGACACCGAGGCGACAGCCCCGGTCTGCGGGGACACCGAGCCTGAGGTGTGCGTCTGGCGCACCCACGCGAAGTTCCTGGACTCCACTGCTGCTGCGATTAGCCCTCCGCTGCAACGCCTGGGCGACCTTGCTCCATCGCAGGCCCGCGAACAGGACCCGTACGAAGCGCATCCCGACCCGGACGTCCTCGAGATATACCTCTACGCACAGATCCCGCTGACCGGACGAGAGCTCCTGCGTCCGGGCGAGGTGCGTCGGCAGGCTCAGATCACTCCGCTGTGGGCCTGTGACCTGGCCTACAAGGAGTCGGAGCAGCATGAGGAGGTGTGGACTGCCGACAGCGCGGTGACGGAGATCCTCTTCGGTGATTTCGATGACGAAGTGTGGTATCAGCCCCCTGCCGGGGTGGCCCGGCTGCGTGACGCCACCGAAAGACAGCGCCAGGAGTTCGTCTCCACGTTCTACGAGCTGGCCCGCGAATGCGACCTTGAGGCCCTCGACGCCCTGGTCACGACGTGGTCACCGAACTGAGATCGAGCCCGATCATGGGGCTCTACGGTCGAAGTCGCGGATGGACCACCGTCCTGGTGGGCTTGGCGCTGCTCACGCTTACCTCGTGGTGGCTCGCGGCATGGCTGGGGGCCTTTCAGGGATTCTGGTACCCGGAAGCGCGGGTCCCGGTCACGGCCTCGGCCCCGCTTCTCGCCGCCACGCTGCTCAGCAGGGCCCTCGTCAGTCCCGACGTCGACCTCGATCGCGCGTCGCCGGTGCACTGGCCGACTCTGCGCGCCGGCCACGTACTGGCCTGGACCGCCGTGTGTGTCGTGCTGCTCGGGCTCACCGCAACCGCGGCACCGCTGACCTTCGGCTCCGCGGCCCTGGTCCGCAACGCCCTCGGCTACGTCGGACTCACCTGCCTGGCCGCCGTCGTGCTCGGGGCACGACTGGCCTGGCTGCCCGGTCTGGTGGTGGGGTTCACGCTCTACCTGGCCGCGCCCCGCATACCGAGCAGCTTCGACCGGTGGTGGGCCTGGCCATGCAGGACGGAGGCTGGGACGGATCGTGGGTCGTGGCCGGCGGCTTGTTCCTGGCCGGGCTGGCCCTCTACGCGAACCATGGACCCAAGCGAGCGCCAGACAGCTGAACTGACTTCAACTCCGACCGTCATGCCGGGCACATCGCGCTCCGAGTACGCCCGGGCTTCTTCGATCTGGCCGCGCACTACGGTGTTGGCCATGACAGTCCTGTCCGGCTTCTCGCGCAGCCGGTAGATGGAGTCGCCATTCCCTGGCAAGGTCACCCGGCCCCCGGGACAGTGGGCGAGGTTCTTACCTGTTGCGAGGGGCGCGCTTGCCCTTGACCACCGTGGCGCGCGGGTGGTCCGTCGCAGCCAGGGTCAGCCAGACAACGCGGTGGTTCGGGTCCACGCAGTACCAGAGGCGCGCGCCGGAGGAGATGTCGTACTGCCACTGCTTCATCTGCACCCCACCGACAGAGCGTTGCGCGAGCGTCCCGCGCAACGGCTTCTGCACGTCGGAGCGAGTGGTCGGCGCAACCTTCAACCGCGCCTTCGCCTTGGCGCAGGTGCCGGAGAACTGCGTCTCCATCTCCGCGAACGCCAGCGATTCCTTCGTGGCATACCGCAAGTCCCACTCGTCCTCGGCGGGCAGCGGCGGGACCTGCTGGCCACGCTTCGGCTTCCGTCCGGCCATCAGTCAGTCGCGTTCACGGGCTCGTTCAGCGGGTCAATGATGTCAGCGGACAGCGACGCCGCCAGGGCAGGGTCGGACCAGATCTCGGCCGTATTGCGCCAGTCGTCAACCAGGGAAGCGAACTCGGTGTACCGGCCGATAGACGCGCAAGCGCGCAGCGTGTCCGCAGCCTCTGCGACGAACACCAACTGATCCGCCTCGGGAAGGAAGGCGACCCACGGCAGCGACCCCGCGAACGCGGCGGCGAACCGGTCGACCAACGCCTCGTCATGCACGAGCGCCACGAGAGCGGCGGAAAGAAACTCGGTGGCCTCGGCGGTCGCCCGCACCCTGCCCTCAGTTTCCAGCACCCAGGCAGGGCGACCGGCACGCTGCTGAAGGACGAGCACGTCGTCGGTGCGCTCGGCTTCAGTCAAGTGCTGGTTGTAGTTCTGGATGAACCTGCTCATCGGAAGAGTCGTCGCCATACTCTCAATATACGCAGCTAATTACGTATATGTCTCCATCGGTGGCCTCTGTGATCCTAGTCAAGGACTGGCATCCCTTGCCCCAGGCGTCGAAGGAGAGACCACGGTGGACGACACAGACTTGCGCTTCCTCCGACGGGCCGTCGAGCTCGCGGAGGAGGCGCTCAAGCACGAAGACGAGCCGTTCGGGTCGGTGCTCGTCAGCGCGGACGGCGAGGTCCTCGCCGAGGATCGCAACCGGATCGCCGCGGGGGACGCCACAAGGCATCCCGAGTTTGCGCTCGCCCGGTGGTCGGCCGAGCACATGACACCCGCCGACCGGGCGGGCGCCACGGTCTACACCTCCGGCGAGCACTGCCCCATGTGTGCCGCGGCGCACGGCTGGGTCGGGCTGGGCCGCATCGTCTATGCGAGCTCCTCGGAGCAGCTCACCGGTTGGCTGCAGAGCCTCGGCGCGTCACCCTCGCCGGTCTCCACCCTTCCGATCCACGACGTG
The DNA here is from genome assembly GCF_051004135.1 of Ornithinimicrobium sp. Classification (GTDB taxonomy): domain Bacteria; phylum Actinomycetota; class Actinomycetes; order Actinomycetales; family Dermatophilaceae; genus Ornithinicoccus. The sequence goes on from NZ_JBPCKQ010000227.1 coordinate 9,505, forward strand.
GCACCGAATGTCGTGGTGGAAGGCCCGGTCGAGGAGCTCGCCGTCCAAGTCCGGGAGCTGCATCACCGCTACCACGGCAGGGGTTGACCCCTCCCCGTCCGCGCCGTCAGACCTCGGTGACGTGTCCCGTACCGTGAGGAGATGAAGTCCTGGTGGCGATGGGCGGTGACCTGCGCTGTCGCCGTGGCCGTCGTCGCCACACCCTACCTGGTCAGCGCCCGTCCCCTGGCCGAGCCCGACCTGACCCCGGCCCAGCTGGTCGCCGCGGTGATGCGCTCCGCCGACGTCCCGCATACCGGCCTGGTGGAGTCCGAAGGCAGCGTGCAGGTGCCCGAGGCCAACGCGTTCACCAGCATCACCACCCTCTTCGGTGAGGCCAACCGGGTGCGGGTCTGGTGGCAGGACGACGAGCACTGGCGGCTGGATCGCATCCGCAGCACCGGCGAGACCGACCTGTTCCGCACCCCGCGGGGGACGGTGCGCTGGGTCTATGAGTCCGGCCGGGTCCGGGTCTCACCTCCGGCGCCGGTGCGGCTGCCGGACACCTCCGACGTGCTCCCGGACACCCTGGGGCGCCGGGTCCTGCAGGGCGCTGAGACCGGCGAGCTGAGCAGTATGCCCCTCCAGCGGATCGCGGGTCGGTCCGCCGCCGGCGTCCGGCTCACCCCCTCGACCCAGCAGTCCAGCATCGACCGTGTCGACCTGTGGATCGACCCGGAGTCGGGCATCCCGCTGCGGGTGGACGTCTACGCCGGGTTCGTGCGGCCGACCCTGAGCACCCACTACGAGCGGCTCGACCTCGGCAGCCCACCCGAGGGTGCGCTGGACTTCGACCCGCCGGCCAGGGCCGACGTGGACGTCGAGGAGCTGCCGGACCTGGCCGCGGATACCAACCGGTTCGCCCCGTATGTTGCACCGCAGCAGCTCGCTGGCCTGCCGCTGCGAGAGGACCGCCCCGACCTGCCCACCGGCGCCGTCGGCGTCTACGGCCGCGGCCCGACCGTGCTGCTCTTCCTGCCGCTGCGCGGCAACGCCGCCCGGCCGCTGCGCGAGCAGCTGTCCACGATGGCGGGTACCGCGCCGGGCGAGGCGGGGACCGCGGTCGACCTCGGCCCGATCTCGGCCCTGGTCACCCCGGGGCGCTACCGCGGCAGCGGCTTCCTGCTGATGGGCACCGTGACACCGCAGACCCTCGAAGACGCGGCCGCCGAGCTGGTCGACCTGGAGCCGACGTTCTCGTGATCCGCACCCACCACCTCACCAAGCACTACGGCAAGCTGCACGCCGTCGACGACCTCGACCTCGACGTCCGCGAGGGCGACGTCTACGGCTTCCTCGGCGCCAACGGCTCGGGCAAGACCACCACCGTGCGGATGCTCCTCGGGCTGGTGCTGGCCACCGGTGGCGAGATCGAGCTGCTCGGTCAGCCGATGCCCCGTGCGGCCAGAGACGTGCTGCCCCAGGTCGGGGCCCTGGTCGAGGGACCCGCGGCATACCCCCACCTGTCCGGCCGAGCCAACCTCGCCCTGCTCGACGCCGCGGGTCGCGGCACCCGCCGTCGCGGCCGCCGGCAGCGGGTCGCCGACGTGCTCGAGCAGGTGGGTCTCGATCCGGGCGACTGCCGCGGGGTGCGCACCTACTCCCTGGGTATGCGGCAGCGCCTCGGCCTGGCCGCCGCGCTGCTGCGCCGGCCCCGGCTGCTCGTGCTCGACGAGCCGACCAACGGTCTGGACCCGCAGGGCATCCACGAGATCCGCGAGCTGCTGTTGGACCTCAACGCCACCGGGACCACCGTGTTCCTGTCCAGCCACCTGCTGGCCGAGGTCGAGCAGGTGTGCACCCGGGGCGGTATCCTGGACCGTGGGCGCCTGGTCGTGCAGGATCGACTCGACGCCCTGCGCGGGCCGACCGGGCGCACCGTCGTGCACACCCCCGACGTCTCCCGCGCGGTGAACCTGCTGACCGGCCGGGTAGCCGCAGTCGAGGGCAAGCGGATCGTGGTCGACGAGCCGGACTCGGTCGAGCTCAACCATCAGCTGGTCTCCGCGGGTGTGCGGGTGCGCGAGATCGCCGCCGAGCGGCGCGACCTGGAGCAGGTGGTGCTGGAGGCCAGCGGCGTCTCGGGCGAGCGGCATACGCGCGACTCCCGCGACCCCAGGCCCCACCCGGAGCCCGACGAGGAGCTGGTGCGGTCGTGATCCGGGGCGAGCTGGTCAAGCTGCTGCGCCGGCCCCGCACCTGGGTGGCCATCGCGATGCTCAACGCGCTGCCGACCCTGGTTGCCGTGCTGCTGGCGGTGACCGACCTCGGACCGAGTCCGGGCACCGGACCGCCGTTCCTGTCGGCGGTGCTCACCGACGAGACCCTGTTCCCGTTGGCCGCTCTGGGCATCGTGCTGCCGCTCTTCCTGCCCATCGCCGTGGCCGTGATCGGCGGCGAGGCGATCGCCGGGGAGGCGCAGACCGGCACCCTGCGCTACCTGCTCATCCGCCCGGTCAGCCGCACCCACCTGCTGGTGGCCAAGCTGGTCAGCGTGGTGGCCTTCGTGCTGCTCACCGTGGTGATCGTGGCGGTGGTGGGGTATGTCGTGGGCCAGCTGTTCCTCGGGGAAGGCACCCCGACCCCGGGGGTGGCGTCGGCGTCGGCATCGATGTCGGGGACGACGCTGAGCAGCACGGAGGTCCTGCAGCGCACCGGCCTCGCGCTGGCCTACCTGACCCTGTCGATGCTCGGGGTGGCGGCGCTGGCCCTGCTGCTGTCGACCACGACCGACTCGGCGATCGGCGCCGCGCTGGGCACCGTCGGCTTCCTGATCGCCTCGACTGTCCTGCTCGGCCTGGACGCCGCCGACGCCCTGCAGCCCTGGTTGCCGACCCGCTACTGGCTGGCGTTCGTCGACCTGTTCCGCGACCCCATCCTGTGGGACGACGTGACGCGTGGAGTGCTGCTGCAGCTGGCCTACCTGCTGGTCTTCACCGTGGCCGCGTGGGCCAACTTCAGCACCAAGGACGTCACCAGCTGACGGTACGGACGTGCGGGCGAAACCCGGGTCGGTTCCGGAAGGTAGTCGTCCGGTTCACGTGAGACCGTCGACGTCATGACCGTCGGCGCGACAGAGACCTTGAGTCGTGACCAGGCGCGCCGGATCGCCGTTCGGGCCGCTTTGCTGGCCGGGGATGGTCCGACTGACCTGCTCGACGCCACCCGTCGGCTGACCATGCTTCCGCTGGACCAGACGCGCGCCGTCGCCCCGGCCGCTGAGCTGGTGCTGTGGGGCAGGCTCGGCGACGCGCACCAGCCAGGCGACCTGGAGGATGCGGTCGCGGCGCAGCAGATCGTCGAGATCGCCGGCGGCCTCCGACCGGCGGGGGACGTCGCCCTCTACCGGGCCGAGATGGCGGCGTGGCCTACCTCGGGGCCGTGGAAGGCGTGGCACCACCGGCTGCATGACTGGCTGGAGGACAACAAGGGCTGCCGCCTCGACGTGCTCGAGCGACTGCGCCAGGACGGACCGCTGCCGGCGAGCGCCTCCACGACACCTGCGTGCACCCTTGGCGGTCGACCGGCTGGAACGACGGCAAGAACGCGTCTACCCCGAGGGCCCGGCGCCACCGCTCGAGGAAGCCGAGGCCGAGCGCGACCGCCGCCGTCTGCGTGCACTCGGCGTCGCCCGCGCCGGCGCTGCGTATCAGCAGGGGGAGCCGGTCGGTGCCGGCGAGGCGGGCGAACCCGTCGTGGTCGAAGGCGTGCGTGGACGGTGGCGGGTCGACCCCGACGCTCTCGCGACGCTCGAGGGTCTCGAGTCCCACCGCACCACGTTGCTCGCCCCGTTCGACATACTGCTGCAGGACCGCAAGCGGATGACCGACCTGCTGGGCTTCGACTACGCGCTGGAGATGTACAAGCCGAAGGCGAAACGGCGCTGGGGGTACTACGCCCTGCCGGTGCTGCACGGCGACCGGTTGGTCGGGAAGGTCGACGCGAGCGCCGACCACGAGGCAGGCGAGCTGGTCGCGCACGCGGCACAGTCCTCAGGAGTCGCCGAGCAGCTGGCAGAGCGCGCCGGCGTCGTCCGGTGCCAGAGCGAAGAAACCGAACCGCAGCCTGCCCACCGGCAGGTGATCGCGGGTCTGCGCCAGCGGTGCACGCTTGCCGCACGGCCCACCGACATACCTGCGAAACACGCGGGAACCTCAGCACCAGGGAGTCGCCGGCTGACCGCATACCCCTCAGGCGTCGCAGTCGACCCTGCCTCGATCCGGAGCGCTCGGTGGGTCGGACCCCAGCACCGTCTCCAGCGCGGCCAGGACCACCGGTGAGGCCGGCAGCTGCCCATGGCTGGTCGTGGCGGCGGGGCAGTAGGACTGGACCACCATCCTCAGCGCTCCGACCAGGTCGGCCGACGTCGAGGGCGTGACCACCTGGTCTTCCGTGCTGCGGATCGTGGCCCACTGCGGACCGTCGGGTGTCTCGTCGCCGGCGTTGAGCCGCCGCAGCAGGTCGCTGTCGGAGTCGAGCTGCTGGCAGGCGACCGGGCACCCGGCGGCCTCGGTGGCCAGCACGGAGACGCTGTTGCCGTGGTGCGGAGACGCCAGGGTGAGCACCCGACGGGCCACCGCGTCGCCACCATGGTCGCGCACCCACAACCGCGCCACGACGCCACCGGCGGAGTAGCCGACCACGTCGACCGAGGAGGCACCGGTGCGCTCGCGGAGATCCTCGACATACGTGGCCAGCCGGGCGGCCTGCTCATCGAGATCGCCGGTGTTGTTGCCGACCCCGGGGAAGACGGCGACCTCACGGCCCTGCTCACGCAGGGCAGTGACCAGCGGCTCGAGCGAACGGGTCCCGCCGCCGTAGCCCGGCAGGACCACCACCGGCCCGGGACCGGCTTGGGCGGCCGGGGTGGGAGCTGCCTGCCACCGCCCGATCAGCACAGCGGACACGACCACCACCACCGCGACGGCGATCAACCCCAGGCCGACGGTCAGGCGTCGCCGCGCAGGCGCGAGATGGCGGAGCATGCCTCAGTCTGGCTCGGTTGCCTGGATGCGCGGCGGCCCATGTGGCAGTGTGGAGTGACCAGAAGGGTGGAGGCCCGATGCCGCAGAAGGATCCGATCGCAGACGAGGGCGCACAGATCGTGCCGTTTCCCGTGGGGCACGAGACCCCGCAGACCACCGAGGTCGAGGTCGACGGGGAGCCCGTGACCATCATCTACCTGCCCTGGCGGCACGAGGTGGATGGCGAGCAACGGCCCGCTGGGCTGTACTACAGGACCGCCGAGACAGCGGGCTTCTACCCCGATCCCACGGCGCGGGACCTCGACGCGCTCCTGGAGGAGATGGTGCCGCGACTGCGCACCCACCTGCACCTCGTGCGCGAACCGGAGGAGCCCTCGACCAGCTGAGGCGCGAAGACCTCTCGTCGCGATAGACCCGGCAGCGGGCGGTGAGCCATGCTGGAGTGATGGAGGTTATAGCGGCGAGCGACCGGTTCCAGTCCTTCGGGACCTCGCACATCGCGATGCTGGTGCTCTTCGTCCTCGGGATCGCCGGCGTCATCTGGTGGGGCCGGCGGCACCGGGGCCGGGACGGTGAGCAGGTGCGGCGGCGCGGGTTCGCCGTCGTGGTCGCCGTGTTCGCGGCGGTCGTGCAGATCTATCAGCTGACTCCCGGGGACTACGACCTGCAGACCTCCCTTCCGCTGCAGCTCTGCGACCTCGCCGTGGTCGCGGTGGTGATCGCGCTGTGGACCCGCAGTCCGCGAGCGAGCGCGTTCTCCTACTACGTCGGGCTCACGCTCACCGTGCAGGCCGTCCTCACCCCGGCGTTGTTCTCGGACTTCCCCCACCCCCGCTTCATCGCCTTCTGGGGCATGCACCTCGGCATCGTCTGGGCAGCGTGCTACCTCACCTGGGGCCTCGGCTGGCGACCGACCTGGCGGCTCTGGGGCTTCGCGCTCGGATCAACGGCTCTGTGGGCGGTGGGTGCAGTCGCGTTCAACCTCGTGGCCGGCACCAACTACGGCTACCTGATGCGCAAGCCGTCCACCGCCTCGGTGTTGGACCTGCTGGGTCCCTGGCCGTGGTATGTGGTGTCCGAGATCGCGATCATCAGCATGGTCTGGCTGGTGGTGATGACGGTGCCGTGGGAGCTGGCTGCTCGTCGTCGCGCCACCCGAGCGAATCGGAGGAGCTCCGAGCGGGCCACCCCGTGACGCGATCGTCGAATAGGTCGGTCGGCTCACGGCGCACCTCCGGTCATGTCGGCAGGTATGCCGCATACGTCACGCCGCCGGCGAAGGACGCGGCCCGCACCAGGCGCAACGACGGCACGGCATACCCCTCCGGGAAGAAGCCGCGACCTCGACCCTGCCAGGCGGGGTAGACGAACATGCGGTACTCGTCGATCAGTTCGGCCTCGATGAGTGTGGTCCGCGATCCCCGTCGTGTCGTCGCGTCGGTGCGGCCAGTAGCCACGGAAGTCAGTGAACGTCTGGCGGCCGAGCAGGAGCACGTCCTCCCGGGCGCTCTGCGCGCGCAGCTCGGCGGCGAGGTCCTCGTCCGGGGCTGGGTCAAACCAGTCGTCGAGCATCTCGACGCGGCCGTCCAGGGTCATGTTCTGGGTGATCACGATGCGCATCATCGATCCTCTCGGTGTCGGGTGGTGGCTAGCTCGCGTCCCGCTCCGCGGCAGCCTTGAGGTTGACCAGCGTCTCCTGGATGCCCCGGCGGTTGCGCGCCGGGAACCTCGCCACCCGGATGGTTCTGGCCGACAGACCCGTGTAACGCGAGTAGTCGAAGGACTCGGTGACCCCGGTCTGTGCCTCGCCCAGCGGCTCCAGCTCGTAGCGCCAGCGGTGTCCGCCGAAGTGTCGCCAGGCGATCCGCCGGTCCTCCTCGAACTCCACGACCCGGTTGGTGATCCGGTAGGGCAGGCCGAACAGCTTCATCCGGGCACCGAACCGGGCCCCCTGACTCAACCGCTCCGGACCAACGGTCATGCCTTTGACCGAGCCCGACCCGTCGATCCGGGAGTGCTGATGCGGGTCGGCCACGATGTCGAAGACCACCCGCGCCGGGGCCTCGATGGTGATGCGCTCGGACACGATCTGCTCGTCGTTGCTCATCGACCCATCCTCGCGCACGCAGTAGCGTGCCTCCATGACACCTGCGGACATCCACGGGCTCAGCACCGATCTGGCTCACCAGGGCGTGCGGGGCGTGCACATCGGCTGGGTCGACAACAACGGGATCGTGCGCTCCCGCATCGTGCCGATCGGCGAGCTCGAGGCCGCCGCCCACCGCGGGGTGGGCGTGACCGCTGCCTTTGCCGTCTTCGACTCCCACGACGGCATCACCTTCGCCCACGAGGGCCTGTCCACCCCCTCCGGCGACGTGCGCGTAGTGCCGGTGATCGACGACCCGGCCGACGTGGTGCGACTGGCCGGTCAACCGCACCTGGCCTGGACCAACGCCCGGCAGCTCAGCGCCGACGGCGACCCGTGGCCCTACTGCCAGCGGGCGGTGCTGGAGCTCCAGGTGGACCGGGCGGCCGCTGCTGGCCTGGAGCTGCGCGCGGGCTTCGAGGTCGAGGTGGTGGTGGCCAAGGAGGGCGACGACTTCGTCCCGGCTCACCGCGGTCCGGCCTACGGGCCCAACGCGCTGCGTGACGTCGACGAGTTCGTCGCCCGGCTGCTGCACGACCTGGCCGCCAACGGCATCGAGATCGGCCAGCTGCATGCCGAGTACGGCGAGTCACAGGTCGAGCTGGCCCTGGCCGCCGAGGACCCGCTGGCCCTGGCCGACACCCAGGTGCTGACCCGCCAGACCATCCACTCCGCCGCCCGGGCCGAGGGGCTGCGGGTCAGCTTCGCGCCGCTCACCACAACGGCCGGCGCCGGCAACGGCTGGCATCTGCATACCTCGATGAGCCGCGACGGGCGCAACATCCTGCCCGGTGAAGGTCCGCACGGGCTCTCCGATGAGGGGCGCGGCTACCTGGGCGGTCTGCTGCGCGAGCTGCCGGCCATCGTCGCCGTGACCGCCCCCAGCACCGGCTCGCTGCTGCGCCGTCGCCCCGGCTACTGGGCCGGGGCCTACGGCTTCTGGGGTGTGGAGAACCGGGAGGCCGCACTGCGCCTGGTGCCGAACTCACGACTGCTCGGCCCGGAGCGGACCAATGTCGAGCTCAAGGCCTGCGACGCCTCGGCCAACCCCTACCTCGCCCTGGCGATGGTCCTCGGCGCCGGTCTGGCCGGGATCGCGGAGGCCGCTGACCTGCCCGAGCCGGTGCAGGAGGATGTCGGCACCTGGGAGGAGGAGCGCCGGGCCTCGGCCGGCATCGCTGCGCTGGCCACCACCCACGAGGAGGCGCGCGCCCACCTGGTCGGCAGCGACCTGGCCCGCGAGGTGCTCGGCGAGCAGCTGCTCGGCGCCTTCGTCGCCTGCCGCGATGCCGACGCGGCGTGGGCCGCCGAGCACTCGGTCGAGGAGATCGTGGAGTCGCACCGGTGGCGCTACTGACCTTCCCGGGCGCCGAGCGGGTGCTGGCCGCGCACGGTCCGACACTGCCGCAGCCCGACCAGCTGTGCGGACCGTTCTCGGCTCGCATGGCTCTGCACGCCGTCCTGCCGGAGGGGCAGGTGCCCACGATCGGCGCGCTCGCCGCCGCCGCCGGCACCGCGATCTGGCCGTATGACGTCGCCGGGCTGCGCCCGGCCGGTGCGCCGCTGGACCGCACCGGCTGGGAGGACCTCCCGCGGGCGCCGTCGGTCGAGACGAGCGGCACCGACGCGGCAGGACTGCTCGCCGGCCTGGAGGCCACGGCCGGCGACCGCATTACCGTGGTGCCGGTCTCCGGAGCCGAGCTGACGACATACCAGCTGCGGACCCTGCTGCAGGCGATCGGCCAGGCACCGCACCCGATCGGAGTCGTGGCCAACGTGCGCACCGGCCCCATCGCGCCACCGGGAGTCCGCTGGGACGTCGGGCACTTCGTCGTGCTGTGCTCCGTCGACCCCGATCTCGACGAGGTCACGGTGGCCGACACCTATGCCGAGCTCGGAGCAGCGGGGACGTCACCTGGGTGTCGGCGGGTGCCGTCGGCGGCGCTCACCGAGGCTCTGGCCACGCCCCCGGCACGGGGACTGTTGCTGCTGGTCCGCACCACCGACCGGCTCGCCACCGAGGTGATGGTCGCCGGCGCCGGGCTGTCCACGGGGATCTGGAGCACCTGAGCTTCCCTATCCACTGCGCCCCTCGGCTCACCCTCTTGTCCTCGGTGCAGCCCCTTGACACCTCAGCGAGCACCGGCGCATTCTGCGCGGATGAGCGATGTCGCGATCCCGATGCAGTGGCTGCTGGACACGGACCCGGCGCTGCGGTGGCAGGTCGAGCGCGACCTCGCCGGCCCGTCGCCGCAGGTGTGGCAGGCCACCCGCAGCCGGGTCGCGACGGAGGGCTTCGGCGCCCGGCTGCTGGCGCTGCAGGACCCGGACGGTCAATGGGCCGGAGGCGCCTTCTTCCCGGGCCGGGTCGATGACCGCCCGTTCGACCCGCACGGTGACCCGGATGCCGACCCGGGCCAGCCGTGGACGGCTACGACCTGGAGCCTGAACGCGCTGCGCGAGTGGGGCATAGACGCGCAGGTCCTGGGGGACACCGCCGAGCGGCTGGCGGCGAGCTGCCGCTGGGAGTACGACGACCTGCCGTACTGGGGCGGTGAGGTCGACTGCTGCATCAACGCCTTCACCCTGGCCAACGGCACCTGGCTGGGCGCCGACGTCTCGGGGCTGGAGCAGTGGTTCGTCGAGCACCAGATGGACGACGGCGGCTGGAACTGCGAGTGGGAGGCCGGCTCGACGCGCTCCTCGTTCGTCTCCACCCTCAACACGCTCGAGGGGTTGCTCTACCGCGAGCAGCACACCGGCACCCAGCAGCTGCGGGCGGCACGGAGATCCGGAGAGGAGTACCTGCTCGCCCGGCGGCTCATGCTCCGGCGCTCCAGTGGCGAGGTCGTCGGACCCTGGGTGACCCACTTCGCCTACCCGTTCCGCGCGATGTACAGCGCACTGCGCGCCACCGACTACTTCCGGCGCGCGAGCCTGCACGACGCAAGCCCACCCGATCCCCGGCTTGCTGACGCCATCGAGGCGGTGCGCTCCCACCGGGAGAGCGACGGCACGTGGCGCCAGCAGAGGCGACACGCCGGGGTCGCCTGGTTCGAGGTGGACGTGGCCGCGGGCGAGCCCTCGCCCTGGCTCACTCTCTACGGCACCCGCGTGCTGGCCTGGTGGGACGACGCCACCCGCGCCGAGGCGCCACTATCGACGTAGGCTCGCCACCATGCAGACACGGAGCATCGGCAACGACACCGTCGGGCGGCACGAGATCGGGGCGATCGGCCTCGGCCTGATGACCTTCGACCAGAGCGGCACCCAGCCGCGCGAGCAGCTGCTGGACACGATCCGGGCGGCCCTGGAGGCCGGCGTCACCCTCTTCGACACCGCGGACGCCTACGGCCCGAGCGGGGAGCTGGGCGCGGACGCGCAGGGGGCCAACGAGCAGCTGATCGCCTCGCTGTTGGACGAGCTCGGGGTGCGCGACCACGTGCTGCTGGCCACTAAGGGCGGGCATGTGCGCACCGACAGCGGCGGCTGGGACACCGACAGCAGCGCCGGCCACCTGCGCTCGGCGGTGGACGACAGCCTGAGCCGGCTCGGGGTGGAGCAGATCGCGTTGTGGCAGCATCACCGGCCCGACCCCCAGGTGCCGGACGCGGAGGTCTTCGGCACGCTCAAGGAGATCGCCGGCTCCGGCAAGGTCGCCATGATCGGCCTGTCCAACGCCGACCCCGGCCAAATCCGCGCGGCTCGCGACGTGCTCGGAGACTCGCTGGTCAGCGTGCAAAACCAGTTCAGTCCCAAGTTCCGCTTCAGCGCCCCCGAGATCGAGGTATGCCGTGAGCTGGGCCTGGCGTTCCTGGCCTGGTCACCGCTGGGTGGGCTGGCCGATGCGAAGGAGCTCGCCGAGAAGCACCCGGCGTTTGCCGAGGTCGCGCAGGAGCACGGCGTCAGCGCCCAGCAGGTCGCCCTGGCCTGGGAGCTGGCGCAGGCCCCGGTGGTGGTCCCGATCCCCGGGGCCAAGCGTCCCGCGTCGGTCACCGACTCCGCCGCGGCGGCGGACCTGGAGCTGTCGAGCGAGCAGCTGCGCCGGCTCGACCAGGACTAGGCCCAGCCGAGCCGGGCGCTCGCGGCGGGCGTTCAGTCGGGGATGATGTCCATCTCGTCCGGGTTCGGACCGGTGCGGCCGTCCTCACCGCGGTCGAGCCCGGTGATCGTGGCCATCTGCTCCTCGCTGAGCTCGAAGTCGAAGATCGCGAAGTTCTGCTGCATACGCTTGGGGTTGACCGACTTCGGGAAGACGATGTCGCCGCGCTGGACGTGCCAGCGCAGGGTCACCTGCGCGGTGCTGCGGCCGAGCTCCTCGGCAATCGTCGTCAGCTCCGGGTCGTCGAGCACCGCCCCCTGCGCGATCGGGGACCATGCCTCGACCAGCGCCGAGTGCCGATGCGTGGCCTCTCGCGCCTGGTCGTTGGTGAGGTAGGGGTGCACCTCGATCTGGTTGATCACCGGCGCCTGCCCCGTCTCGGCGACGATCCGGTCGAGGTGGTCGGGCTGGAAGTTGGAGACGCCGGCCGACGTGGTCTTGCCCGCGTCCCTCAGCTCCACCATGGTCTGCCAGGTCGACACGTAGTCGCCGTCGTAGCGGGTCGGCAGCGGCCAGTGGATCAGGAACAGGTCGACCCGGTCCAGGCCGAGCCGCTCCAGCGAATCCTCCAGCGAGCGCCGGGCGTCGTCGGGCCGGTGGAAGCCGTTGTTGAGCTTCGTGGTCACGTAGATCTCGTCACGTGCCAGCCCGGACTCGACGATGGCCTCGCCGACGCCTTGCTCGTTCTGATACATCTGCGCGGTGTCGATGTGCCGGTAGCCGGCCTCGAAGGCTTGCAGCACCGTCGCCTTGGTGTCCTCCGCCGGCACCTGGAACACCCCGAAGCCGAGCTGCGGGATGGTGGTGCCGTCGTTCAGGTCCAGTGTCGGAACAGTCATGTCAGGGCCAGCGACCTGGTGTGCCCCACTATTCCACGGGCCGGTGCTGACGGGCGGGCAGCCCCGACGACAAGTCGTCGACGGATCCTGTCGATTCCCTTCCTCCCCGCTCGACAGTGTGGTGAGGTCGCAGGGAGCGGCCCGCAACGAGAGAGGACTCATCATGAGCGAATACGTCGTGCTGATCGTCGGCGACGCCGACCGGTGGTGGAGCACCATGACCGAGCAGGAGCG
>NZ_JBPCKQ010000228.1:0-4739 GCF_051004135.1 Ornithinimicrobium sp.
GTATTCGTCATTCTCACGGTGTTGACGACCATATCACTGGTTCCGTTCCTTTGGGTCATCAGCAGCGCGTTCAAGGACAATACGGAGATCTTCGGCTCCATGGCACTGCTTCCAGAAAGCTGGAAATGGGACAACTTCAAGGAGGCGTGGGTTGGCGGACAATTCGGACGATATTTTATTAATACCATCATTGTGGCGGTAGGAACGACGGCCATCCGCGTCGCAGTTGCCGCGCCAGCGGGCTATGAGTTCGCAAAGACACAGTTGAAGTATGCTTCATGGCTCTTTTACCTGTACCTCTTCGGAATCACGCTCCCGATCGAATCGATCATCGTTCCGCTGTTCTTCCAGGTCAAGGATCTCGGACTCGTCAACAGTCATCTGGGTCTGATCCTGGCCCTGGTCGGTACTGGTGTCCCGTTCGGCGTCTACCTGATGCGGAGCTTCTTCCGGGATCTGCCTGATGCGTTGGGCGAAGCCGCACGCCTGGATGGCGCAAGTGAATGGGAGATTTTCTTCCGGATCATGATGCCTCTCGCCAAGCCAGGTCTGCTGGCGCTCGGCGTCTTCAGTTTCCTCGGCGCATGGAATGAGTACTTTCTCTCTATTCTTCTGTTGATCACGGAGGACACCCGCACTATCCCCCTCGGATTGGTGCGATTCCAGCAGACCAACATGACTGACTACGGAGCAATGTTCGCTGCCATCACGCTGGCGATCATCCCGTCGCTTCTCATTTACGTTGTGCTGCAAAGGCAGTTTATCAGTGGCCTGGCCGCGGGCGCTACAAAGGGATAGTTCGATGGAGCCACAAGAGAGCGATTACGTTCGTTACAATTTCGAATACGAGCACAAGCTACGCACCGCATTCATCGGTGCTGGCGGACACTCTTTCCGTAACGTGTACCCGACGTTTCAATACGCTCCGATCGACCTCGTCGCGGTGTGTGACCTTGATGCGGACCGATCGGCGGCATTCGCGAGGCAGTTCGGCGCGACTGTTAGCTACACCGATCATCGGGAGATGCTTAACCGCGAGACGCTCGATGTGGTCTTCATCGTGACGAGCTACGATGCGGAAGGACGGCCACAGGCCACACAGCTTGCGCTCGACGCCCTGGAAGCTGGCTGCCATGTCTGGATGGAGAAACCGACCGCCGCCAGCGTTGCTGAAGTCGATCAACTCATGGTGACCAGCCGTCGGACTGGGCGCTTTGTCATGACCGGATTGAAGAAGACATTCTTCCCGTCGATCGTCAAGGCCAGGGAGATCATCGAGTCCGAAGAGTTCGGTCGGCCCGCTTCCATGTATATTCGCTACCCACAGGCGATACCGCCGCTGGAGCAGCGCGGTGATCTCAGGAACGTGCAGGGACTCCTCGACCACATCTACCATCCGGGGTCGATCATCATTGAGTTGATGGGCAAGATTGAGTCGTTCTCCTACGAATGGGAATCGGTCACTGGAGGGAGCGTAACCAGTCTCAAATTCACGTCAGGCGCCGTCGGCACGCTTCACATGCCCGGTTTACGCAATAGCGTCAGCCCACTCGAGCGGTTGGAGGTCGTGGGCGAGCATGCGAGCGTCATCGTCGAAAATGGTGTCAAGGTGACGTACTATCGACCGGCCGAGCGTCCTGCTTACGGGCGATCGGCATCCTATCTTGTTGATAACGACGTGGCGCCGCTGTATTGGGAGCCCGAGTTCTCGCTCGGCCAACTCTACAACAAGAACATCTTCTATCTCGGCTATGTCCCTGAAGTGCTTCACTTTTGTGAGAGTGTGCTCACGAAATGCCCTCCGGAGAAAGGAACGCTAGAGCAGGCACGTGAAATCGCCAAACTCTTCGAGGGATATTGCACGACGGAGCCGGGCGTGCGGGCGTATATCAATCATCCGGCGGCCGTCAACTGATTTGGAATATCGCGAGCCGATTGTCGTACAGCAAGGAAGTTTCCATGAGCCACAGTTCGTCGATCGATCTGAACAACATTGTCCGGCGCGTCTCTGAGTCAGATGCCGTCTCCCTGAGTTGGGGACGCCTCGTCTGGCTCATCGGCGAGAAGGAGACGCCCGGCGCTGAGCAAACGCTTGGTGTGGTTACTATCGAGCCAGGCAAGCGGAACCCTCTCCACTTTCACCCCAATTGTGAAGAGCTGCTCTATGTGATGGAGGGCGAGGCGGATCACAAGCTGGGTGACGAGATGTTTCACATCACCACCGGCGACGTGATCCGAATTCCCCAGGGCGTTCCGCATTGGGCGCAGGCTAAGGGAGAGACGCCGCTGGTAGCTCTGATTTCGTTCTCGGCGGCGGACCGCAAGACCGAGAACCTTGAAGACACCGGGGACATCGCCTGATCGAGCGAGTGCCATTGTATCGGGATGTATAGATCAGACCAATCCCGACGAACGCGGACTGAATGAGGAGCATGAATCCGATGGCCACCGTTGTCCTGCTGGGCACCCTCGATACCAAAGGTGCGGAATATGCCTACCTTCGCGACCAAATCACACAACACTCGGACTGCGATGTAGTCATCGTTGACGCAGGTGTATTAGGTGAGCCGCAAACCACCGCCGACATCTCGCGCCATGACGTAGCACGGGCCGCGGGAACAACCATCGATGATCTCGTCGCCGCCAACGATCGCGGAGCGGCGGTGGCCGCGATGGCTGACGGAGCGAGCAAGATTGTCAGCGATCTGTTCGCGGCAGGGCGGCTCCAGGGCATACTCGGCCTCGGCGGCAGCGGAGGCACGTCGCTGGTGACGCACGCAATGCAGGCGCTGCCGGTCGGGGTGCCGAAGCTCATGGTGTCAACGGTCGCGTCGGGCGATACCCGGCCTTATGTGGGCGCGGTTGATATCACGATGATGTATTCCGTGGTCGACATTGCCGGAATCAACAGGATCTCGGCACGCATCCTCGGAAACGCCGCCGCTGGCATCGCTGGCATGGCAACGGCATACGCCGTACCTCTCCCCGACATGGGCAACAAGCCTTTGATCGGCGCGACGATGTTCGGCGTGACGACGCCGAGTGTGACGAAGGCGCGCGAGTTGCTGGAAGCCAAAGGGTACGAGGTGCTCGTCTTTCATGCGACCGGTGCTGGCGGCCAGTCGATGGAGGCATTGGTCAGCGGCGGCTTCCTGGACGGAGTGCTCGATATCACGACGACAGAGCTGGCCGACGACCTGGTGGGTGGGGTATTTTCCGCCGGACCTGATCGCATGAAAGCTACTTGCCAGTCCGGGCTACCTCAGGTAGTGTCTCTTGGTGCGCTCGACATGGTCAATTTCGGACCGAAAGACACTGTGCCGGGGCGCTTCCGGGATCGCAATCTGTATGTTCACAATCCATCGGTGACATTGATGAGGACCACGCCGGAGGAGTGCGCCGAGCTGGGTAGGCGGATCGGCGTCAGGCTCAGTGCCGCGACAGGGCCGGTAGCGCTCTTCATTCCCCGTGGCGGGGTATCGGCAATTGCCGTCGAGGGAGGCGTGTTTCACGATCCCGAAGCGGATACAGCGCTCCTGCAAAGCCTGATGGAGAACCTTGGAGACAATGTCGACGTCCATGATCTTGCATACGACATCAACGATCCGCGATTCGCCACGGCGATGGCCGATCGAATGGCGGAGCTCGTGTCTCGTGAATCATCCTCGGAGAACAAGGCATGACAGGCAGAAGCGATGTGAACAGTCGAACCGGGATTCTCGATCGGCTTCGCGCCAAGGTAGCGCGAGGAAAGGTGATCGTCGGAGCGGGAGCGGGCACGGGCCTCTCGGCAAAGTGCGTCGAGCAGGGCGGCGTCGACCTGATCGTCATCTACAACTCCGGTCGTTTTCGCATGGCGGGACGGGGATCACTGGCAGGGATGATGCCCTATGGTGACGCAAACGGGATCGTCGTCGAGATGGCAAGCGAGGTGTTGCCGGTAGTTCAGCGAACACCGGTGCTGGCGGGTGTCTGCGGCACCGATCCCTTCCGGTTGATGCCGGTGTTTCTGGATCAGCTCAAGGCAATGGGATTCGCGGGTGTCCAGAACTTCCCCACGGTGGGCCTCATCGATGGGACTTTCCGGCAGAATCTCGAGGAAACGGGCATGGGTTTCGACCTCGAGGTCGAGATGATCCGGCTTGCGCGCCAGCGCGATCTGCTGACGTCACCGTACTGCTTCGATCCGGACAGCGCTCGGGCGATGGCACAGGCAGGCGCCGACATCCTGGTGCCGCATCTTGGGTTGACGACCAAGGGCTCTATCGGCGCCACGACGGCCGTCCCGCTGGACGAGGCGCCGGGATTGGTACAGGCCATGAATGATGCTGCAAAGGACGTGAATCCGGATATCCTGGTGCTGTGCCATGGAGGACCGATAGCTGAGCCAGAGGATGCGGAATACGTCCTTGCTCACACACGTGGGGTGGTCGGATTCTACGGTGCGTCGAGCATGGAGCGCTTGCCCACGGAAGTGGCCATCACCGAGAACACCAGGCGATTCACGTCGCTCACCATCGGTTAGCCTGGTCGGTTCAGTCATCGCCTTGCGCAACCACGGCACGCAAGGTTTCGCGAGAGCGACATGTGGACGTGCGTGGCGGGCCTCGCGATCACTGTGTAGCGGGGAAGGGGGGGGGGGGGGGGGGGCCACCACCCCCCCCCCCCCCTCTTTTCCCCCCCCCCCCCCCAAAAACCCCACAAAAAAAAAACCCCCCCTTTCCCCCCCCCCCCCCCCC
>NZ_JBPCKQ010000229.1:0-26463 GCF_051004135.1 Ornithinimicrobium sp.
AGCTGTTGGAGCTGACCGTCGACGACGAGCTGCCGATCGACCTGCACGCCTCCGGCAACTCCCGGTGGATGCTGATGGTCAGCAGTCTGCTGGAGCGCCCCGACGATCCGTGGTGGGACGACAACCGCACCCCGGGGATCATCGAGTCCCGTGACCAGGTGCTGCAGGAGGCGATGGTCCAGGCCCGACTGCAACTGACCCGCGACATCAGCAAGGACCCGCAGGACTGGCAGTGGGACCGGCTGCACGAGGTCACCCTGCGGCACCCGGTGCTCGGCTCGCCCGAGGTGCCGCAGCTCGTGCATTCGGCCTTCAACGAGGGTCCCTACCCGGTCCCCGGTGGCTCGGCCCTGGTCAACGCGATGAACTGGGAGGCCGGGGAGGAAGGCTATGAGGTCACCTCTGCCCCGTCGATGCGGATGGTGGTCGACCTGGCCGACCTCGACGCCTCCACCTGGGTCAACCAGAGCGGCAGCTCCGGTCACGTCTTCCACCCCAACTACGGGGACCAGAGCCCGACGTGGGCGGAGGGCGGCAGCTATCCCTGGGCGTTCAGCCGCAAGGCGGTGCAGGAGGCCGGGGAGCAGCGCCTCGTGCTCACCCCCGGGGAGTGAGCTGCTCGACCCACTGCACGCCGGTCGTGCTCAGCACGGCGTCGACGAGGGCGTCGTGCGGCTGGCCGGGCACCTGCGGGAGCCACTCGTGGTCGTGCAGCACCGTGATGACCGGGGCCGGCGAGGGGTGCTGCCGCAGCACCGGGAGCACGCGGTCGTAGTAGCCGCCGCCCTGGCCGAGGCGACATCCGCGGTGGGACACGGCCAGGCCCGGGATCAGGGCGACGTCGACCTGATCCAGCACCTCCGGCCCCTGGCACACCGCCTCGGCGTCCGGCTGCAACGGATCGGTGCGGGCGCCCTCGCCCGCCGGGTCGCCGGCGAGCCGCCAGCCCATCCGGCCCGCGGACAGCGTCACCGGCAGCCACACCGCCACCCCCAGCTCCGCCAGGGTGGCGAGCAGGTGCTCGGTCGGCGGCTCGGAGGGCATCGCGGTGTAGGCGGTCACCGACCAGCCGGACAGGTCCGGCCGGCCCAGCCCCGCGGCGTACGGCTGCAGCCACCGCAGCAAGCCCGTGGTCAGCTCCTCGCCCTGGCGGGCACGACCGTCGCTGCCTTGCTCGTCCACGAGGGCACGGCGGGCCGCGCGCAGCTCGCGGCGCCACGCCGCCTTGTCGTCGTCGGCCGGCTCGGGTGGCAGGTGCAGCTCCATGCGGGCCATTGTCCCCGGTGCACCGCGGTCCCCGATTAGGCTGTCGGGCATGACGGCGCGCGTGACCATGGACAGGCAGGCAGGGGGCCGATGATCACCGTCGCCGAGCACCTGGACTCGATCCTGCGCAAGGTGCGACCGGGCCAGGAGGTGGAGCTTGACCTGCAACGCGCCTACGGCCTGGTGCTGACTCACGACGTGGTCAGCGAGGTCGACCTGCCGCGCTTCGCCAACTCCGCGATGGACGGGTATGCCGTGCGCGCGCAGGACGTCGCCGAGGCCGGCAACGAGCACCCGGTGCTGATGCCGGTGCTCGGTGACATCCGGGCCGGCGACACCGAGCAGCGGGTGCTCGTGCCGGGCCACGCGGGGCGGATCATGACCTGCGCCCCGGTGCCCGAGGGCGCCGACACCATCGTCAAGGTCGAGGACACCGACGCGCACCCGCGGGAGCCCAAGATCCGGGCCGCGCCGGAGCCGGGCCGGCACATCCGTCCCGCGGGGGAGGACCTGCGCGTCGGCGACGTCGTCGTGGCTGCCGGCACCACGGTCGGGCCAGCGCAGGTCGCGGCGCTGGCCTCGGCCGGCATCGCCCGGGTGGTGGTCGTCGGCCCGGTGCGGGTCGTGGTGCTGTCGACCGGCGACGAGCTGGTGCCGCTCGGTGCGCCGCTCGCCTCCGGGCAGATCGTCGACTCCAACGGCCCCATGCTGGCCGCGGCGGTGCGGGCGGCGGGATTCCACACCGTGCACGTGGGCCGGCTGCCCGACGACCCGGACCGGATCAGGTCCGAGATCGACCGGCACCTGCGGCACGCCGATGCCATCATCACCACCGGAGGAGTCAGCAAGGGGGCCTACGACGAGGTCAAGGCAGTGCTGTCCAAGCAGGGCGCGATGAGCTTCCCCGAGGTGGCGATGCAGCCGGGCAAGCCGCAGGGCTTCGGGGTGCTCGGCCGGCGCAAGGTCCCCGTGTTCACCCTGCCCGGCAACCCGGTGAGCGCCCTGGTCAGCTTCGAGGTGTTCGTGCGTCCGGCGCTGGCTCGTCGCGCGGGCCGGCGTTACACCGCGCCCACCCACGAGGCGGTCGTCGTACAGGCTTGGTCCAGCCCGGAGGGCAAGCAGCAGTTCGCCCGGGTCGTCGTCGAGTCCGACACGACGGGCGCGTATGCCGTGCGCCCGGCCGGAGGTGGCGGGTCGCACCTGGTGGGCGGACTGGCCGGGGCCGACGCGCTCGCGGTGGTGCCGGCCAGGACGGGCGAGGTGGCGGTCGGCTCGATGGTGCAGGTGCAGGCGCTGCGCCCCTGGGGGGAGATCGAGGCCCGCCTCGAGGCGCACGCGCCGCCCCCGGCGGACGGGTCGCAGGACGCACCGGTCGGTGCGGGCACGCGACGCGGTCGGCACCGGTCGGGCTGATGGACCTCAACCACCTGCGCAGCGACGGCACCGCGCACATGATCGACGTCAGCGCCAAGGCCGTGACGAGTCGCTCGGCCACGGCCCGGGGCCGGGTCCGGCTGAGCAGGACCGCGCTGGAGGCCCTGCGGGAGGGCACGGTGCCCAAGGGCGACGCGCTGGGAGTGGCCCGGATCGCCGGCATCCAGGCCGCCAAGCGGACCCCCGACCTGGTGCCGCTGGCGCACCCGGTCGCGGTGCACGCCGTCGAGGTCGATCTCGAGGTGGGCCAGGACGGGGTGGCGATCACCGCCACTGTCCGCACCGCCGACCGCACCGGCGTGGAGGTGGAGGCACTGACCTGTGTCAGCGTGGCCGCGCTGGCGCTGATCGACATGGTCAAGGCGGTGGACCGGGAGGCCACCATCGAGGGTGTGCAGGTCGTCGCCAAGTCCGGCGGGCGCTCCGGGGACTGGGTGCGCGGGGACGCCTGATGTGGACCTGGCCCACCCAAGTGCAGACGGTGCAGCCCGGGGGCCGCACGATCACGCTGCGCCCGCTGCACCGCAGCGACCGTGCGGCGTGGGAGTCGTTGCGCGCCCGCAACGCCGACTGGCTGCGGCCCTGGGAGTCCACGCTGCCCGGCGGCACCGACGCCTCGCCGCCGTTCGCCCGGCTGCGCCGTTCCTACGACCGGGCGGCGCGGGAGGGGCGCCTGGTGCCGTTCGTGATCGACGCCGGGTCCGGACCGGTCGGCCAGATGCACCTGTTCGAGATTCAGTGGGGGTCGCGCTGGAGCGCCTCGGCCGGCTACTGGCTGGACCGTGCCGCGACCGGTCAGGGGCTGGCCACCTGGGCGCTGGCACTGGTCATCGACCACGGCCTCACCGAGGTGGGTCTGCACCGCATCGAGGTCAACGTGCGGCCCGACAACGCCGCGAGTCTGGCCGTGGTGCGCCGCCTCGGGCTGTCGGAGGAGGGGCTGCGCCGCGGGCTGATCCACGTCGACGGCGCTTGGTGCGACCATCTCACGTTCGCCATCACGGCCGATGACCCCGCAGCCGGATCCCTTGTCGCCGGTCTGCGGCAGGCCAGCGAACCGTAGGCCTTGGGGTCCGAAACGGTAAAGCAACACCAGCAACATTGCGACACACCGCCGACCAGTAGCGCAGGGCAGCGTTCAAGCGCCTACCGTGGCAGACATGCCGCCCAGCAGTCTGATCTTCGTGGTCATCCTCGCGGTGTGGGCTGCCTATCTGATCCAGCACTGGGTCCGCCGCCGCGACCACATCGCCACGGCCCGCTCGGTCGATCGCTTCTCCGAGGCGATGCGGGTCCTGGAGCGACGTCAGCGCGGCCCGCGGGTCGACCTGAGCACCCCCACCCCTCGTTCGTATGCGGTCTCGCCCGCCCGCCCCGCGCACCCTGAGGTGGTGGTCAAGCGGGCGCAGGCCTCCGCTGCAGACGATCCCGCCGACACCGCCCCCGCGTCGTCACCGGCGCGTGCGGTGACGGCACCCCTGCTGGGCGCCCGCGGCCGAGGCACGACCCTGCTGCTGGCCAGTATGGCGATGGTGCTCGGCACCGCGCTCGGGGTGCTCGAGGTCTGGCCGCTGTGGACGGTCGCGGCCGGCATCGCCGTCTTCGCGCTCACGCTGGCGTTGGTGCGCACCTCGGCGCGCCGCAGCACCGAGACCTTGCCCCGGCCGCTGCGTCGACCCGATCCTGCGCGCGGCACCTCCGGTCCGGACGACACCACCCCGGCGACCGCACCGGGGCCCCGGAGCGCTCCGACCCGGTCGGTGGTCACTGCGGCGGGCGGCGCCGCGGCGGCTCTCGCGGCCAGAGACGGCTCGCGCGGCGACCCGGTCGGGCCGCAGGCGCCGGTCGCCTCCGCTGCGCCCCGCCGACGGCCGGCTGGGACGGTGCTCTACGACATCGACGCGATCGAGTCGCGGCACCGTGCCGACTCCTCCGGCCCCCGGGTCGACCCCGCGGCCGCGACCCCGGGCAGCTGGCAGCCGATCCCGGTGCCGCCGCCGACCTACACCCTCAAGGCCAAGGCGAGCTCACCGCATACCGGGTCCACGGCGATGCCCACCTCCCAGGCGACTGCGTCACAGGACCTGCCCTTCGACGGCTATGCGCTGGCCCTGGAGGAGGAGTCGGAGGATCTGCCGGCGGTGCACTCGCTGAGCTGAGGGTGCGGCCGGCCGGGTTGGTCGGCCCGGCTCTCGGTGGCTGAGCCCGCAGGGACTCCCCTACGCTGGGCCCGGTGACTGCGATGACGTATCGCCCTCTGGGTGACTCCGGCCTGATGGTCAGCACCGTCGGCATCGGCTGCAATGCCTTCGGGGCGCGGGTCGACCAAGACGTCGTGACCTCGATCGTCGACGCCGCGCTGGGCGTCGGGGTCAGCCTGTTCGACACCGCCGACATCTACGGCGCCGGCGCCAGTGAGCTGACCCTGGGGCGGGCTTTGCACGGCCGCCGCGACGAGGTCGTGCTGGCCACGAAGTTCGGCATGGACATGCAGGGTGCCAATGGGCCTGACTGGGGTGCCCGGGGGTCCCGGCGCTACATCCGAGCAGCCGTGGAGGCCAGTCTGCGGCGCCTGGACACCGACTGGATCGACCTCTACCAGATGCACCGGCCCTGCCCGGTCACCCCGGTCGAGGAGACCCTGGCTGCGCTGCAGGAGCTGGTCACCGAGGGCAAGGTGCGTTACCTCGGGTCCTCCAACTTCGCCGGGTGGCAGGTGATCGAGGCCGACTGGGTGGCGCGCACCGGGGGGTCGGCCGCCTTCATCTCGGCGCAGAACAAGTACTCCCTGCTGGACCGGGCCGCTGAAGCTGAGCTCATCCCTGCGTGCGAGCACGTCGGTGTGGGCATCCTGCCGTTCTTCCCCTTGGAGTACGGCCTGCTCACCGGCAAGTACACCCGCGACCACCAGGCGCCTGAGGGCTCGCGGTTGTCCGGCGACGCCCAGGCCGAGCGGCTGGCGCAGGCGGACTGGGACGCGATCGAGGCGGTCCAGGAGTATGCCGATCAGCGGGGTCGCTCGATGCTGGACGTGGCGATCGCGGGGCTGGCGGCACAGCCGGCCGTCGCATCGGTGATCTCGGGGGTCACCTCGGCGGAGCAGGTGCGCAGCAACGCGGCGGCGCTGGACTGGGAGCCCACCCTGGAGGACCTGGCCGCCCTGGAGTCGTTGCCGCTGCGGTGAGGGTGGTAATCTCCTGACCGCTCGATCCGCTTGGGGCTGTGGCGCAGTTGGTAGCGCGTCTCGTTCGC
This sequence comes from Ornithinimicrobium sp., assembly GCF_051004135.1. Lineage (GTDB taxonomy): Bacteria > Actinomycetota > Actinomycetes > Actinomycetales > Dermatophilaceae > Ornithinicoccus. Next base: position 5,953 of record NZ_JBPCKQ010000229.1, read on the forward strand.
AATGAGAAGGTCAGGGGTTCGATTCCCCTCAGCTCCACCACCCACCCTTGTCCCGGTGGTCCTGTACGCCGCGCAGGGACTCGGGCGGCGGTCAGCGGGGCGATGCGGGTGGTCGGTGCCGCCGCCGCATGGCGGAAGTCAGCCAGGTCTCGTAGCTGGAAGATTTCGAAGACCGACAGTCGCTCGTCGACCCAGACGGTGGTGTCGACGTCGATCACAACAGGCGACGGCGGCGGCTCTCGACGAGGTCACCCGTCCAGTCCACCGTGCCCAGCAGCGCGTCGGCGATGTCGATGTTCGTACGCATGGTCGACCATACATAAGCAGGGGCGTGAAAGGTGTTCGAATCTATTCGTTCCTGAGGCCATGCAACCTTGCCGGCCGCGACCAGCGTTGTAGAGTGCAGACGGATCGTTGGCGAAGTGTAGACGGATCGTTGGCGAGGTCGTGAGGCTCGCAGGCGATCACCGTGACCATGGGCAGGGAGGCAGCGGGGTGCAGCGAAGCAGCGTGCGACGACTCGGTGCCTGCGGCGTGGTCGCCGCAGCAGTCCTGGCCCTGACGGTCCCGGGGCAGCCGGCTCCCACCTCCGCCGCGGACCCCGCGCCGACCGCCGCCACTGGGTTCGCGCCTGCGCCGAGCGGCCAGGCACCGTGCCCGGAGGGGCGCAGCCGGTCCTCCACGGTCTATGTCCAGGGCTTCGAGTCAGGCATCCCCGAGTCGCGATACAATGCCGGCTTCGCGAGGTTCTCCGACGCCACTTCGGGCCGCTACTCCGCCCGCTCGGTGTTGTCCGGGCAGCGCGGGACCTCCGAGCACTTCTTCCTGCCCTATCGGCAGGTCCCCACCGGTGCCAGCACGTATCTGGGCTTCACCGCACGAGGTGGTTCGACGCCGGCGGCGGCGCGAGCCGTCGTCAACTCGGTGCTGACCAACTTCAGCACGCGCACGTCGTGGCGGGGAGTGCGGGTCGACATCACCGCGGCCACCCGCGACGAAGGCGGATGGCTCGGCACCTGGTTCGAGCACCGGGCGCGGGCCGGGAGCAGCACGGCGCTGTTGGTCGACGACGTGGAGATCTACCGCTGCCGCACCAACGCGACCACCCGGGTCGCGGAGTCCGATCGGTTTGCGACCGCTGCGGCCCTGTCCCGCGACACCGCGCCGGGGGTGCGCACGCTCTATGTGGCCTCGGGTCTGGACTATCCCGACGCACTCAGCGCTGCTGCCGTCGCGGGCAGCAGCGGCACCCGCATCCTGCTGGTCCGCCCCGACAGCATCCCGACGACCACGGCCCAGGCCCTGGATCGGCTCAACCCCCAGCGGATCGTGGTGCTGGGCGGGTCGCGAGCCGTCAACTCGACCGTCCAGCGGCAGCTGGGCGCCTACGCCTCGACCGTTGACCGCATCGGTGGGGCAAACCGCTACGAGACCTCGGCCCTGGTGTCGCGGCACTTCTCACCCGGGGTGCTCACGGCATACGTCGCGACCGGGCAGGGTTTCGCCGACGCCCTCTCCGGTGGTGCCCTGGCCGCCGACCGCAACAGCCCGCTGCTGCTGGTCACGAAGAGCGGCATCCCGAACCCCGTGCGGGCAGAGCTCACCCGGCTGCGGCCGGACAGCATCATCGTGCTGGGCGGCCCGGCCGCGGTCGCGGACAACGTGGTCGAGGGGCTGCGGCGCTATGCGACCAGCCGCGGCCAGGTGGTCCGCCGGATCTCCGGCAGCGACCGGTATGCCGTGTCCGCCGCCGTCGCGGCGCAGTTCTCCTCCCCGCGCACGACCTACCTGGCCACCGGCACCGGCTTCGCCGACGCCATCACCGGTGGGGCAGTCGCCGGCGACAAGGGCGTGCCGCTGCTGCTGTCTCGCCCCGCTGACCTGCCCGGCTCCGTGCGCTCCCGGCTGCAGAGCCTGCGCGAGTCCAACGGCGTCGTCCTGGGCGGCACCAGTGCCCTGGAGTCCATCGTCCGTGACCAATACGGTCAGACCCTTCCCTAGGCTGGCGACCCGATGCAGATCACCACCACCCTGCTCAACGGCGAGATCGTCGTCGTCGACGTCCCCGACGCAGCGCTCACGGCGCCGGTGCGCACGAGTGTGCTGTCCACCGGCGGTCTCGAGATCGAGGTCAACGCCGGTGCTGCGGAGGCGGCCGACTTCTACATCGCCTCCACAGGCTCCAGCCTGACCCAGGAGATGAGCTTGCGCTCCGGTCTGCGACTGCGTACCGGCTCCCTGGGCGGCGGCACCGGCACCGCCTTCGTGGTGGACGTCGCCGACGAGGTGGTCTTCGGGCCGGCCCCGCCATCGATGTCGGTGGAGGATCTGGCCGCCCTGCTCACCGCTACCGCCCCCGAGATGACGCCGGACGGGGTGGCGCTAAGCCCACGCGGCGGCGTGGCCTGGTCCAACTACCGCACCCACGACCTGGTGATCCCGGTGGAGGTGAGCGGTGGCCAGCGCTACCTGCTCGACGTCCGAGCGGCCTTCACACTCGGCGAGCCGGCGCAGCAGCCGGTCGGTCGGCGGGTGGCCGGTGGGCTGCTCAGCCGCAGCGAGGAAAGCGAGGGACGGCACGTGATCCTGGAGGCCCCCGACCACGTGGCCTACGGCATACCCCTGCCGGGGACCGATCCCGACGTGCTGGTGCAGTCCATGTCGGGTGTCCGGGTGAGCACCGGATGAGTGCGGCGCTGCTGCTCACCGGCGCCGTGCTGCTGCTCGTGCCCGGGCTGGCACACCTGTGGTCACAGCGCAGCACGGCTGCGCTGATGCTGGCTCACGGCGTGCTGCCGAGCGGCTGGGAGCGGCCGGTGACCGCCGTGCTGACGATGCTGGAGATCGGCCTTGGTGCGGCGTTGCTGCTGTCGGTCGCGGCCGGCGAGACCGGAGCACAACGGGGCCTCGGGCTGGTGGCAGCCGCGCTCTTCGCCACGTTGGCCGGCTATGCACATCGGGCCTGGCGGGCCACGGCGTCGACGCGGCACGTGCCGCTGTGCGCCTGTGGGGTCGCCGAGTCGCCGCTCGGGCCCTGGGTCACCGGAAGAGCACTGCTGCTCGCGCTACTGAGCGGGGTCGGGGCGCTGAGCACAGGGGGAGGGGCGCCGGTGGATCGACCCTGGAGCGAGATGGTCGTGCTGGGAAGCGCCGCGGTGACCCTCAGTGTGCTGATGCTGCTGCTGCCCGCGGCGCGCACGCTCCCGGGCCGACTGCCCGTCGGGAGGGCCTGGTCATGACCTTCACCACCGCCGCCCTGCTCATCGCCTGGCTGGCGATCGTCCTGCTCGCACTCGGGTTTGCCGGGCTGATGCGCCAGCTGGCCGAGCTGCACCGCTCGGTCACCTCCGGCGCGGCCTCTGCAGGCCAGGCCGCGCCCACCCTGCGCGGCCTGGCCCTGCCACGCTCGGGCGACCTCGGCCGGATCCGTCCGGAGGGCGGCGGGTTCATCTTGTTCGTCTCCCCGGGGTGCTCCTCGTGCGCGATCGCGCTGGAAGAGCTCACGGACGGGCCCGTGGACGGTCAGCTGGTGCTGGCCTCCAGCGGCCCGTGCGCCGACGGTTCGATCCCGGCGGGCGCGGTGTGCGTGAGCGATACGCGACCGCTGATGGAGCGGCTCGGGGTGCCCGGCACGCCCTACCTGCTCGACGTCGACCACGAGGGTGTGATCCAGGGGTCGGTGCTGCCGCAGGGCCCCGGCCAGGTGCGCGACTTCGTCGCCGCACGCCGCAGCACGAGCACAGGAGGTCCCCGATGACCCTGTCCTATGACGACCTGCCGACCGCCCCCAAGGAGCACCTGCGGGCGCGGCTGCAGGCCCCGGCCTCGCGGCGCGGGTTGCTGCGCGGCGCCGTGCTCGGCGGCATCGGTCTGGCCCTCGGCACCTTCACCCTGATCAACCGGGGCGCCGAGCGGGCGAGCGCCGCCTACTTCCTGGACTACACCGACACCTCCTCCGGCCCGTGCGACAGCTACGCCAGTGGGCACACCGAGAACGGCATCCAGTGCGGACCCTCCACCATGTGCCGGGATCGCTCCTGCTGCTGGCGCTACCACAACGGCGCCGGCAACCGGATCGGCTGGCACAAGCTGGCGCCCGGCCGGGGCAGCGCCTACTACCTGCACCGTCCCGACGCCTGCTACCAGAGCAGATATGACTCCTGGCACTGGAAGTTCAGCGACGGCAACACTTATCGCTGCTCGGACGGCTGGACCTGCAGCTCGGCCGGTTGTTACAAGTCGATCTGCCCCTGGGTGGTCTGATGCTTAAGGGGGGCGGGGACGTCTCGACGGCGCGTCGCTGGGCCGCCGACCCGCTCCCGACGATGGCTGTCGTGGCCGTGCTCACGGCGGCTGCGCTGGGGTGGACCCTGGCCGCGTCGTCGGCCACACCGCTGGTGCTGGTGCTGCTCGCGGTCGTGGCCGCCGGGCTGTCGCTGTCCGGCTCTACTTGAGGTCTCAACAGCGCCTGGACGCTGTTCGCCTCGGTCGGGGGCGAGACCGGACGCCCGCGGCACTGGGCCGCCTTCGCCCTGGGGACCACCACCGGTGGGCTGCTCACCGGGGCGGTGCTCGCCGTGCTCGCCGGTCTGCTGTCGCCCGTGCCGCAGGTGGTGCGGGTGGCCTGCGCGTCCGTGCTGATCGTGGCGCTCGCGGTGCTGGACCTGGTGGCTCCCCGGCTCCCGCTGCCGCAGCGGTCCACGCTGATCCCGCAACACGTGTTCTCCCGGGGGCTGGCTCGGGGCCTGCTGCGCTTCGGCGTCGAGTACGGCACCGGCGTGCGCACCCTGATCCCCGGAGCGGCGCCCTATCTGTGCGCGGTCTATCTGGTGCTGACCAACCAGCCGTGGTGGCTCACCCTGGCAGCGGGCGCGGTCTTCGGCTTCTCGCGCAGCCTGGCCATCCTGCAGTTCGTGCTGCTGGGCCGGGACGGATGGGCGCAGTTCCTGACTGGGCACAGCCGCATTCTCGAACGGATGGGGAGTGTCCTGGCCGCCGTGCTGCTGCTGACGGCGGTGCTCGCGACGTAGCCGCCGTGTGCACCGGATAGCCTCGGGATCTCTGGTCGTGTCGAACGAAGGAGGACCGCCCCGATGGCCGTGAACCTGCGCGGACGCAGTCTGCTGTCGCTACTCCACCACTCGCCCGAGGAGATCCGCCACCTGGTTGACCTGGCCGTCGAGCTCAAAGCGGCCAAGGCGCAGCGCCGGGAGGAGCCCTTCCTGCGGGGCCGGTCGATCGCGCTGATCTTCGAGAAGACCTCCACCCGCACCCGCTGCGCCTTCGAGGTCGCCGCCGCCGACCAGGGGGCCTCGACGACGTTCTTGGAGCCCGGCTCCAGCCAGATCGGGCACAAGGAGTCGACCAAGGACACCTCGCGGGTGCTCGGCCGCATCTTCGACGCGATCGAGTACCGCGGATCCGCCCAGTCGGTGGTTGAGCAGCTCGCGGAGTATGCCGGGGTGCCGGTCTACAACGGCCTCACCGACGACTGGCATCCGACCCAGATGCTGGCCGACGTGCTGACCATGGTCGAGCACACCGGCAGGTCCGCCCGCGAGATCTCCTACGCCTACGTCGGCGACGCCCGCAACAACACCGGCAACTCCCTGCTCCTGGTGGGTGCCAAGCTCGGGATGGACGTGCGGATCGGCGCGCCTACGGCATACCAGCCGGGCGCCGGGCTCATCGGGCAGTGCCGCGAGATCGCCGAGCAGACCGGAGCGCGGATCACCGTCACCGAGGATCCGCTCGAGGCGGTCCGGGGTGTCGACTTCGTGCACACCGACGTGTGGGTCTCGATGGGCGAGCCGGTCGCGGCGTGGGCCGAGCGGATCGGCCTGCTGCGGCCCTACCAGGTCAACGCCCAGCTGATGGCGGCCACGGGCAACGCCCACGTCAAGCTGATGCACTGTCTGCCCGCGTTCCACGACACCGACACCGCCATCGGCCGCGACCTGGTGGAGCGCTACCCCGAGCTCGCCAAGGGCGTCGAGGTCACCGACGAGGTCTTCGAGTCACCGGCCAGCGTCGTCTTCGACCAGGCGGAGAACCGGGTGCACACCATCAAGGCACTGCTGGTGGCGACCCTGAGATGATGAGTGGGTGACTGTCCCCACGCTGCGTGAGCCTGCCCACCTGGTCTCGCCCAACGCCGTCCGCTACTGGGCGCTCGGTGCGCTGATCGGCGCGCTCGTGCTCTGGGTCGTCCTGGTCGTGGCGTATGTCGTGGTGCCCGAGGGCATCAAGACCTGGCTCGGGCCGGTGGCGATCGCGCTGCTGGTGCTGCGGCTGGTCCACCTCGTGGCCATGCCCACGGTGCGCTACCGGGTGCACCGCTGGGAGGTGACGCCGACCGCGATCTACACCCGCGCCGGCTGGCTGACCCGCGAGCAGCGGATCGCCCCGCTGTCCCGGGTGCAGACGGTGGACTCCCAGCAGGGCCCGGTGATGCGGATGTTCCGGCTGTCCTCGATCACGGTGACCACGGCCTCGGCCGCAGGCCCGATCACCATCGCGTGCCTGGACCAGGAGGTCGCCCGGCAGGTCGTGGCGGAGCTGACCGAGATCACCGGACGCTCCGAGGGTGACGCGACGTGACCGACCCCACGGCACTGCCCCCTCCGTCGGGCCCTCCAGTCGCCCTCCCGCCGCCGCCGGGCATGGCCACGGGTGAGCAGTGGCAACGGCTCAGTGTCCGGATGCTCTTCGTGCACCCCGTGCGGATCGCGGGCAGCCTGATGATTCCGCTGCTCATCGCCTTCTTCGGCTTCGGCCGCAGGGACGAGGGCTTCGGACCCAACCTGCCCTTCGTCGCCGCGGCTGGGCTCGCGGTCCTCGCCTTCGGGGTGCTGCCCTGGCTCACCACCTACTACCGGCTGACCACGAGCAAGATCCAGGTCAAGCGGGGGCTGCTCAACACGACCGTCCTGACGGCGCCGCTGGACCGGGTGCGCTCGGTCGACCTGGAGTCCTCGGTGCTGCACCGCGTCCTCGGACTGTCCAAGGTCTCGGTCGGCACCGGCGTCGACGATACCCGGATCGAGCTGGACTCCCTGACCGTGCCACAGGCCCAGGAGCTGCAGGACTTCCTGCGCAAGCGGAGCCGGAGCGCCGGCGAGGGCCGTCCCCCGCCCGAACTGGGGGAGGAGTCTGCCGGCGACACGACATACCCGGCCGATTCGGGTCGCCCGGAGCAGGACCTGGCGCGGATCGACTGGTCCTGGCTGCGCTACGCGCCGTTCAGCCTGTCCAGTCTGGTCATCGTCGCCGGCATCGGCGGGGTGCTGTCGCAGTTCATGCGGGACGTGCCGACCGAGGACGTGGGGGTCGTGCAGGACGGCTACGAATGGTTCATGAGCCAGTCGCTGGTGCTGCTCGTGGCCGCCGGCGCGGTGCTCGTGCTGATCGGGTGGCTGCTGCTGTCGACCCTCAACTACGTCGTGCAGTGGTGGAACCTGCGGCTGACCCGGATGCCCGAGGGCACGCTGCGGTTGAGCCGGGGCCTGTTCACGACCCGCTCCACGACCGTTGAGGAGGCCAAGATCCGCGGGGTCGTGCTCAGCGAGGCCTTCGTTCTGCGCTGGGTGCGGGGGGCGGAGCTGTCCACGCTGTCCACGGGGGTCGGCAGCGGCGGGCAGACCAAGGTGCTGCCGCCCTGCCCGCGGACCGTGGCGATCGACGTGGGGCACACGGTGCTGGAGGAGGAGGGCTCGCTGACGATGCGGCTGCAGCCACACGGCTACTACGCGTGGCGGCGGCTGCACGTGCAGGGGCAGATCGGCCCGGTCTTCTTCGGCCTGGTCTCGATCGTGCCCACGCTGCTGCTCGACCTGCCGTGGTGGCTCCCGTTGGCGATCTGGGCGGTCTTCGCTGCGCTGGCCGTGCCCGTGGCTCAGGAGGCGTACCGCAACCTCGGGCACGGGCTCACCGAGGAACATGTGATCAGCGGGCACGGCGCGCTGATGCGGCAGCGCGAGGTGCTCGAGCGTGGCGGAATCATCGGGTGGGTGGTGCGGCAGACCATCTTCCAGCGGCGGCTCGGGCTGGCCACGCTGGTCGCCACCACGGCCGCCGGGCCGGAGTCGGTCACGATCGACGACGTCCCGTATGACGTGGCGCTCGCCGTCGCGCGGGAGGCGACCCCGCACCTGTTCGCCGACCTCCCCTGATGTGCTCGGGGAGGTGCATGCCGTCTGCACGTCTGCACGGGCCAGTGCGGAGGTCCCCGTCCCGCAGGCATCGGCCTCAGCGACGGTTGGTCGAGAGCACGTCCCCGACGTCACACTGGAGAACCTCGCAGATCGCGGTGAGCGTGCTGAAGCGGACCGCCTTCGCGCGGTTGTTCTTCAACACGCTCAGGTTGACCACGCTCACCCCGACCTGCTCGGCGAGGGCAGCAAGCGTCATACCCCGCTCCTGGAGCAGCTGATCCAGGTGACAAGCAACGCGGTGCTCCTCCTCCACGGGCATCAGACGAGTCCGTCGACGTCGTCCCGCAGCCCCGCCCCGATCTTGAACGCCTCGGCGAGCAGGGCGACCACCATGCCGATCCCCAGCGGGAGCACGGGGATCGTCCAGGTGGAGGCGAGGGGGAGGTCGCCGATGTCAGCCGCGCCGAGAATCGGCAGGGTCACGAAGGCCGCGGTCACACCCGCCGCCGACCAGCCCAGCGCAATGGCGAACGCGATCAGTCGCAGCCGGGTCACGTTGCGCCGGGCGAAGGGTTCGCCGCGGGCAATGTCCCCCAGGACCCGGTAGAGCAGCACGAGCACGAGGAGCGCGACCCCGCCGGCGAGCAGATCCGGGAGTGCGTCCAGCATCCGCTGCCTGCCCGACGGCTCGGGAACGAGCAGGTCGAACGAGGCTTCGCCTACGGTGACGTCCGTGCCCTGCAGTCCGGGCACCGCGACCTCGCCGCTGTAGGGGACACGCAGCGGGTTGTCACGAGCCCAGTCCCACGCCGGCCGGACGAAGGCGTAGCCGATCGCGATGACGACACCCAGGACGATCAGCGAGCGCAGGGCACCCCGGTCCCAGGCGTCGAAGGCCATCCAGTCCCTGCGGCGTGGCTTCTGTGCCATGATGCGCCTCGATTCATATCGAAGATCGATAATAATGAAGAACGATATGCATATCGACAGTCGATGTCAAGGTGTATGCAGACTTGCGAGCAGATTGGGTGGGGCGGGCGCAACGTGCCTCACAGAACGGGGTGCGGGCGGGCAACTTCCTGCGCACATCGTCAGGTCCAGAAGTCGAACCAGAGTCGCCAGAGCCACTCCTGCCTGGGGATGACCTCGGCCGTGTAGACGGGGTAGTACCAGAAGAAGAGCGCCACCGCGGCGACCGTGTAGCCGACGACGACCACCGCCCCCCACCGGTGCCGCGACGCCGACGCCGTGGGGCCGCCCAGCACCAGGGCCATGCAGGCGACCACGACCAGCACCAGCCACGGCACGAAGGCCACCGCATAGAAGGAGTAGATGGTGCGCTCCTGGTAGAGGAACCACGGCAGCCAGCCGGCCGCGATCCCGACCAGCGCTGCGCCGGCCCGCCAGTCGCGCCCGAACAGCCAGAGGAACACGACGACCAGCAGACCGGCCGTGGCGCCCCACCACACGAAGATGTTGCCCAGCGAGGCGATGTACTTCACGCACTCGGCGGCCTCGCACCCGTCCTGACCCCGCTTCGGCCACTCGGAGAAGAAGAGCGTGGGCCGCCCCTGCACGATCCAGGACCAGGGGTTGGAGGACCACGCGTGCTCGTTGTGCAGCCCGGTGTGGAAGGCCAGCACCTCCTGGTGATAGCTCCACAGCGAGCGCAGCGCGTCGGGGACGAGGGAGGCGATGCCGGTCACCGGGTGGTCGTCGGCCCAGTCCCGCTTGTAGCCGTTGTCGCTGACGAACCACCCGGTCCAGCTGGCCAGGTAGGTCAGCAGCGCCACCGGCACCATGCTCAGGAAGGCCGGTATGGCGTCGCGTGCCAACGTCCCCGAGATCCACCGGCGGACCCCGCTCGCCCGCCGGGCGCCGAGATCCCACAGGACCGTCATCAGCCCGAAGGCGGCGAGGAAGAACAGACCGGACCACTTGGTGCCGCTGGCCAGCCCGAGGCTGACCCCGGCAGCCAGGCGCCACCAGCGCACTCCCAGCCCCGGGCCCCACGGCATACCGGCCACCCGCGACCGGCCCGCCGAGACCCGCCTCGCCAACCGCCGCCGGCCGTCCTCCCGGTCGCGCAGCAGGCACCAGAACGCCACCAGTACCCACCACGTCACGAAGATGTCGAGCAGCCCCGTGCGCGAGTGCACGAAGTGGTGGCCGTCGGCGGCCAGCAGCGTCGCGGCCACGGTAGCGAGGGTCGCGTTGTGCCACAGGTGCCAGGCGATCCGTCCCAGCAGCAGGATCGACAGGGTGCCGACCACCGCGGCGCCCAGTCGCCAGCCCACCGAGGAGTCGATGCCCGTCAGCCACTCGCCCAGGCCGATCATCCACTTGCCGACCGGCGGGTGGACCACCAGATCCGCGTCAGGCCCCCAGATATCGACATCGCCGGCGGTGAAGAGCTCGTCGGGCTCGTCCAGACCGGGACGCACCTCGCGCTCGTAGCCGTACTCCATCATCGACCAGCCCTGCTTGACGTAGTAGGTCTCGTCGAAGACCAGCTGGTGGGGGTGCCCCAGCCGGTAGAATCGCAGCGCACCACCGATCACCATCGCCAGCAGCGGACCCCACCACGCCCAGCGGGCCTGCCGCGGGTCCGGGCGAGCCCCCAGCAACCGCAGCAGCAGGCGCTCGCGCAGGTCAGCGGCGCGAGGGGCGGTCGTGGTCACGGGCGTCATCGTAGGCAACCTGGCTGACGAGCGCCTGAGTCCGGGCGCTACCATCGAGGCTGTGGCGACGACGACCCGGACGACAGCGGCCCGATCGGGCACCAGCACCATCCTGCTGAAGTCCGTGATGGCGCTGACCGGACTGATCTTCGTCGGCTACGTGCTGGCGCACATGTACGGCAACCTCAAGATCTTCGCGGGAGCCGAGGCGTTCGACGACTACGCCGAGCACCTGCGCACCCTCGGCGAGCCGCTGCTGCCCTACGCCGGTCTGCTGTGGATCATCCGGGTGGTGCTGCTGGCCAGCCTGCTGCTGCACGCCTACGCGGCGTTCAGCCTGTGGTCGCGGGCGGGCAAGGCGCGCAAGAGTCGGTATGCGGTCCGCACGGCCGGGAGGGCACTGTTCACCTCCAAGGCGATGCGCTGGGGCGGGGTGGCGCTGCTCGCGTTCGTGATCTTCCACCTGCTGCACTTCACGACCAACACCATCCAGGTCAACGGCGACTTCGAGAGCCCGGCCCAGCGGGTGATCTCCAGCTTCGAGGTGTGGTGGGCCGTGTTGATCTATGTCGTGGCGGTGCTGGCCCTGGGGCTGCATCTCAACCACGGCATCTGGGGTGCCGGGATGACCCTGGGCCTCAACACCAGCGCCCGGGCGGCCGCGATCCTCAAGGGCATCGCGCTGGTCGTGGCGCTGGTCGTCGTGGTGGGCTTCCTGGCGCCGCCGCTGGCGATCCTGCTCGGGGTGATCCCGTGACCGGAGCCAGCAGCGCACGCTCACGAACGACCGGCAGGACACGATGACCGAGGGGACGCGACAGGCCATGAGCGATCAGATGAGCGACACGCTGACCGAGGTGCCGGCCCAGGATGAGACCGGGACCTCGTTCTACCGCGAGGGGGATGCGATCGCCGACGGTGCCGCCCCGGGTGGTCCGATCGCCGACAAGTGGGCCACCCGCACCTTCGAGTCCAAGCTGGTCAACCCGGTCAACCGCCGCAAGCTGTCCGTGATCATCGTCGGCACCGGCCTGGCCGGCGCCTCGGCGGGTGCGACGCTGGGCGAGGCCGGCTATCAGGTCAAGTCGTTCTGCTACCAGGACAGCCCCCGGCGCGCGCACTCGATCGCCGCCCAGGGCGGGATCAACGCGGCCAAGAACTACAAGGGCGACGGCGACTCGGCATACCGGCTGTTCTACGACACGGTCAAAGGTGGTGACTACCGCTCTCGAGAGTCCAACGTCTACCGGCTGGCCGAGGTCAGCACCCAGATCATCGACCAGTGCGTGGCGCAGGGCGTGCCGTTCGCCCGCGAGTACGGCGGGCTGCTGGACAACCGCTCGTTCGGTGGTGTGCAGGTCTCGCGCACCTTCTACGCCCGCGGGCAGACCGGCCAGCAGCTGCTGATCGGGGCCTACCAGGCACTGGAGCGTCAGATCGGTGCCGGCACGGTGCAGATGTACTCCCGGCACGAGATGCTCGAGCTGGTGATCGTGGAGGGCAAGGCCCGCGGCATCATCGCCCGCGACCTGGTGACCGGGGAGATCGAGACCCACCTGGCCGATGCGGTGGTGCTGGCCTCCGGCGGCTACGGCAACGTGTTCTACCTGTCCACCAACGCGATGGGCTGCAACGTCACCGCCGGCTGGCGGGCCCACCGCAAGGGCGCCTACTTCGCCAACCCCTGCTACACCCAGATCCACCCGACCTGCATACCGGTGTCGGGGGACTACCAGTCCAAGCTGACCCTGATGAGTGAGTCGCTGCGCAACGACGGGCGGATCTGGGTGCCCAAGAGCAAGGACGAAGGGCAGAAGGACCCGCGCGAGATCGGCGAGGAGGACCGCGACTACTACCTGGAGCGGATCTATCCCTCGTTCGGCAACCTGGTGCCCCGCGACATCGCCTCGCGTGCGGCCAAGAACGTGTGCGACGAGGGCCGCGGCGTCGGCCCCGGCGGGCTGGGGGTCTACCTCGACTTCGCTGACGCGATCGACCGGCTGGGCCGCGATGCGGTGGCCTCCAAGTACGGCAACCTGTTCGACATGTACGAGCGGATCACCGGCGAGAACCCGTATGAGGTGCCGATGCGGATCTATCCCGCGGTGCACTACACGATGGGCGGGCTCTGGGTCGACTACGACCTGCAGTCCACGATCCCCGGGTTGTTCGTCACAGGCGAGGCCAACTTCTCCGACCACGGCGCCAACCGGCTCGGCGCCTCGGCGCTGATGCAGGGCCTGGCCGACGGCTACTTCGTGCTGCCCAACACGATCCGCAACTACCTCGCCGACGGGCCCTACCCGACGATCGAGCCGGACGACCCGGCCGTGGCCGAGGCCCGGGGGCAGGTCGAGGAGCGGATCCGGCACTTCCTGTCCATCGACGGCAACCGTACCGTCGACAGCTATCACAAGGCGCTGGGCAAGATCATGTGGGACAAGTGCGGCATGGAGCGCTCGGTGGAGGGGCTGACCGAGGCCATCGCCCAGATCCGCGAGCTGCGCGAGGACTTCTGGGCCAACGTGCGGGTGCTGGGCTCCGCGGAGACCCTCAACCAGTCGCTGGAGAAGGCCGGCCGGGTGGCCGACTTCCTGGAGCTGGGCGAGCTGATGTGCATCGACGCGCTGCACCGCAACGAGTCCTGCGGCGGTCACTTCCGGGTGGAGTCGCAGACCGAGGAAGGGGAGGCCATGCGCGACGACGACAACTACGCCTACGTCGCGGCCTGGGAGTTCGCCGGGCTGGACCACGAGCCGGTGCTGCACAAGGAAGACCTCGACTACGAGTTCATCGAGCTGAAGCAACGGAGCTACAAGTGAAGATCACCCTGCGCATCTGGCGACAGGAGAGCCCGTCCGCGAAGGGCGACCTGGCGACCTACGACCTGGACGACGTGTCGGAGGACATGTCCTTCCTGGAGATGCTCGACGTGCTCAACGAGAGCCTCATCATGGACGGCCAGGAGCCGGTCGCCTTCGACCACGACTGCCGTGAGGGCATCTGCGGCTCCTGCGACCTGATGATCAACGGCGACGCGCACGGCCCCGAGCGGACCACGACCTGCCAGCTGCACATGCGCTCCTTCTCCGACGGGCAGACGATCACCATCGAGCCGTGGCGTGCCGAGGCGTTCCCGGTGCTCAAGGACCTGGTGGTGGACCGTTCGGCCTTCGACCGGATCGTGCAGGCCGGGGGGTTCGTGTCGGCCAACACCGGCTCGGCGCCGGACGCGCACGCGACGCTGGTGCCCAAGGACAACGCCGACCGGGCCTTCGCCGGCGCGGAGTGCATCGGCTGCGGTGCCTGTGTGGCGGCCTGCCCCAACGCCTCGGGCATGCTGTTCATGGGGGCCAAGATCACCCACCTCGGCGAGCTGCCGCAGGGCCAGCCGGAGCGCAGCGCCCGGGTCGTCGACATGGTCGCCCAGCACGACGCCGAGGGCTTTGGAGGCTGCACCAACCTCGGCGCGTGCGCCGACGCCTGCCCCAAGGGCATCCCGCTCGACGTGATCTCGCAGATGAACCGCGACCTGCAGAAGGCCCGGCTCACCGGTCACTGATTTGCTAGGGGTCGTGCACCTGCCTCCACCGTTTTGCTCGGGACTTTGCAGTGCGCTCGACACCTTTGCCAGGGAGGTTGCATGTCAGATCCGGAGGTAGGCACGCTGGTGCTCGCCGCCACCCCGATCGGTGACAGCAGCGATGCCTCCCCCCGCCTGGTCGAGGAGTTGAGCACCGCCCCGGTCGTGGCCGCCGAGGACACCCGCCGGCTGCGCAGGCTCTGCGACCGGCTCGGGGCGACCCTGGGCGGTCGGGTCGTCAGCTACCACGAGCACAACGAGGCATCGCGCACCGCCGACCTGGTGGCGGCCCTGGTCGCGGGCGAGCGGGTGCTTCTGGTCACCGACGCCGGTATGCCGTCCGTCTCCGACCCCGGCTACCGGCTGGTCTGCGAGGCGGTGCGGCACGACATACCGGTGACCTGTGTGCCCGGCCCCAGCGCTGTGCTGATGGCACTCGCGGTGTCGGGGTTGCCGGTGGATCGGTTCTGCTTCGAGGGCTTCCTGCCCCGCAAGGCCGGGGAGCGTGAGCGTGCCATCGCCGCGCTTGCGGCCGAGCCGCGCACGATGGTCTTCTTCGAGGCGCCGCACCGCCTCGCCGCGGCCCTGACCTCGCTGGCCGGCGGGCTCGGTGAGGAGCGGCCCGCTGCCGTATGTCGTGAGCTCACCAAAACCTACGAGGAGGTTCGGCGTGGTGGGCTGGGCGAGCTGGCAACCTGGGCCGCTGACGGCGTGCGCGGCGAGATCACGTTGGTGGTCGCGGGGCGCGAGCCGACCGGCGCCGACGGCGGGGTTGACCTGGCGACGGCGGTGCCCGGCATACAGGCCCGGGTGGCGGCCGGAGAGCGGCTCAAGGACGTCTGCAAGGAGGTCGCGGCAGCCACCGGACTGTCCACCAAGCAGCTCTACGACGCCGTGCTGGCGAGCCGCTGACTTGAGATCGGAGGGAACTATGGGCGCTCCACTATCGTCGTCACAGCAGTGCCCTGACACGCAAGCCCCCAGAACGGAGTCGACGTGAGACCCTCCGCCCTGGCCGCCACGCTGCTGGGCGCCGCCCTGATGTTCACCTCGGCCTGTTCCGACCAGGCGCCGCAGGCTCAGTCGCCCGACAGTTCGGCCTCGGCGTCCCCGACCGGCGACGCGGCCACCGAGACGGCCCAGGGGGCGGGTTCGCCCGAGGGTTCCGGCACCGCGACCTCCACCCAGGGACCGGTGACGGCCGTTGCGAGTCCCGACGGCATCTACCTCGATCCGGACGCCTCCTACGCCGAGATCGGGACCGACCGGGAGCTGACCGACGTCGAGCGGGCGCTGCTGCGCAAGCCCGGCCCGTATGCCGGTGACGCCTTCGACGCCCAGGCGGTCTTCGGCGCGGCGGTGGCCACCGCTCCGCAGTCGGCACGGGAGTGGACCGATGCGATCCTCAGTCAGATTCACCCGGACTACGTCCAGGACGCGCGGGAGGTGATCAACTCCGAGGCCGGGCTCCAGAGTGCCCCCGGCCCGCCCGGCCAGGAGCTGCGCGACCTGCCGGTGGTGGGTCAGAACCACTTCGCCGTCGTGCTGGACGCCAGCGGAAGCATGGCCGATTCCGCCGGCGGGGCGTCGCGGACCGAACAGGCCAAAGGTGCCATTCGCGACTTCGTCGGCCGGCTACCTCAGGGCAGCACGGCCTCCCTGCGCATCTACGGACACGAGGGCAACATCACCGAGGCAGGCAGGGCGCAGTCCTGTGGCTCCACCTCCGTGGTCTATGACGGCCCGGCCGACGGTTTGGCCGCCACGCTGGACAGCGTGCAGCCGGGGGGGTGGACACCCCTGGCCCGGGCGGTCGGGGCATCCGACTCCGACATCCCGCCCAACACGAGCGACGCCGTCGTGTATGTCGTCACCGGCGGCGTCGACACCTGCGGCGGCGACGCGGCGACCGCGGCCGAGGAGCTCGCCGGCCGGCGCCTACAGCCGGTGGTCAACGTGATCGGCTTCCAGGTCGGCACCGCCGAGGCGCAGCAGCTGCGCGACGTGGCCGATGCCGGTGGCGGTGCCTATGTCGCCGTCGAGTCACAGGCCGACCTGGAGGCCTACTGGAAGGCCGATCTGCAGGCCATGCTGGATGCCTGGCGAGTGTGGCAGGAGAAGGCACTCTTCACGATCGAGCGGCGGGAATCAGGAGATTCGGGCCAGACGCAGGAGCCTGGGCACCGGGTCATGGATGCCTCGGACCAGGAGTGGGAGCAGGCTCAGCA
Organism: Ornithinimicrobium sp.; assembly: GCF_051004135.1. Taxonomy (GTDB): domain Bacteria; phylum Actinomycetota; class Actinomycetes; order Actinomycetales; family Dermatophilaceae; genus Ornithinicoccus. Next base: position 22,598 of record NZ_JBPCKQ010000229.1, read on the forward strand.
GATCGTGCGACTGATGGGACGGGACGGCCTCGTCGACTACGAGACCCGGCTCTCGGTGTGGGAGGAGTTCCAGGCGCGGCACGTCACGATCTGGGGGTGGGGTTATGACCAGCGGGTGGACAGCCAGCGGGAGGCATACGAGCAGCAGGTTTCTTCATGGGAGTTGGCCTACGACCTAGGAGTCGACCGGTGGTCGCGGTACTACGGCAAGTGGGCGCAGGGCGACTGAGGCGGCACTTCCAGCGGTGCGCAGAATCCTGAGCAACAACTTAGGAGTAGTAGCCCGCGCTCGCCATGGCGGTGTCCCGTGACCGGCGTCGGCGGCGGGCGGCACGCCATACCGCGAACATCCCGACCATCAGTAGCAGCAGCGCGAAGATCACCAGGACCGGCAAGAAGATCGCGACCAGGCTCAGCCCCACCGAGGCGGTGTCCTCGGCGGTGGAGACCACGGGGGCGCCGAGTCCGAACGTGGCGCCGTTGACCAGGGGCCGGGTCGCCGCCTTGCCCGTGTGCACCACTCCGGCGGTGACGACGCCGGCGACCACCCCGATCCACGGGTTGTCGGCCATGAAGCTGGATCCCTGCTCGATGTCCTCGGCCGCTTGCGTGGCGGCGAAGATCAGCCCACCCGTGGCCGGGCGGATGAAGGTGCCGAAGGCGTCGTTGATGTGGTCGACGATCGCGATCTTGTCGAGGACCACCTCACTGAGCAGCAGCACCCCGGCACCACCGATGGCGTAGGGCGACTCGATCCAGGCGAACTGCGCGGGCAGGTTGATGATCTCGGTGTAGCGCGCCATCAGCGCGACCATCAGGAACGGGATGTAGGCGTTGAGACCCGCGGCGGCGGACAGGCCGGCGCCGGTGAGTGCTGCGAGCACGACCAGACCTCCCTTCTCCTCGATGAGCCCGACAGAGGCTCTCTCCAGTGAATCACGTCGTCCCTACGACGTGCCGACGTCCCCGAAGGTTGCGCGTCGGGCCCGCTTTAGCGGGGTATGCGGACGATCTGGCCGACGTCGATGTGGTCCGGGTCGGTGATGGTATGCGGATTGGCCGCCACGAGCCGGGGGTACTGCGCACCGTCCCCGAAGGCCCGGTCCGCGATGGCCCACAGCGTGTCCCCGGACTGCACGACATACGCGTCGTAGACCGAGTAGCCCGGCACGATCCGGCTGCCGAGGACGATCGGGACGACCACCTCATCCAGCCGGGAGCCGTCCTCGGCGGAACTGTGGAAGACGTGCAGCGTGGCGCTGGGCAGGGTGAAGCCGGCGCCGGAGGTGTCGACGGCGACCTGGAACTGGCCGTGCCCCCCGACGCCGTCGCCGGCCATGAAGTGGCCGGTCACGTGGTCGTGACCCTCGGTGATCTCGTACTCGTAGTTGGCCTCGAACGCCTCACCGGCCATGCCGGCGACGTGGATGGTGTCGGCGACGAGGTCATAGGGTCGGGGTTGCTGGACGTCGATGCTCACACTGGCCTCCTGAAGTCGGTCTCTCGACGCTACTCCCGGGCCGGGACCCTAGACAATGGTGCCGACGGACAACCTCTGGCGGGCCCGGTCCGTTGAAGGTGCATCGGGTCGAGCGAGAACGAGGGCGAGGATGCGAGCAGCGCAGGAGCGCGAGTTCGTGGACTTCGTCCGCGATGCCTCACCGCGCCTGCTCACCACGGCGTGGATGCTGACCGGCGACCCGCACCAGGCCGAGGAGCTGGTGCAGGAGGCGCTCGCCAGGGTCTACGTGCGCTGGCCGAAGGTGCGCACCGGCACGCCGCTGGCCTACACCCGCCGGGTGGTGACCAACCTGCATACCGACCACTGGCGCAAGCACCGTCGCGAGGTGCTCGTCGACCAGACCCCCGAGCTCACCGATCCGCGCGCGTCGTCGCAGCACGTGGACCTGATCCGGGCGCTGCAGGCACTTCCCGAGCGGCAGCGCCAGGTCGTCGTGCTGCGGCACTACCTGGACCGGTCCGAGCAGCAGACCGCCGACACCTTGGACATCGGCGTGGGCACGGTCAAGGGCGCCACCTCCCGGGGGCTGGCTCGACTACGGACGTTGATGGATGGAGATGAGTCGCATGTCACCGTCTGAGCGGGACGTGCTCGAAGCGATGGACCGGGCGGTGATGGATCCGCCGCCGATGTCGCTGTCCCCGGACGCGGTCGTCGCGCTGGGCCGCGGCAAGATGCGCCGTCGGCGTGCCGTCGGAGTGGGTATGTCGATCGCCGCCGTCGCCGTCGTGGTCACCGCCTGGGCGGGGCTGAGCAGCGGCTTCGACGTCGCGGACGATGAGATACAGCCGGCGACGACCGATCCCGGCGAGACGTTGCTCGTCGCTGAGCCCACAGAGCTGTCGTTGCGTGAGGTCGGCGATCAGTTGGAGCTGTCCGACTCCACCGGTGTGGTTGCGCTGGTCCCGAAGGAGATGGATGGGGAGCAGACGATTCTCGACGGGCCGAACGGGCTGACGTATGTCGTGGCCGCCGACTGGCCGGAGCTCGGCATACCGGTGGCGCTGGCCGAGGATCCTCGGACGGGTTGGACCGTTCCGGTCGGGGTATTCATCGACATAGAGGCACCGTCGGGGTTCATCGGCGCCGCCGTTCCCCCCGGTCCTGACGGGGAGGCGTTGGACGTCCTCTCCCTGGCCGGGGTGACCGGGGACCTGCCCACCTGTGAGGTGAAGCTGCCGGGCGAGGCCGGGACCCCGACGTGCATCGGCCAGCTGATGCAGATCGCGAATGTGCGGATGCTGGCGGACGGCGCGCACTGGAGTGCATGCGTTGTAGGCGACGTCTTCGCCGGTGACCTCGACCGCCCGGTGGCGCAGTGGCACGGCAACGCTGTGGTCCAGGTCCCCGATTGGGACTCGGGCTTTCCTGACGGCCTGCTGACGGTGGTGCACGAGGACCAGGTTGATCGACTGACTCCGGTCTGGGCGGAGGGTTCGGCGAAGATCGAGCTCGATCGGCCGCAGACCGCGTCCGTGGGTGAGGACGCGGTGGCGCTCGACTGGTCCATCCCCCTGGAGTCGCTCGGAGGTGACGGGATCGAGGATCTCCTGGGGTTCGACACCGATGACGACGGCGAGGTCGATGTGCCCGTCTTACCTCTCGGGGCCAACCGCACCTTGTTGGACGGACGGGCCGCGCCCAACCCGTTCGCGCCCGTTTTAGCACCGTATGGTGCGGTGCAGGTGGACGAGGACATCGTCATCAGCACCGGGCAGGAGGGCGATCCTGAGCTGACGCTGACGCCGGCCGACTCTGCGCAGATCGTCGCCGGGCCGGTGGGTGACGGCCACGTGGTCGCCGTGAGTGACCTGCAGACCGCATCTGCCGAACCGGACTACCACCTCCTGCTCGAGGGCCGCCAAGGCATCGAGGTGATCGCCGGTGCCCAGTGGGGCACCGACGTCGCCGGCGGGACGCAGATCCGGACATGGTCGGTGAGTGACGAGGAGGTCGCCGGACGGGAGCTGCTTCCTGCCCTCGTCACCGCGGACATCACAGGACCACGGCTCATCGGGGGCGAGAGTCGGGTTGTGCTACGTCGTGACCCCGTCTACCTCGTGACCGTGCACCCTGCGGATGACCTCTGGGTGGCCCAGGACGGGGAAGATCTGGTCGCCGGGCGGCTGAGCGACCCGGACCTGCCCTTCGAAGTCGACGCCGACGGCATACCGACGTCGCTGAGGGACGACTGACGAGCCGAGGACCCGCATTGCGCGGCCTTCCGCACATTGCGCGGCGTCCGAACCCCGCGCGATGTGCACAATGCCGCGCGATTGGCCGGAACGCGGATCCTGACCGACCGTCGCCGGAGCCGGTCCTCAACCTCCCAACAGGCTGGTGC
>NZ_JBPCKQ010000230.1:0-10489 GCF_051004135.1 Ornithinimicrobium sp.
ACATGAGGCGAGACTGGTTCGACGCTGCCGCGGTGACGGCGGGCGTCCCTGGGCTCACCCCGCACGAGCTGCGGCACACGGCGGCGAGTCTGGCGGTGTCGGCCGGGGCGTCTGTGCTGGGGGTGCAGCGGATGCTCGGGCATGACAAGGCGAGCACCACGCTGGACGTGCACTCAGACCTGTTTGACGCGGATCTCGACGCGGTGGCCGACCGGCTGGCGGACACCCGCTCGCGGATTCTTGCGGACTCACTGCGGACTAACACCCTGGTTGATCGATCCACGGGTGTCGACCTAGGCCGCTGACCTGCAGTTTTGCTGTGCCCTCGGCGCGATTCGAACGCGCGACACCCGCTTTAGGAGAGCGGTGCTCTATCCCCTGAGCTACGAGGGCGGGGATGGTCAGCAGGCAAGGCTAGCAATGGGCCATGAGCAGCCCCAGGTGAGGACGGCCCCAGGCCTCCGCGAGTCCGCGTGCGTTGGGTGACATTGGGCACCGTCTGCAACGCCCCGCGCGGAGAGTCCGGTGCACATGGTGACATTGGGCACCATCTGCACGGTCCGCGCTCGTGGCCGCCTGGAAGGCGTCCACCGCACCGATTCGACTCCTCCCGGGGTCCCGCGCCGCCTCTGCCATAGTGCAGGAGTGAGCATCGACCGCCTGCCCACGGCGAACGAGATCCCGGCGATCCAGGAACGCACGGTGCGCCTGCTCATGGCCAGCCAGACCATGGGCGGCATCGGCGTGGCCATCGGCATCGCCGTCGCGGCGATCATCGCCGCGCAGATCAGCGGCAGCGACGCCCTGTCCGGGCTGGCCACCACCGCGCAGGTCCTCGGGGGTGCCCTGTTGACCATCCCCATCGCCGCGCTGATGGCCACCCGCGGGCGCCGCGTCGGCCTCAGCACGGCCTACCTGCTCGGCACGCTCGGTGCGGGCTGCGCCATCGTGGCCACGGCAACCGCCACGTTCTGGCTGCTGCTGGTCGGCACCTTCCTGTTCGGTGCCGCCACCACGGCCAACGCGCAGGCCCGGTATGCCGCGGTCGACCTGGCCGAGCCGAGTCACCGGGGGCGTCAGCTGAGTCTGGTCGTGTGGGCCACCACGATCGGCTCGGTGCTCGGCCCCAACCTGCTCGGGCCGGCCGCGGACCTTAGCCGGCTGCTCGGCCTGCCCCCGCTGGCCGGGGCGTGGGTGATCAGCTCGGCCGGCTTCCTTGTCGCGTTCGCGCTGCTCACCGCATACCTGCGCCCCGACCCGCTGCTCACCGCGCGGGCGCTGGCCGCGATGGACACCCCCGCCGACCCCGCAGGTCCGCGCCGCTCGTTCCGGCACGGCCTGGGCGTGCTCCGGCGCACTCCCGAGGCGCTGGCGGGCACGGTGGCCATCGCCGGTGGCCACGTCGTGATGGTCTCGATCATGGTGATGACCCCGCTGCACATGACGCACGGTGACGCCGAGGTCGAGGTGATCGGCTTCGTGATCTCCATGCACATCCTGGGGATGTACGGCCTGAGCCCGGTGGCCGGCGCCCTCACCGACCGCTGGGGCTCGCCGCGGGTCGTGCTGCTGGGCGTGGCCCTGCTGCTGCTGGCCTGCCTGTTGGCGGGGCTCTCGGTCGCCGGGTTCTCCTGGGGCCTGACCGCCGGGCTGACGCTGCTCGGCCTGGGCTGGTCCTGCACCATGGTCGCCGGGTCCGCCCAGCTCGCCGGCGCCGTGCCGGTCAGCGACCGCTCCGCCGTCCAGGGGGCCGCCGACGTGCTGATGGGGCTGTCCGCGGCGACCGGGGGAGCCCTGGCCGGAGTCGTCGTCGACACCCTCGGCTACGGCTGGCTGTGTGCCCTGGCCGCGCTCGTCGCCGTCGCCCTCGGGTCGACTGCGCTACGACGTCTGCGAGTAGTTAGCCTGACCGCGTGAACCCTTCCGCCGACGCTCCGCGCTCACGCGTCGACGTGGTCCGGGACGCCCAGCAGCGCTGGCGGCACGACCTGACCGAGCTCGGCGGCCGCAACCCGCTGCTGTGGCACCGTGAGCTGCCGCTGGGCACCTTCGACCTGACCGTGGCCCACCCTGGGGGAGTGGCCAAGCTGCTGGCCGGCGTGCCCACCCGGCTCTCAGAGCTCGTCCGCGAGCAGGTCGCCTTCGAGGTTGCCCGCCGACGGCTGGGGGCCATCCGGGACAAGACGGTCGAGATCCGCCGGGAGCACGGGCTGACTACGGGCTTCATCGCGGTCGGCCTGGCCACCTGGTCGCTGCACCGGGCCAAGATCCTGCCCCGGGCCCCCGTGCTGCTGCGCCGCTGCAGCATCCACCCGGTCGACGCCACACACCGCGACTACGTCCTCGAGCTGGACCGCGACGTCGTCTTCAACCCCGTCCTGGCGCACTACCTGCGCGGCGAGGCCGGCATCGAGCTCGACCCCGTGGAGCTGGCCGAGATGGCTCACGAGGGGGGTGGCTTCGACCCCCGCGAGACCTACGAGGAGCTGGAGTGGCTCTGCGAGGACATCGACGGCTTCAGCATCGGTCCCAACACCGTGGTCAGCACCTTCCCGTGGGCCAAGCTGCCGCTGGTCGCGCACCTGTCGGGGGACCCGGCGGGGCTGACCCGGCACGACCTGGTCGCCGCCCTGGCCGGGCACGAGGCACGGCCACGCACCCTGGAGCCCGACCCCGTCCGCGCCGACGACCTCAGCCACGAGCTGGCGGTGCTCGACGCCGACCACGATGAGCGGCTGGTGATCGACGAGGTCGCCCGCGGGGGCAGCCTGGTCCTGGACACTCCCGCCGGCACCGGCACCACCCAGACTGTGGCCAACATCGGCGCCGGCGCCGTCGCTCAGGGCCACACCGTGCTCGTGGTCAGCGAGGAGCGACCGGCGATCGACGCGCTGCGCCGCCGGCTGGCGCACGTCGGGCTCGACGACATCGTGCTCGACCTGGCCGAGGACCCCCGCCGGGCCCGCCGGGCGATCGAGGAGCTGACCGCCCAGCTCAACACCGCGTTGCGCACCCCCGAGCCCGACGTCGCGCAGGACCCGCTGCCCGCCTGGCGTGCCGCCCAGCAGGTGCTCGCCGACCACGAGGCCAGACTGCATACCGAGCACGAGCCCTGGGGTCAGTCGCTGGCCCAGACCCAGGCCGCCCTGGCCCGGCTCGGCCGGCTGCGCACCCCACCGCTGTCGCACGTGCGGCTGGACCCCCCGGTCCTGCGACAGCTCACCCCGCACCGGCTCGCCGAGCTCGTGGAGGTGCTCACCGAGGCCGCCGAGCTCGGGGTCTGGGAGCGGGGACGGGCCGAGGACCCGTGGTATGCCGCCGAGCTCGCCGACGACGGTGCGGCCGTCCGCGCCCGCGAGGTGGTCGCCGGACTGGTCGGCGGTGAGCTGGCCGAGGCGCGGGCGCAGTTCGACCAGGTATGCCGCGCCGCCGGCCTGCCCGAGCCGGTCAACCTCATCCAGTGGCGCGACCGGCTCGACCTGATGGGGCGCGTCGAGCAGACCTGCGACATCTTCCGGACCCAGATCTTTGAGGCCCCGTTGGACGACATGGTCGCGGCGACCCGGGCCAAGGGGGAGTCCGCCGAGCGGCCCGGGGCGATGGTCCGCAGCCGGCTGCGCCGCCAGGTGCGGGCCCTGCTGCGCCCCGGTCCGCCCCCGCAGGACCTCGCGGCCCGGGTGCAGGTCGCCCGCGACGAGCGCACCGAGTGGGAGGCGCTCGCGGGTCGGGCTGCCCGACCGACGACGCCGCCGGACTTCGACCGGGCCCAGGACCGCTTCGCCTCGGTGCACGAGGATCTGGCCTGGCTCAGTGCGGTGCTGGCGCCCACCCCGCTGGGCCACGACCTGTTGACCACGCACCTGGACCTGCTGCACGAGCGACTCGTGCGCCTGGACGCCCGCGCCGACCGGCTGCCGGTCACCGCCCGGGCGCACGGCATGATGCAGCCGCTGCGCGAGGCGGGCCTGGGACCGCTGGTCGACGACCTCGCCAAGCGGGGGGTCGCGGCGCGCGACGTGGGCCCCGAGGTGGAGATGGTCCACCACGCATCGGTCCACGACCACCTCACCGGGCCGGACGCGCCGGCCGGGACAGCCAGCACCGCCGCGGAGCTCGACGAGGCGACCCGGGCCCTGCGCCGGTCCGACCGCGCCCACCTGCGCCGCAACACCGCGCGGGTGCTGCGTACCCGGCACCGCCGGGTCCGGCGTGCCGTCGCGGCCCACCCCGGTCAGGTGGCGGCGCTGCGCGAGGCGGCCGCCACGGGTCAGCACGACCTGCGCACGGTGCTGACCCGTACCGCCGATGTGGTGCTGGCGCTGCGGCCGCTGCTGGTCGGCAGTCCGCTCGTCGTGCCGGCGACCTTGCCGGAGCGGCTGCGCGTGCAGCTCGTGGTGGTCGAGCACGCCGGCCGCACCCGGACGGCGCACTGCGTCGCGGCGATCGAGCGGGGGACCCAGACGCTGATCTGCGGGGACCGGCACCAGGCTCGCCCCGCCGCCTTCACCTGGGCGGTGGAGGACGACGGCGCGACCGGAGAGGACGTCGCGCGGCCACCGCTGCCGTCGCTGCTCGAGGAGGCCTCGCTCGTGCTGCCGGTGCGCACCTTCGGCACCCACTACCGCGCCCTGGACCAGCGACTGGTCACTCCCCTGGGTCACCTCGCCGACTCGCCGCCGCAGGGCTATCCCGGTGTGCTGCGCAGCCCGCGGGCCACGCTGAGCGTGCTCCCCGATGCCCAGCAGCTGGTGAGCCGGGCCCTGGAAACGGTGCTGGCACACCTGCAGCGCCGGCCCGGTCAGTCGATCCTCGTGCTGGCGGACCGTCCCCAGGTGCAGGCCGCGTTCGGGCACGCCTGGCACCGGGCGCTGGTCGAGCGCCGGGCCGACCCGGCGACGGTGCCCGAGGTCGGCCCGGAGCCCTTCTCGCTGTTGGGCACGGACCACTGGGCCGGTGAGGTGCGCGACCACGTCGTGTGGCTGACCGCCCTCGGCCGCGAGCTCCCCCTGCATCGGCCCGTCACCATGCTCGCAGCCGTGCGTCGGAGCCTGACCGTGCTCAGCGCGGAGCCGCTGTCGGCGGCGACCGGGGCGCCGGCCGGCAGGGTGGTGCAGGAGATGCTCCGGTCCACGGCCGAGGCGGGCGGCGACGCTGCCGTGCCGGAGCTGCTCGCCGACCTTGCCGAGCGGCTGCGCGGCGAGGGGTTGGTGGTGCACACCCCCGTCGGTGGCGGGCAGTATGTCGTGCCGCTGGGGATCGAGGACCCGGCCCGGCCCGGTCGGCTGCTGGTCGCCGTCGACAGTGACCTGGAGCCACTGACCCAGCCGCCGGGGCGCGACCGGTTCCGGGTGCGCCCCGAGCAGCTGACCAGACTCGGCTGGACGCACACGCGCGTGCACGCCGGCGAGCTGTTCCGTGACCCCGCCCGTGAGGTCTCCCGCCTGCTCTCCCTGGTCCGGGACGTGTCGGCCCGCCCCGCCGGTCGATGACTCCCGCTCGCGGGCGCGACGCGCAGAAGCCCGACCCTGGGCGGGGAACGCGACGACACCGCCGCGTCGACGCCGCGGCGACGGACGGCATACCGGAGTCGGCCCGCACCGACCGGATCGGGGACGTCGCGGCGGATCGAGAGGCCGACCGTGAGGACGCAGAGCAGCGGGGTGAGCAGTGGTGGCGCGCGCAGCGTCCGCCGCACTGGGAGTGAGCCGCATGCCGATCAGCGCTGCTCGGTGATGATCGCGTGAGCTCTCCACTCGCCGCACGGATTGCGGCCGGAACCCGTGGAGGGTTAACTTACAACGCAATCAGACTCCGGACCGTGGGTCTGATCTCGGCCGGTCGCATGCGACCAGTAGAGGTGGCGGCTGTGCGGGTATCCCATTCGCAGACGTCGCTGCGCTCAAAACCGAGTGGGCGGTTGCCGGTCCCGGCGCGCACCGGTCGTGGACCGGACGACATCGCCACCGGGGACCGTCGGCCATGAGCACGGGGTCTGCGGGCCGGTTCCCCCATGCCTTGTCGGTGTGGGGTGTGATCGGGGTGTTGGACACCATCGCCGTCCTTGCCCTGTTCATGGTGCAGGCGGTCTGGGCCATGGTCTCGCTCGTGGTCGCCGTCCTGCTGCTGACGGCGCTGGCCGAGCAGCTCACGCCGCGCAGCTCCTCGTGACGACGTCGTGGGGTCGCGGCCAGAGTCTGGGGGGACACTGTTCGGCGGGGGAGTGGGACTGAGAGAATCCGATGATGGACAACCCACCTGAGAGCGACCTTCGAGCAGAGTCAGCCGAGCTCGGCGCGCAGCTGGCCCGGTCGCGCGGCACCGACTTCTACGGTCTGGACGAGCTGCTCAGCGAGCCCGAGCGGGCGCTGCGCGACCGGGTCCGCGAGATCTGCGACGCGCAGATCGCCCCGATCGCCGGCGACTACTGGGAGCATGCAAACCTCGACCCCCGGATGGTGCAGGTCTACCGTGACCTGGGGGTCGCCGGTGGGAGCATCGACGGATACGGCTGCCCGGGCATCTCGGTGCTCGCCGAGGGGATGATCACCCTGGAGCTGGCCCGCTCCGACGGATCCCTGGCGACCTTCGGCGGGGTCCACTCCGGGCTGGCGATGACCAGCGTGCACCTGCTGGGCTCTCCTGAGCAGCGTGAGCGGTGGCTGCCGCCGATGGCCCGGATGGAGCGGTGGGGGGCGGTGGCCCTCACTGAGCCCGAGCACGGCTCCGACGTGGTCAGCATGGACACCGTGGCGCGCCGCGACGGTGACGGGTGGACCCTGCACGGAGCGAAACGGTGGATCGGCAACGGCAGTGTGGCCGACGTGGTGGTCGTCTGGGCCCGCGACGACGACGGCAACGTCGGGGGCTTCGTCGTCGACCACGCCGACGGGGCCGAGCAGCCGGTCCCGGGCTGGCGGGCCGAGGTCATCGAGGGCAAGATCGCCAACCGCGGCCTGCTGCAGGCGCACATCACCCTGGACGGCGTGCGGGTGCCCGCCGACGCCCGCCTGGCCGGCGCGCGGACCTTCTCCGACACCAACAGGGTGCTGGCCAGGTCCCGCCAGGGCGTGGCGTGGGAGGCCACCGGTCACGCCGTCGCCGCCTACGAGGCCGCGCTGACCTACGCCCTGCACCGCCAGCAGTTCGGGCGCCCGCTGGCCCGCTTCCAGCTCATCCAGGACAAGCTGTCGCACATGCTCACCGACATCACCGGTATGCAGCTCATGTGCGTCCGGATGGCGCAGCTGGAGCAGCGGGGCGAGTGCAGCATCGAGCACGCAGCGATGGCCAAGATGCACTGTGCGGCCACGGCACGCCGGGTCTGCGCCACCGCCCGCGACGTCCTCGGCGGCAACGGCATCCTGCTCAGCCACCACGTCGCCCGGCACTTCGCGGACATGGAGGCCACCTACACCTACGAGGGGACGGACACTGTGCAGTCCCTGCTCATCGGGCGCGCCGCCACCGGCTACAGCGCCTTTGCCTGACGCGGCCCCCCAGGCGTCGATGGGTGCTGCGGGCGCGGTCAGGGCCGGTTGTCCCGTGCGGCCAGCAGGTCGCGGATCTCGCGCACCACGATGACGTCCTCGGTCGGGGCCTCGGGCTCCTCCTCTTCACCGGCCGCCCGCAGCTCGGAGAGCTTGTTCAGCGGCAGCACGAAGACGAAGTAGACCACGGCGGCGGTGATCACGAACACGATGGCGGCATTGATCATCGCGCCGAGGTCGATGAGGGTGGCGGCGTTGCCCGACGCGCCGAGCTGGAAGCCCAATCTGTCGACCTGGGCGCCGCCGAGCCGGGCCAGGATCGGACTGATCAGTGAGGTCACCACCGTGTCCACGACGGCGACGAAGGCACTGCCGATGACGACGGCGACGGCCAGGTCGACGATGTTGCCACGCAGCACGAACTCTTTGAAGCCCTGGAGCATGAGGAGATCCTTCGCAGATGGGGGAGCCGGTGGCGCGCAGCCGTGGACGATGACGACGGGGAGACGTCGGGCGTGAAGATAGCCGATCGATGGGCCGGCAACCAACGGCGCTCCGCCCGAGTCGGCGGCTCGACACCGACGGGCGTGCTCACCCCGGGTCGGCGGTCCGCGTCGGATGCAGCACCAGGGTGACCCCGCCGGTCATCTCGGCACCACTGCTCCGGGCCAGCGCCGCCGCCTGCACAGAGCTCACGGCCACGAACACGCCCGAGGTGTCGCCCGCGTCCGTGGCCACGACGGGGACGTCGGCGGCCAGCGTGGTGCCGTCGAGCAGCGCCAGCACATCGACCCGCGTGCCCGGGCCGACCGCCGCGGCCAGCGCTGCGTCGACGAGCGAGACATGGGCCACGACGACATCCGGCCCCAGCCCGTCGGCCAGCGACCCCGCCGCGAGATCCTGGTCGGTGAGCACCGCGCGGCTGCGCAACGGACCACCGGACACCCGGCCGATCACCGCCGCAGGATCCTCGAGGGCGCCGCCGGGCACCACTCGCTCGGGCACCCGCACGACCTGCACGTCGGCGGCCTCCAGCACCGTGCCAACCGGCACGTCTGCCGCCGCCACCAGCACCGGCACACCCGTCTCCGGCGGTGCCGGCCGCAGGGCGGTGACCACGAGCCAGACCGCGACGGCTGCGCTCAGGGCAGCCAGCACCCGGCGCGCCTGACCACGTCGCCAGACCGCACGTCGGCTGCCGCGACTCCTGCGGGAGAGTGCGGAGCCGCCGGGCCACCGGTGCTGCGCGCGAGGCGGTGTCGTGGGCACTCCCGGAGCCTAGGTACCGCCGGGATGCCGTGGCCGCGGGCTCATGCCGCCTGTGGACGAGCAGGCGCAGGTGCGGGTGATGTGGACGAACGGGCGAGAGTGCGGGTGTCGGCGGAGCAGGCGCAGATGCGAGGCGTGTGGACGGTCAGGCGCCGCTGCGGGCGGGTGCGGACGACTGGCGCGACCCCGTGCCGTTCGATCCCGACGATCCCGCGGCGGCACGGTTCTTGGCGCCGGAATCCTTGGCCGAGCCGCTGTTGCCCGACGGGCCCGTGCCACCCGACTCCTTGCCCGACGAGCCCGTGCCACCCGACTCCTTGCCCGACGACCCCGTGCCGGACGACTGCTTGCCACCCGACTCACTGCCACCGGACTCCTTGTCGGCGGAGTCCTTGGAGGTGCCGTCCTTGCCCGAGGAGTCCTTGCCCGCGCCACCGGCTGCAGCGGGCTCCTTGCCCGCCCCGTTGGCGGAGCTGCGTGAGTCGTTGCGGTAGAAGCCGGAGCCCTTGAAGACCACGCCGACCGAGCTGTAGATCTTGCGCAGCCGCCCGCCGCAGTGGGGGCATTCGGTCAGCGAGTCGTCGGTGAAGGCCTGCTGGATGTCGAAGCGGTGCTCGCAGTCCCGGCCCGCGTAGGAGTAGGTAGGCACAGCTAGGCAGTCTAAGCCGCGTGGCAGCATGCTCTCGCACCGCGCACAGACCCGTTCGGCGGCGGTCCGCGTGGGTCCCCCACCGCCACCAGGGCGGTGACATACGCTCGAGCCGTGCCCAGCCTGCTCCGACGCATCCTCGTGCCCCTGGCGGCGGTGCTGGTCGTCGTCCTGGTGGCTGCCGTGGTGCTGGGCGTGGGGCTGTCCCGGCGCAGCTTCCCGCAGACCGAGGGTGAGATCGCGGTGGCCGCGCTGGACGGCGACGTCGAGGTGATCCGCGACGAGCTCGGCATCGCCCACATCTACGCCGACACCCCCGAGGACCTCTTCCGCGGACAGGGGTATGTCGCGGCGCAGGACCGGTTCTTCCAGATGGACCTGCGCCGGCACATCAGCGCAGGTCGTCTCTCCGAGCTGGTGGGGCAGGAGGGCCTGGACACCGACCGGGTCGTGCGCACCATGGGCTGGCGCCGCGTCGCACAGGAGGAGCTGTCCATGCTCGACCCGTCGGCCCGCCGCTACCTGCAGGCCTACAGCGCCGGGGTCAACGCGTACCTGCGGGACAACCCCTCGCCCTCGCAGGTCTCCCTGGAGTATGTCGTGCTCTCCCAGAGCGTGCCGGACTACCAGATCGAGTCCTGGGACGAGGTCGACTCCCTGGCCTGGCTCAAGGGGGTGGCCTGGGACCTGCGCGGCAACTACACCGACGAGCTGGCCCGGGCCCGTCTGGCCGGAGAGGTGTCCCTGGCCCAGCTGAACACCCTCTACCCCGACTACCCCTACGACCTGCACGCCCCCATCCTGTCGCCCGACGAATGGGCCCCGCCCTCGACCAGCACCGGCACCGGGCAGAGCCGCGGCGGCACCGCCGGTGACCAGGGGAGCTCGACGGAGGCCCCGGAGCCGGAGCCCGCTCCACCGCCGCGTGGTGCTCCGGCCGACCCGCGTCCCCCCGCCCTGGACGAGACGACATACGGCAACACTCTCGCCGCCCTGGACGCCATCCCCGACCTGGCCGCGAACGGCGACGGGGTGGGCTCCAACTCCTGGGTCGTCTCCGGGGAGCACACCGAGTCGGGCAAGC
>NZ_JBPCKQ010000231.1:0-4220 GCF_051004135.1 Ornithinimicrobium sp.
CGAAAAGTTCGGCTTCGATCAGACTTTCGGGAATCGCGGCACAGTTTAACGGGATAAAAGGCTTGTCTTTACGCCGTCCCGAAAAATGAATTCCTTTGGCGACGAGTTCTTTGCCTGTGCCTGATTCGCCGCTTATTAAAACAGTCGCGCCCGAACGTGCAACGCGCCCAACCAAGTTTAAAACTTCGCGCATTTTCGCCGAATCGCCGATGACGTTTTCGAGCCGAAATTCTTTATCAACAAGTTCGCGCAAGTGCCGGTTTTCGTTTTTTGTTTCGCTGAAATTAACGGCGCGTTCGATGGTCAGCAAAATTTCGTCGCGGTTAAAAGGCTTATTGATATAATCAAACGCGCCCGCTTTCATCGCCGTTACCGCCGTTTCGACTTCGCCGAATGCAGTAATGACGATGACGGGAATTTCCGCGTCGGCAGACTTTATTTTTTCCAAGAATTCCAAACCCGAAAGTTTCGGCATCCGCAGATCGGTAATTACGCAATCAAAATCATTGTTATTAAAAATCTCGAGAGCTTCCGCCCCGTCCTTCGCCGTCTGAATTTCAAAACCCGCTTCGGTCAGTTGATATTCAAGCACGCGGCGCAAATTATCGTCATCGTCGGCGAGCAAGATGGTTTTTTTCGTTTTTGTTTTCACTATTTAACGGAAAAATTAATTTCGATTGATCGCAGAATTTCGATTGCCTGCGCCCGTTTGCCTTCCTGCACGAGGCGGCTGAATTCGAGATATTTTTTCGATAATTCGTCAATCATATTGGCATCGAAACCAATTTCCGCCGCAAGTTTTTCCGCCGTTTCGTCCAACTGAACGGAATTTCGATTTTGCAAACCGCGCACCGCCGCCAAAATCCGCAAAGCGGGCGCGTCAAGCTGTCTTTGAAAAGCGATAACCGATTGTTCGAGCGCACGAAGTTCGCGCTCACGCCAATTCGCCCGCCACAAAAAAACGCCGAACGCGACAGCGATCACCATATAAAGCAGACGAAAAATTAAAGCCGTCGGATGCGGCGAAAAAATCTCCGACCAAAGGCTTTCGGCGTGAACGTCCGCGCCGAGTTCCGTGTGCATCACGGCATCAATTAACCACATTGCCGCGCCTAAGCCCGCGCCAAACCAGATTTCTTTATATGATTTAAAAATCTTCATAATCAAAAAGCGTAACTCCAAATACACTTTTTCAGATGAACTTTTGCCTATATCGGTTTGAACTATTTTACCGCAAACGTCAGCGTCGCCCACTTCGATTCATAATCGAGTTTCGCTACTTTAATTTTCTGCATCTGGATGAATTTGACATACCACGCGCCCGCGCCATTTAGTTTGACTTTGCCCGCGCCGGTTTTGTCAGTGCGGACATTTTCACCGGCGATTAATTTGCCGTCTGCGTTTTCGTATCCGGTCATTACAAACTGATTGACAAGCGGTTTCCCGTCTTTCAGGCACAGAAATTCAAATTCGTCGCCGATCTTCAAACCATACGGATTGTTTCGCGGGACGATTTCCACCGGATAACCGAGCGCGGTTTTGTAGTTGTCCGTCAATTTATCGCCGACCTGAAACATCGTTTTGACGTGTTTGGAATATCGCTCGCGCACGTTTTTGTCGAGCGTTTTAGATTTTTTCCGTTCTGCCAAAACATCTGGAATGCCGTCTTCTTCCAGATATTCGTTAAAATCATTCGCCTTCAGATCAATTTCTCTTTTCATCGTGTAAAGCCCGACGACGTGCGTTCCTTGTTCGTCCGGCGTGATTTGCAAAACTGATGTTTTGTCGTCTTTTGTCAGAACGGCTGTTTTTGTAAACGAAGTTACGCCTTTTGGCGAAATCAAACTGACATCGTTCAGACGCTCCAGTGAAACCGCGCCTTCGCTCGACTGAAACGATCCGTTTAAGATGTTAATCGAAATTTTATCGCCCGCCCGGACGAAAAAATTATCGAGTTTCAGAAACAAATCGTGCGCCGAAATTGTCGAAATAAAAACTGCTGCGATTAGCAAAACAAACAAAATTTTATGCTTCATAATTTTCTCCCGTTATAATTTTAGATTTCTCAGCCGTAAAGCATTCAAGATAACCGATACGGAACTAAATGTCATCGCCGCCGAAGCGATCATCGGTGACAGAAGAAGTCCGAGAAACGGATAAAGCACGCCCGCCGCTATGGGAACGCCGACGAGATTGTAAATAAACGCGAAAAACAGGTTTTGGCGAATGTTGCTCATCGTCGCTTCGCTCAAATGCTTTGCCTTCAAAATTCCGCGCAAATCTCCTCTCAGTAAAGTTATATCAGCAGATTCCATAGCCACATCGGTTCCCGTTCCCATCGCAATTCCGACCTGCGCCTGAGCGAGCGCGGGCGCATCGTTCACGCCGTCGCCCGCCATTGCGACGATTTTGCCCTGCGCTTGCAATTGCTTGACCTTTTCTGCTTTTTGTTCGGGCAGAACGTCGGCGAAAACCTGATCAATATTCAAGGCTTTGGCGACGGCTTCGGCGGTTTTCGCGTTGTCGCCGGTCATCATCACGACTTCGATTTTTTGTTTGTGCAACTCTTTGATCGCGTCTTTTGCTGATTCTTTGATCGTGTCAGCCACGCCGACCAGTCCGGCGGCTTCGCCATCAACGGCAACGAACATTACGGTTTGACCTTTGCCGCGCAGTTCGTCCGCTTTCTCTAATATTTCACCGCCGAGGCGCAGAGACGCAGAGTTTTTTTCTAAAACTTCTTTCTCGTCCCCTCCGCGTCTTTGCGTCTCTGCGGTTAATATTTTTTCGTTTCCGATAACGATTGTTTTGCCCGCGACCGTTCCGAAAACGCCTTTGCCCGTTACCGATTCAAAGTTTTCAACCTTTGCAAACTCGACATTTCGTTCTTCCGCGCCATTGACAATCGCTTCGGCGAGCGGATGTTCACTCGATTTTTCAAGACTCGCCACCAAACTTAACAGCTCGTTTTCCGGCAGACCGTTAAGCGAAATCACATTTTGCAGACGCGGTTTGCCTTCGGTCAAAGTTCCGGTTTTATCCACGACGATCACATTGACTTTCTCCAGCGTTTCGAGTGCTTCTGCCTTTTTCACCAACACACCGTTTTTCGCGCCGTGTCCCGTGCCGACCATAATTGACATCGGAGTCGCCAGACCGAGAGCGCAGGGGCAGGCGATAATTAAAACTGAAACCGCCGCAACCAATGCGTATGTAAATGAGCCGAAGATTATCCAAACGACGAACGCGATAATTGCGACGACGACGACCGCCGGAACGAAATACGCCGAAACAACATCGGCGAGTCTTTGAATCGGAGCGCGTGAACGCTGCGCTTCGCCGACCATTCTGACAATTTGCGCGAGAAGCGTGTCGCTTCCGACATTTTCGGCTTTCATTGTAAACGAGCGTTTGCCGTTGATCGTGCCGCCGATAATTTTGTCGCCGGAAACTTTTTCGACGGGAATTGATTCGCCAGTCACCATTGATTCGTCAACATTCGTTTCGCCTTCCAATATCACGCCGTCAACCGGAATTTTCTCGTTGGCTCGAACGCGCAATGTCGCGCCTTTTTGCACGTCTTTGAGCGCGATTTCTTCTTCCGTGCCGTCGTCAAAAACGACGATTGCCGTGTCCGGCGCGAGTCCTAAAAGTTCTTTGATCGCGCTCGAAGTTTGCGAACGCGCCCGCAGTTCCAAAACCTGACCGAGCAGAACAAGCGTCGTAATAACCGCCGCCGCTTCAAAATAGACGGCGATCAGATTCGTGTGGGTGTCGCGCATCGAAAGAGGAAAAATCTGCGGGAAAAATAAGGCGACGAGGCTGTAAAGATAAGCCGCGCCCGTTCCCATCGCTACGAGCGTGAACATATTCGGGCTGGCGTTTTTAACCGATGCCCACCCGCGCTCGAAAAACGGAAAACCGCCCCACAAAACGACCGGCGTGGCGAGTGCAAATTGAATCCATAATGAAATATTTGTCGGAACTATTTCGTTAAATGATGGGAACATTTCCGCCATTGCGAGAATAAAAACCGGAATCGTCAGCGCGGCGGAAATCCAAAACCGCCGTTTCATATCAATAAATTCCGGGTCGGGCGCATCGTCAAGCGAGATAACTTTCGGCTCAAGTGCCATTCCGCATTTCGGACAGCTTCCCGGACCGATTTGCAGAATTTCCGGGTGCATTGGGCAGGTGTATTCCGTGCCTTCAGATTCAGC
>NZ_JBPCKQ010000232.1:0-5469 GCF_051004135.1 Ornithinimicrobium sp.
CTGCGGTGCGAGCGCTGCTGGAGCAGCGCGGGTTCGTCTCGGTGGCGGCGCCGGAGTATGCGGCCTCCAGCGTGGTCGTGGTGCACACCGACGACCCGGGCCTGAAGTCCGGGGAGACGCTCGCCCGGGCCGGGTTGCAGGTGGCCGGCGGCGTCCCGTTGATGTGCGGCGAGCCGCAGGACTGGTCCACCTTCCGGCTGGGCCTCTTCGGGCTGGACAAGCTGGCCGACGTTGACGGCACCGTGGCCCGGCTGGCCGACGGCCTCGACCGCGCCCTGTCGCTGTAGCCCCGGCCCCCGCCGCTGGCGCACGGGAGTCCCCGGCCAGGTGTGGGACCCGGCCGGGGACGCGGCGCTCGCTCCGGTCAGTCGTCCTCCCGGCAGTCCCGGTGCAAGCCCCCCGGCGCCTTCTTCAGCAGTCCGCTCATGACGAGCTTTGCGACCTGCCGACCGTGTCGGAGCCCGACCTCCGAGGCGTGCCGGAAGTGGTAACCCACCCACACCCGGGAGTCCGCGTTCTCCTGCGCGGCCTGCGAGAACCGCGTGTAGTCACGCTGGGTCGGAGCCGGGTCGTCACACTGCTGACCCTCGGGGAGGGTGAGACTGCAGGTGCTGAAGGCCACCCGGTCCGTGCCGAAGAACTTGGCCATGACGGTGGCTGCCGCCGCCCCCTGCACGGCGTGCGCCGAGTCGTGGTCGGGGATCGGTGGGGTCGTGTCCAGCGGCGTCCACGTCGGATCCGGGGTGGTGGCCCGATTGCCGTCCGTCGCCGCCTCCGGGATCGCGGTGACCGGCCTCCAGAACAAGTCGTCGTACTTCACGGCCCAGGACGCGATGTAGCCGTCGGCCAGTGCCGTGTTGAGCAGCGCGAACAGACGCGCCGACTCCCACGGGTCGAGCTCACGCTCCACCGCCACCGACCGGGCGATCCGGTTCCACTAGCCATGCCGCCTGCCCGAGGAGTGATCGGCGCGGCCCTGGATGCCGGGTTCGGTGGACCAATCCGCCTGGAGCACTACGGTGGTGGATGAGTTGAGCGTCAGCACAGCGGACCTCGACCACGTCCGCACATTCCTCTGCGTCAAGTTGGGAGCATGACGATGGCCCCCTTGAGCAACGACCCCCTCCACTTCCCGCAGGAGGCGCTGCACGGTCTGGTCCAGGCCAACAGTGACTACCTGCAATCTGTGCACGGTGGTGTCGTGCGCGCGACCGAGTCACCGCAGGATGAGGTCGCTGTCGTCGTCGGCGGCGGATCGGGGCACTACCCCGCCTTTGCCGGGTGGGTAGGTCCGGGACTCGCCCATGGCGCCGCCTGCGGCAACATCTTCTCCTCACCGTCGGCGAGCCAGGTCTACTCCGTTGCGCGCGCGGCGCACAACGGCGCCGGCGTGGTGCTCAACTTCGGCAACTACGCCGGTGACGTGCTGCACTTCGGCTTGGCCGCCGAACGCCTGCGGGCCGAAGGGGTCGACGTCCGCATCGTGACCGTGACCGACGACATCGCCTCCAACAGTGCAGACAAGCATGAGGAGCGCCGCGGGATCGCCGGCGATCTCGTGGTGTGCAAGGTCTTGTCCGCCGCTGCCGCCGAGGGGTGTGACCTCGACACCGTCGAGCAGCTGGGTCGGCGGGCCAACGCCCGGACCCGCACGTTGGGTGTCGCCTTCGCCGGATGCACCGCACCCGGCGCGGATCAACCGCTGTTCACCGTGCCTGAGGGTGCCATGGCCATCGGGCTCGGTGTGCACGGCGAACCCGGGATCGACGAGAAGTCGCTGGGATCGGCATCCGAGGTGGCCGACCTGCTGCTGGACGGGGTGTTGGCCGAGGAGCCGGACCGCGGCCAGGACGGCTACGACGGGCAGGTCGCCGTGCTGCTCAACGGTCTGGGCGCCACCAAGTATGAGGAGCTCTTCGTCGTCTACGCCCGGGTGGCCGAACGTCTGGCGGAGCACGGGTTGGACATCGTTCAACCCGAGGTGGGTGAGCACGTCACCAGTCTCGACATGGCAGGCCTGTCCTTGACGCTCACCTATCTGGACGACGACCTCGCCCGACTGTGGACCGCGCCGGCCGCCAGCCCGGCATACCGAAGGGGCGTCGTCGATGACGACGCGCCAGCCAAGGTCCTGGAGGAGCGGTCCGAGAGCGAGACCATCGACGAGGGGGCGCCGGCATCCCAGGAGCTGGCCACGGCTGCGACCGACGCGCTGCGCCGTGTGGCCTCCGTGCTGGCGGAGCAGGAGGACCATCTCGGTCGGTTGGACTCCGTCGCTGGCGACGGTGACCACGGTCAGGGCATGGTCCTGGGCAGCAGTGCGGCGCTGAAGTCAGCGGAGAGCGCTTGCGACCAAGGCGTCGGCGCTCGCACCTTGTTCATCCGGGCGGGTGACGCCTGGTCCGAAGGTGCAGGGGGCACGTCCGGCGCCCTGTGGGGCGCCGCCCTGACCGCTGTCGGCGGGGTGCTGAGCGATGACGAGGGGGCCACCCCGCAGCACGCGGTCGAGGCCGTCGACCGTGCGGAGCAGACCATCCTGCGACTGGGCGGGGCCAAGGAGGGCGACAAGACCCTGGTCGACGCTTTGGCCCCCTTTGCCCGGACCCTGCGCGAGCAGGCCGACGGTGGCTCGCTGGCCCAGGCCTGGCAACAGGCCGCCGACGCAGCGCACGAGGCCGCCGACCAGACCGCCGAGCTCAAGGCGACGCTGGGCCGCGCCCGGACGCACGGCGACAAGAGCGTCGGCACGCCCGACCCCGGTGCCATCTCCCTGGCCATGGTCGTGACCGAGATCGCCGCCGTCCTCACCGAGCAGTCCTGACCCGCCCGCCACCCCCACCGGGTGTCACCAACAGAACGGGAGCACACCATGACCTACCGCATCGTCGTCGGCTCGGACAGCGCCGGCTATGACTACAAGGAAGCCATCAAGGCGGACCTGTTGGCCGACGATCGCGTCAGCGACGTCATCGACGTCGGCGTGGACGCCGGCGGTGAGACCGACTATCCGCACATCGCGGTCACGGCCGGACGCAAGATCGCGGCCAACGAAGCCGACCGGGCACTGCTCGTCTGCGGCACCGGCCTCGGGGTGGCCATCGCGGCCAACAAGGTGCCGGGCATCCGGGCCGTCACCGCGCACGACTCCTACTCCGTGGAGCGGGCCATCCTGTCCAACGACGCACAGGTGCTCACCTTCGGACAGCGCGTGGTGGGGCTGGAGCTCGCCCGCAAGCTGACCGCCGAGTGGCTGTCCCACGAGTTCGACCCCGCCTCCGGCTCGGCAGAGAAGGTGGCCGCCATCAACGCCTACGACGGGTCCTCGCCATCCGCCTGAGGGACACCTGGGTCGGCACCAGCTGGAAGATGCACAAGACGCTCGCGCAGGCGCGCACGTATGCCGTGCAGCTGGCCGAGATCGACCACCAGCAGTGGGATGCGGTGCAGGTCTTCGTCCTGCCACCGGCGACGGCACTGCACACGGTCGTCGAGGCGCTGGGCCCTTCCTCCCCCGTCATGGTCGGGGCACAGAACGCACACTGGTGCGACGAAGGACCATGGACCGGTGAGGTCTCGGTGCCCCAGGTCGCCGATGCCGGGGCCAGCATGGTCGAGATCGGCCACGCCGAGCGCCGCGCCCACTTCGGTGAGACCGACCACACCGTCAACCTCAAGGTGCACGCCGCGCTGCGACACGGCATACGCCCCCTGGTGTGCGTCGGGGAGCCGGCGTCGGCCAAGGGCGTCCAGGGGTCCGTCGACTACGTCTGCCGGCAAGCACGCGCCGCCCTGGAAGGGATCGGTGCCGATGCCGAGGTCCTGCTGGCCTACGAGCCGGTCTGGGCGATCGGGGACGGGGCGCAGGCAGCTCGACCGGAGGACGTCGCCCCGGTATGTCGTGCGCTGAGCGACGAGCTGAGCGGCGCCGACGTGCTCTACGGCGGGTCGGTCGGTCTCGAGAACGCGGCCGACCTGATCTGCGTCGACGGCGTCGACGGGCTGTTCATCGGGCGAGCGGCGTGGGATGTGGGTGACTTCGTGGCCATCATCGAGGCCGTCGCGGCGAATCGCTGATGGATGCTGGGAGTCATCGAAGGCTTCTCGACACTCGGGGTCGTCATCGCCGTGGGCTGGTTGCTGGCCCGCCTGGAAGTGGTGGACGCAGCGGCCCAGACGATGCTGACGAGGCTGGCGTTCTTCGTGGCCAGCCCTGCGCTGATGATCACGGTGCTGTCCGGCACCGAGCTCGGGACGGTGCTCTCGACGAAGCTGGTCGCGCTGGTGGGTGCGCTGCTGGTGTCCGGGAGTGTCTAGGCGCTGATCGCCCGCGTCGTCCTCGGCAGGTCGGGCGCGCAGACCGCGATCGGGGCGCTGTGCGCGGCGCACGTCAACGCCGCCAACCTCGGCATACCGATCGCTGCCTACGTCCTGGGTGATGCCGCGCTCATCGCGCCGATCCTGCTGACCCAGATGCTGGTGCTGCAGCCCCTGGCCCTCGCGCTGCTCGACCGGGACAGCCCCTCGGTGGCAGGCGGGGGCCTGATGGCCTGGCGCAACCCCCTCACGCTAGGTGCGCTGCTGGGGCTGCTGCTGGCGCTCTTCGAGGTCGACCTCCCACGGATGGTCGCCGAACCGGTCGAGCTGATCGCCGGCATGGCGGTGCCCGCCATGCTGCTGGCCTTCGGCACCTCGTTGCGCCGACACCCCCAGAGCAGCGAGCGCACACCCCGCGGGGAGCTGTGCCTCGTGGCCGGTCTGAAGCTGGTACTGCAACCCGCGGTCGCCTTCCTCATCGCCCGGTTCGTGCTAGGGATCGACGACGACGCGCTGTTTGCCGTCACGGTCATCGCGGCCCTGCCCACAGCGCAGAACATCTTCGTGATCGCCTCGCGGTACGACCGGGCCACCGTGCTGGCTCGAGATGCCATCACAGTGACGACGGTGGCTTCGGCACCGGTGATCCTGGTCATCTCAGCGGTGCTGACGTAGGCGAAGCACGCTACCCGACGGGCGCTCAGGAGATCTGCAGCCCGCCGTTGATGTCATACGTCGCAGCGGTGATGTAGCCGGCGTCCTCCCCCAGCAAGAACGTGATCAGCGCCGCGATGTCGTGCACCGTCCCGACCCGTCCCATCAGCACGTCCTTGGCCATGGCGGCCTTGCGCTCCTCATCCAACTTGCCGCCCATAATGTCGGTGTCCACCGGGCCCGGTGACACGGCGTTGACGGTGATGTTGTGCTCGCCCATCTCCCTGGCCAGAGCCCGGGTGAAGCCGATGATCCCGGCCTTGGAGGCGCTGTAGGCGACCTTGGAATAGGTGCCGCCACCGCGCTGCGCCGAGATCGAGGACACGCTGACGATCCGGCCCAGCTGCCGCTCGATCATGCCCTGCAGCACCCGTTGGGTGATCATGAACGTCCCGGTCATGTTGACCGCGAAGACCTTGTCCCACGCCTGCCGCGTCTCCT
>NZ_JBPCKQ010000233.1:0-9922 GCF_051004135.1 Ornithinimicrobium sp.
CACCGCCAGGTGCATGGAGGTGCGGTCGTCGTGGGAGATGAAGTGCGCCGGCACGCCCGCCCGCCAGCCGTTGACCAGGACGATCGGCATCCGCTGCTCGCGCAGCGCGACATAGCGATCGATCGGAGACTTGCTGTCGGCGTGATAGCCGGAGACGAAGATGATGCCGGCCACTCCCCGGTCCAGCAGCATCTGGACGTACTCCGCTTCGTTGACTCCGCCGGGGGTCAGCGTGCACAGCACGGGGGTGTAGCCCGCCGCGGCCAGGTGTGTCTCCAGCGTCTGGGCCAAGAGGGGAAAGAAGGGGTTGCTCAGCTCGGGCGTGAGCAACCCCACCAGGCCCGCGGAGCTGCGGCGCAGCTTGCTGGGCCGTTCGTAGCCGAGCACGTCGACGGCCGTGAGCACCGCCTGCCGGGTCGCTGTTGCGACGCCGGGCTTGTCGTTGAGCACCCGGCTGACCGTCGCCTCGCTCACACCCGCGTATGCCGCCAGCTCGGCCAGTCTGCCGTTCATCCCGGCCCCACCCTCCGCTTGGCCTCAGGCCCAGTCGGGCACCGGTGGCTGCCACAGCCACACCCGAACCCTAGGGCCTGTCGCCTCCAGCAGCACCGACACTTCGTCGATCTCCGGAGGCGTCCCCACCAGCACTCGGCCCTCGCCGACCCCGGGTAGACCCGCGACCGGCAACCGGACCGGGTCGTGGGCAGCACGGGCCAGGTGGACCAGCGCCGTGCCCTGGGGGTGCTCGCGCAGGAACACCAGAGTGTCGTCCTGAGCGTGCAGCCAGCGCATCCCGCCCGAGTGCAACGCCGGGGTGGACCGGCGGGCCCGGATCAGGGTGCGGTACGCGGCATACGTCGCCTCGTCCCACCGGGCCGGATCACTGCCACGTGCGGCCCACGGCATCGGCCGTCGCCCGTCCTCGCCGAAGTTGCCGGGCATGCCGATCTCGTCACCGTAGGTGAGCATCGGGATGCCGGGTATCGTGAACAGCAGCCCCGCGGCCACCTCGACCTGGGCGGGCTCGTCGCCGACCAGCGTGCGCACCCGCGTGGTGTCATGGGAGCCGACCAGGGTGAAGGAGTGCGCGACGGTGCGCCACGGCACGATTGCGGCGAACTCCCGCATGGTCTCCGCGACCAGCTCACCACCCAGCCGCGGCACCCGCACCGGGGAGCCCAGGAACTTCGGCGCGAAGCCGGGGTCGCGCAGCCAGGTCCACACGGGCCGGGTGAAGCCGGAGTAGTTCATCACGCCGTGCCAGCCGTCACCGAGCGCGTCGGCGCTGTGGTCGTGGGTGTGCTCGGCGACCAGCAGCGGCTCGGTGCCGGTGAGGTCACCGACCTCGTCGACGGCTCGGCGCACCTGCCGGGCGACGTCGTGGGCCACGTCGACGTCGCGGTAGCGCCCAGTCATGTTGGCCACGTCGACCCGCCACCCATCGAGGCCCCTGTCCGGGCCGAGCCAGCGTCGGATCACCGAGCCGGGGTCCTCGAACATGGCGGTGCGCAGCTCCGCGTTGCTGTGGTCCAGCTTGGGCAGCGACCCGACGTCGAGCCAGGTGACCCACTCGCCGTCGTCGTCCCGGACGTAGCGCGCGGCGTGCTGCCCGTCCGGATCTGCGAGTGCGGCCCGGAACCACTCGTGCTCCTCGCCCGTGTGGTTGGTGGTGACGTCTCCCAGCACCCGCAGCCCGCGCTCGTGCGCCTCCTCCTGCAGCCGCAGCAGCGCGTCGTCACCCCCGAGGATCGGGTCGACCTCCTCGAAGGTGGCCGCGTCGTAGCGGTGGTTGGACCGGGCGGGGAAGAACGGCGTGAGGTAGAGCACGTCGACACCGAGGTCGACCAGGTGGTCGAGGTGCTCGCGGACGCCGTCGAGGGTCCCGCCGTAGACCTGCCGGGGCCCGGTGTCCAGGTGAGCGTCGACCTCGTCGTCCCAGGCGGCCGGGAGCGCCCAGTCCGGCAGGTCGGTGCGCGGCGCGCCGGGCTCACCGGGCGGCTCGACAGCGCTGTCGCGGGCAAACCGGTCACCGAAGACCTGATAGACCACCGCCCCGGCCGCCCAGTGCGGGGGCGGGGCGAAGGTGACGATCCGGAAGTCGTCGGCGTCGGGCACGTCGCGTGGGTGCAGGCCGGTCCCGTTGAGCCAGCGGTATGCCGTCGCCCGCCCCTGGCCGGGCGGGTCCGGAGACGGCATACCGCTGAGCAGGAAGCGGTAGTGCGTGACCGGGTTGTGGCAGCTCAGCTCGGCCTGCCACCAGGCGTCGACGTCGTCGCGGGCCACCTCGCGGGCGGCGACGAACGCCTGCTCACCGTCGGGCGCCGTGCGCACGTGCACCGCGTCGACTCCGGCCAGGTGCGGCACCCGGACCCGCACCGAGACGGTGTCACCCAGGGCCGGGCTCTGGGTGCTGACGTAGAGGGGCGAGCCGTCGTGGTGGGGACCGGCGCTCAAGCCGTCCATCGCTACTTGACGGAGCCCGAGGTCAGCCCGCCGACCAGCTGCTTCTGCAGGGCGAGATAGACCAGGACCACCGGGATGGAGGCGAGCAGCGCACCGGCGACGAACTGGCCGAACAGCGCGTTCTTGTCGGCCTCCCGGGTGGCGTAGAGCCCCACGGCAAGGGTCTGGTTGTCGACATCGGTCAGGAAGATGCTGGCCAGCAGGAACTCACCCCACAGGCCGACGAAGGCCAGGATGCCCACGGTCGCCAGGATCGGGGTGACCAGACGCAGGATGACGGTGAAGAAGATCCGGGCGTGCGAGGCACCATCGAGCTTGGCCGCCTCGTCCAGGCTGGTGGGCACCGTGTCGAAGTAACCCTTGAGCAGCCAGATGTTGGCGCCCATCGCCCCGCCGAGGTAGACCAGCATCAACCCGGCCAGGGTGTTGAGGCCCAGCTGAGGGATGATCTCGCCGACGTTGGCGAAGGTGATGTAGAGGGCGACGAAGGCCAGCAGCGCGGGGAACATCTGGACCAGCAGGATCAGCAGCAGCCCGGTGCGCCGACCCTTCCAGCGCAGCCGGGAGAACGCGAAGGCCGCACAGGCTCCGAGCAGCACCGTGAAGGCGGTGGCCAGGAAGCAGATGATCATCGAGTTGCGGAACCAGGTCCAGAACGGCCGGGCCGGGTCGTTGAACAGGTCGACGAAGTTCTGCACGCCGGGATTGCTGGGGATCAGCGAGGAGGTGTCCAGGGTGCCACTGTTGTTGAACGCCGAGGACACGATGAACAGGATCGGGAAGAGCGCATAGACCAGGGCCAGGATGGCCAGGGCGTGCCGCCACCACACCCCTGATCCGCGGGAGCGCTCGGGCTTGAGGTTGCGGCGCCGTTCGATGCGCGCGTCGGCCTCGGCCTGCGCGTCGACGAGCGTGGTGTCCGTGGGGTCCTGGGGTGTGGAGCTCATCTCAGTTCACGTCCTCGAGGGCTGCGGTCCGCTTGAATCCTTGATAGCTGATGATCGCCACCAGGATGAAGATGAACACCGAGATCGCCGAGGCGAAGCCGAAGTTGGGCGAGACACCGCCGAGCGCCAGCCGGTAGGCCAGGGTGATCAGCAGGTCGGTCGAGCCGATCTGGGCCTGGCCGCCGGTGAACGGCCCGCCCTCGGTCATCAGGAAGATCAGCCCGAAGTTGTTGAAGTTGAACGCGAACGAGGCGATCATCAGGGGCCCGACGGCGACCAGCAGCAGCGGCATGATCACCGAGGTCACGGTGCGCCAAAAGCCGGCCCCGTCGATGGCGGCGGCCTCCTTGACGTCCTCGGGGATGGCCTGCAGCGCACCGGTGCAGACGATGAACATGTAGGGCCAGCCCAGCCAGAGGTTCGTCATCAGGATGGCGACCTTGGCCCACAGCGGATCGCCCAGCCAGTTGATGCTCAACCCGGTGATCTCGTTGATGACACCGAAGTCGGTGCTGAACATCGAGGCCCAGATCAGCGCGGTGACGTAGATCGGCAGGGCATAGGGCAGGATCAGCAACGACCGGTAGATGCCCTTGCCCTTCAGCCGCGGGTCGTTGAACAACAGAGCCAGCAGCATCCCGAGCACGAATGTCGAGAGCACGGTGAAGACGGCGAAGACGACATTCCAGATGAAGACGCTGATCAGTCCGCTGCGCAGGGTGGAGTCGGTCAGCGCATCGGTGTAGTTGTCGAAGCCGACGTTGGTGCGCCACCCCTGCGGCAGCGGCTGGCCCTGGCCGTCCTGCGGCACGAACTCCGCGTCCTCGCCCGCGACGTAGACCTTCCCCGACGTCTGGTTGGTCATCGTGTCCGACGCCTCGTCATAGGTGATGGTCGGCTCGCCGATGAAGGCCTCCGACAGCCCGATCTGCTTGATCCCGCCCTCGTCGGTCGGCACGGCGAAGTCGGCCAGGTCCCGGGAGCGGTCGTTGACCTCGCTCGCGCTCAGCGTCTGGTAACCCTCGGCCTCGATGATGCGTCCCGAGGGGTTGGTCTCGACGGTCCCGGCATCCAGCGGCTCGCTGAGCCCCTCGATGTCCCCGGCGTAGAAGGTGCCCTCGGGGCCGGTCAGCAGGTAGACCAGATCGCCCAGCTGCGGATCCTGCCCCTCCGCGACGGCGATGTTGAGCGCGTAGCGGTCGGAGCCCTCGACCTGGCGCACCGAGTTGGCCTCGATCGAGGCGATCGCCTCCTCCTTGGTGCCCAGGTGACCCGACCCGTAGTTGGTGAAGGAGATGCCCACCGTGTAGACCAGCGGCCAGATCTGCAGCGCCAGCAGCAGCACCGTGCCCGGCAACAGGTACTTGGCGGGGATCATGCCCTTGGACGCGTAGACCGCCACGACGCACAGCGCGACGAAGGCGGTCAGTACCACCATCAGCCAGTAGCCCTCGGCGATCAGCCGCTGGATCACGAAAGCGGCACCGGCCAGCACGGCCAGGAGGAGCAGCCACTTGACCGCGAGCACCCAGACGGGGGTCCCCTTGCGGAACTCCAGATGCTCTTCGCTGCCGAGGTGCTCGTCGTCGGTTCGGGTGCGGGTGGACTGGGACATCGTCGTCTCCGGGCGGGGGTGCGGGGGGTCATCCAGGGCTGAGATGGGGTCCGGGCCGGCTGCCGTCGGCTGCGGTGATGTTGACGCAGCCGGCCCGGTCATGCACTGCGACTGACCGACCGGCTGGTCCATCCGGCCAGTCAGCGGGATCACTCGATGTTGGAGACGATCTCCTGCTGCGCGCTCGGGAGCCGCTCGGCGGCGGGGGCACCCTCGACGATGTCCACCTCGGCCACCCCCAGCGGACCCCAGACGGCGTTCATGGCCGGGATGTTGGGCATCGGCTGGGCGCCCTCACCGGACTCGGCGAACGCCTCGATGTCGGGGTTGTCTGCCGAGACCGCGTCGAGGGTCTCCTGCAGGGCAGGAGGCCGGCCGCCGGCCCTGAACATCGCCATCTGGAAGTCCGGGGTCGGCACGTAGTTGTTGACGAACTCCTGGGCCAGGGTGGGGTTCGCTGCATCGGCGGAGACATAGAACATCTGCACACCCAGGAACGGGATGGGGTCGCCGCCGTCCTCGAACTCCGGAATGGGACTGACCTCGTAGTTGATGCCCGCGTCCTGGATCGCCGGGAGCGACCACGGACCAGTGATGAAGAACGGCGCGTCGCCCGCGGTGAACAGCGCCTCCGCGGTGGTGCCGTCGATGCTGACGTTGAGGGCACCCTGCTCGGCCAGCATGGAGATCTTCTCCCCGCCTTTGATGGTCTCGGGTGAGTCCAGGATGACGTTCTGGCTGTCCCAACCACCGTCCTCGTTGGTGCCGAAGATGCCACCGCCGTAGGCCGACAGGTAGGGGAAGGCGTGGTAGGCGTCTCCTTGCTGGCTCACCGGGGTCACCATCGGAGCCTCCGCCTCGCCTGCGTCCACCAGCTCCTTGCCCTTGGCGACGAGGTCCTCCATGGTCGCGGGCAGGTCGGGGGCCATGTCCGTGTTGCGGATCAGGGCGAGGTTCTCGGTGGAGTAGGGCACGCCGTAGGTCTGCCCGTTGAACTGGGTGGCCTCGATCGACTCGGGAGTGAAGCCGCTCTCGACGTCCGAGGACATCTGGATCGGCGCCACGGTGCCGTCCTGCACCAGCTCACCCAGCCAGTCGTGCGCCCCGACGATGATGTCCGGGCCTTCGCCGACGTTGGTGGCGTCCTTGAACTGCTGGCGCACATCCGTGGCCACCTGGACCTGCGCGGTGATGCCGAACTCCTGACCGAACTGGTCGGCATACTCCTGCAGGACGGGGGCGCGCACGTTGTCCGACCAGATCACCAGGTCAGCGTTCTCGTCCCGGACCGGGGCCTCGGTGGACTCCGCTCCGTCCGCGGGCTGCTGCTCCTCGCTGTCCTGACCCGTCTCCGCGGCGCTCGGCTCCTCCTCCGCGGGGTTGCTGCTCTCGCCGCCGCACGCGGACAGCATGAGTGCCGCGATGCCGGTGACGGCTAGTACACCCTTGGTGCGCTTCATGGGCAGTTCTCCTTTGAACTGTCGATCAGACTGGTTCCGATGGGGGTAGTGACGAGGTCCGGCCGGACCGTGTGACGTCTCCTCGATAGCCGTTGCTGTGGACTGTCTGGGGAAGTAATGAGACAGTATGAGCACCGTCTGACCGTCTGTGCAAGATCTTGCAGATTGCAGTACGGTAACGAACAGTCTCAGGCAGCGTCGCCGAGCACGGTTCCGGTTCACGCCGCATACCGACCCCCCCCCCCCCGACGTCGCGCAGGGGACACCCTGACGCGCACCCGTGCGTCAGGTCCTTTACGACGGATCGTCCGGCACGTTCCTGCCGGTGAAGGAAGGGTTGGCTCATGGCCACTGTGACCTACGACGGAGCAACACGCATCTACCCCGGGGCGGACGAGCCCTCGGTCGACAAGCTCGACATCGAGATCGGCGACGGGGAGTTCCTCGTCTTCGTCGGCCCGTCCGGCTGTGGCAAGTCCACGAGCCTGCGGATGCTGGCCGGTCTCGAAGAGATCAACGAGGGCCGCATCCTGATCGGTGACCGCGACGTCACCTCACTGCCCCCCAAGGACCGCGACGTGGCGATGGTCTTCCAGAACTACGCGCTCTACCCGCACATGACGGTGGCCGACAACATGGGCTTCGCGCTCAAGATCGCCGGCAAGCCCAAGGAGGACATCCGCAGCCGGGTCGAGGAGGCGGCCAAGATCCTGGACCTCACCGAGTTCCTGGACCGCAAGCCCAAGGCCCTGTCCGGTGGCCAGCGCCAGCGCGTGGCGATGGGCCGGGCCATCGTGCGCCAGCCGCAGGTGTTCCTGATGGACGAGCCGCTGTCCAACCTGGACGCCAAGCTGCGCGTGCAGACCCGCACCCAGATCGCCTCGCTGCAACGCCGCCTCGGCGTCACGACGGTCTACGTCACCCACGACCAGGTCGAGGCGATGACGATGGGTGACCGGGTCGCGGTGCTCAAGGACGGCCTGTTGCAGCAGTGCGACCCGCCGCGGCGGATGTACGACCACCCCGACAACGTCTTCGTGGCCGGCTTCATCGGCTCCCCCGCGATGAACCTGATGACCCTGCCCGTTGTCGACGACGGCATCAAGTTCGGCGACGCGGTGCACCCGGTGGAGCGGGAGATTCTCGGCAAGGTTGGCGACAACCAGGTGATCGCCGGCATCCGCCCCGAGGACGTCGAGCTCGACGACTCCGGTAGCGGTCTGGCGGTCGAGATCGACCTGGTCGAGGAGCTCGGCGCCGACGCCTACGTCTACGGCGAGCTGCCCGGCGCCCACGCGACGGACAAGCCGTTCATCGCCCGGGTCGACGGTCGCACCCCGCCGCGCAAGGGCGAGACGGTCCACTTCAAGCCCAAGTTGGACCACCTGCACCTGTTCAACGTCGAGTCTGGCCTGCGCATCAACCCCTGACCGACCGCACGTCACAGGTTATGCCGTCCGCTCACCCGAGCGGACGGCACAACCTGTGTCCGACCGACCATTGAAAGCGCTGTCTCGGAACCCGCCATAGGGTGGGACCCATGGCTCTCGACATCTCGGCAGCACGGCTGGACCCAGCCTTGCTGGACCTGCCTTGGCAGCTGCCGCTCGAGGAGTGGCCGCCGAGCCACCTGGCCGCGCTCCCCCGGGGCATCTCCCGGCACGTTGTCCGGTTCGTCAAGCTCTCGGGACGGGTGGTCGCCGTCAAGGAGATCCACGCCGACCTGGCCCGGCGGGAGTACGACACCCTGCGCATGTTGCGGCGGCTGGAGCAGCCGGCGGTGGAGCCCCTCGCCGTCGTCTCCGGGCGAACCACGCCCGAGGGCGAGCCGATGGACGCCTGCCTGGTCACCCGCCACCTGCGCTTCTCGCTGCCCTACCGGGCGATCTTCAGCCAGAAGCTGCGGCCGGACACCGCGCGACGCACCCTCGACGCCCTCGCCGTCCTGCTGGTGCGGCTGCACCTCAGCGGGGTGTTCTGGGGTGACGTGTCGCTGTCCAACACGCTGTTCCGGCGGGACGCGGGTGACTTCGCGGCCTACCTGGTCGACGCCGAGACCGCCTCGGTCTACAACCAGCTCAGCGACGGCCAGCGCGAGCACGACCTGATCATCGCGCACGGCAACATCGCCGGGGAGCTGATGGATCTGGAGGCCGGCGGGTTCCTCGACCAGAGGGAGGACCCGATCGAGATCGCCAACCTGATCATGCACCGCTACGAGCTGCTGTGGCGCGAGCTGACCGAGACCGAGCGCTTCGAGCGCGGCGACAGCTGGCGGGTCGAGGAACGGATGCGACGGCTCAACAACCTGGGCTTCGACATCGACGAGCTGGACATCACGACCGACTTCGACGGCACGCACATCCAGATCCGGCCCAAGATCGTGGAGGCCGGCTACCACTCCCGCCGGCTGATGCACCTGACCGGGCTGGACGTCGAGGAAAACCAGGCGCGCCGCATGCTCAACGACCTCGACTCCTACCGCGCGGCCACCGACCGGCAGAACGACGACGAGGCCCAGGTCGCGCACGACTGGCTGTCCCGGATCTACGAGCCGGTCACCCGCACGGTGCCTGCCGCCCTGGCGACGAAGGTGGAGCCGGCCGAGCTGTTCCATGAGGTGCTGGAGCACCGGTGGTACCTCTCCGAGCGGGCCGGACGCGACACGAGCATCGAGGAGACCGTGCGCGACTACGTCGACACCGTGTTGCCGTCCAAGCCCGACGAGGTGACCATCCTCGGCGTCGACACCGGCGAGATCCCGATCCGGGCCGCCATCTCCGGCAACTGACCCGGCCCCGCACACCCCACCGGCCAGATCACGCACCTGACCGATCCAGCCGGCACCTCAGCCGTCAACGGCCTCAAGACGGACCCGGTAGAGGTGTCCCCAGTTCTTGCCGGTGACCAGGAACGTACCGTCGGCCTCGTCGTAGGCGATCCCGTTGAGCACGTCCTCCTCGCCCGCGGCGCCCTCGGTCTCGACCACGCCGGACAGGTCGACCCGGTCGGTCACCTCGCCCGTCGCGGGATCGATGCGCACCAGGTCATCGTCGTGCCAGATGTTGGCCCAGACCTGCCCGTCGACGCACTCCAGCTCGTTGAGCATCGGCACCGGCTCACCCCGCTCGGTCACCTCGACCCGGTCGCCGGGTGCGAGCCCGTCGAGGTCGAGCGCCTGCAGCTGCGCCGAACCGTCGGAGAGCCACAGCACGTCGCGGGTCTCGTCGTGGCACAGCCCCCAGCCCTCCCCCTCGATGGCAAGGTCAGGTCCGGGCTGCAGGTCGGGCAGGCTCCAGGTGTGCACCACGCCGGACGTCCACGTCAGCTGGTATGCGGTGTCACCCGCCACCGTGACCCCCTCGCCGAACTCATCGGCCGGCAGATCCGCCCCGGCCTCGACGTCGCCGCCGAGGGTGATGATCTCGATGGCGGAC
>NZ_JBPCKQ010000234.1:0-6013 GCF_051004135.1 Ornithinimicrobium sp.
ATGCTCAGGATTCCGAGAAAGATGAGGCTCTCCATCGGTCGAGTCGTGGGCATCCCAGCGGCGGTCTTTTCCACCCGGGTCTGCCAGCATATACCCCCCTAGGGTATAACGTCACCGCGGCTGCGGCGCGATGGCGTATCCACGAGCGCCCATGTTGCCCTCCATCACATCGGGCTCGATCTGACTGGAGTCGGTCAACACCGTGCTCACCAGCAACACATCGTCGTGAACCCCTGATGTCTCCTCTGGTCCGGTCCGGGCCATGGTCTCGGCCGGATGGCCGAGCGCACGACGTCGGCGTGGTGACGCACACACGCTGCGGACGGTGCAAAAGGCTGGTCTGCGCGCATCCTCAGCTGTGGGTGCCCCAACGGGCGGGCTCCGATCCCCGTGGGTATCGTCGGGACGGCTTGTGACGACGATGAGGGAGCAATGGGATGACGGCACGCACGACGGGACTTGCAGTGCTGGGCGGGGCAGTGGCCGCAACGGCCGCGGTGGGGGTTCGCGACTACGTGCAGAAGAGCCACTCGATCCTGCGCAACTACCCGGTGATCGGGCACGCCCGCTTCGCGCTCGAGGCGATTCGTCCCGAGATCCAGCAGTACTTCGTCGAGCGCGACTACGACGGACGGCCGTTCGACCGCAACGCCCGGGCGATGATCTACCGCCGGGCCAAGGGCCTGGGCTCGGAGACCCCGTTCGGCACCGAGCGTGCTGCGTCGCATCGACCCCGG
The DNA here is from genome assembly GCF_051004135.1 of Ornithinimicrobium sp. GTDB lineage: Bacteria > Actinomycetota > Actinomycetes > Actinomycetales > Dermatophilaceae > Ornithinicoccus. The sequence goes on from NZ_JBPCKQ010000234.1 coordinate 738, forward strand.
CCAGGTGCTCACCTACGAGGAGCTGTTCACCTGGCTCGACGAGGGGGAGCTGCTGGACGGGACGGACAACGAGGGCTGGGCCCGGGACTGGGAGCGAGCCGACGCCCACTCGTTCCAGGTTGCCGCCGCGCACCGGCCCAGCCACGCCGGCGGACCCCTCACCTGAGCCCACGACATACCCACCAAGGAGCCCATCGATGACTACTGTCGCCGACCTGCTGATCGACTCGCTCGCCGACCTCGGCGTCAAGACCGTCTGGGGGGTGGTCGGTGACGCACTCAACCCCGTCACCGACGCGATCCGGCGCACCGACCGCATCGAGTGGATCGGGGTGCGGCACGAGGAGGCCGGTGCGTTCGCCGCGTCTGCCCAGGCCCAGCTCACCGGCACCCTGGGGGTGTGCATGGGCACCGTCGGGCCCGGCGGGATCCACCTGCTCAACGGCCTCTACGACGCCAAGAAGTCGCACGCGTCGGTGCTGGCCATCTGCGGGCAGGTGCCTTCCCCGGAGATCGGGACCGACATGTTCCAGGAGGTCAACAACGACGCGGTGTATGCCGACGTGGCGGTCTACTCGCGCACCATCACCAACGCCGAGCACGTCCCCTACGTCATCGAGCTCGCGGTCAACGCGGCGCTGAACCAGCGCGGGGTCTCGGTGCTGAGCATCCCGGGCGACATCGGCGAGCTCGACGTGTCCGACGATGCACCGAAGCCACAGTTCGTGCCGCCGCAGCCCCGCACCGTGCCCGCTCCGGACCTGCTCGAGCAGGCGGTCGACCTGATCGACGACGCGGACAAGGTCACGCTGCTGGTCGGCAAGGGCGCGCGACCTGGGCGCGAGGCGGTGCTGCGGCTGGCCGACCGGCTGCAGGCTCCGATGGTGGTGACGCTGAAGGCCAAGGAGGGGTTCGAGCACGACAACCCGCACCAGGTAGGGCAGTCCGGTCTGATCGGCAACCCCGCGGCGCAGCAGGCCTTCGACGACTGCGACCTGCTGCTGATGCTCGGCACCGACTTCCCCTACCGCGACTGGTTCCCGGAGGGCAAGAAGGTCATCCAGGTCGACGACCGGGGAGCCCACATCGGTCGCCGCACGCACGTGGACCTGGGTCTGGTCGGTGACGCCGGTGACACGGCGGCGGCCCTGGCCGACGCGGTCGCCAAGAAGGGGCGCAAGGCCAAGAAGCACCTGGCCGATGCGCGGGAGACGTTCGAGGACTGGGAGGACGGTCAGCAGAAGCTGGCCAAGGCCGGCTACGACACCAAGCGGGTCGGGCTGCTGCGCAAGCAGGTCGACAACCGGGGTGGGGACATCCGGCCCGAGCTGGTGGCGGCCACCGTCGACCGGCTCGCCGCCGACGACGCGATCTACACCTCGGACACCGGCATGTCGACGGTCTGGCTGTCCCGGTTCGTGCACCTGCGCGCCGACCAGCGGCTGATCGGCTCCTCCAACCTGGGCTCGATGGCCAACGCGATGCCCCAGGCGCTCGGTGCCCAGGCGCTGGACCGCCGCCGCCAGATCATCGCGTTCTGCGGCGACGGCGGCCTGACCATGCTGCTCGGTGACCTGATGACAGCCGCGCCCTACGACCTGCCGATCAAGCTGATCGTCTTCAACAACCGGCGCCTGGGCATGGTCAAGCTGGAGATGGAGCAGGTGGGGATGCCGGAGTACGGGACCCACCTGGACAACCCCGACCTTGCGGTCGTCGCCCAGTCCATGGGGTTCCACGGGGTGCGGGTCGAGGACCCCAAGGACGTCGAGAAGGCGGTGGCCGAGGTGTTGGCGCACGACGGCCCGGCGCTGCTGGACGCCGTGACCAACCCCGACGAGATCTCCCTGCCGCCCAAGCCCACCGTCGAGCAGGGGTGGGGCTTCGCCATCGCCAAGGTCAAGGAGACGCTGGTCTCCAACCCCTGACTCGGGCCGGTGGCGGCTGGATCGGTCAGGTGCGTGATCTGGCCGGTGGGGTGTGCGGGGTGGCGTCGGCCGACAGGTCCAACGACTCGGGTATGCCGCGACACGGGTAGAACAGTTCGGTCAGCAAGGCGCCGATCACGGCTCCGCCCAGCTGGGCGGTGATGAACGCCGCCACGCCGGCCGGTGCGATGCCCGAGAACGTGTCGGTCAGCGACCGGGCGATCGTCACGGCTGGGTTGGCGAAGGAGGTCGAGGACGTGAAGAAGTACCCCGCTCCGATCCAGGCGGGGACCACGATGGGCCCGAGCCGGCCGTTGCCTGATCGCGTCAGCGCACCGATCAGCCCGATCAGCCCGGCCGTGGCGACCACCTCACCCAGCCACAGGTTGGAGGTGTCCCGCGCTTGGGTCGAGGGGTGCAGCGCCGGAAGCGTGAACATCAGGTTGGCCACCGCAGCGCCGGCGAGACCGCCGAGCACCTGAGCCACGACATACGAGGCGGCCTCACCGACCGGGAGCTCCCGGCGGCTGAGCGCCACCAGGGTGACGGCGGGGTTGAAGTGAGCGCCGGAGATCGGGCCCAGCGCCCAGATCATCACGCCCAGGGCGGCGATGGTGGACAGGGCGTTGATGAGCAGCTGCAGCGCCACGTCCTGCGTGAGGTTGGCCGCCATGATGCCCGAGCCCACGATCGCGCACAGCAGGACACCGGTGCCGAGGGCTTCGGCGGCGACGCGGCGTAGCGCTGGGCGAGCGGGCATGGGATCTCCAGGTCTGGACGGGCTGGGGCGGTAGGGCGGGCGATGTCAGCAGCAGTGGGTGCCGGGCTGGTCGGGCAACGTGAGGAAGTCGCGGGCCAGCCGCAACGTGTCGGCCCGCACGGAGTAGTGGACCCATCGACCGCGCTTGTCCCGGGTGACCAGACCGGCGTCGTGCAGCTTGCGCATGTGGAACGACAGGGTGGGCTGGCTGATGCCCAGGGCGTCGGGCAGGTGGCAGGCGCAGACGGTGCCGCTCTCGGAGAAGGCGAGATATTGCACCAGGCGGACCCTGGTCGGGTCGGCCAGCGCCTTGCAGATCCGGGCGACGCGATCCGCCTCGGCGGACGGCAGCAGGTCGCCGCACGCCCCCGCGCAGCACACATCCTGGGTCGACTCGGTCACGGCAACGTCTTCCATTCAGCCGAGACTACGGAGCATATTGACAATTGTCTATATTTCGCGTTGGATATTTATCGACACATCGTCGATGTGAACGGTCACCCGCTCGCTGCCAGGAGGCCCCATGTCCCACCCGCCCTCGGTGCTGTTCGTGTGCGTCAAGAACGGCGGCAAGTCGCAGATGGCGGCAGCGCTGATGCGAAAACGGTCCGGTGCGGAGGTGCGTGCTTCCTCGGCCGGCACCCGTCCCGGTGCGGACATCAACGCACTGTCCGCGCAGGTGGTGGGTGAAGTGGGTGCCTCGATGGAGGGAGAGCGGCCCCGCGCCGTGGATCCCGGGGAGCTGCGGACGGTGGACCGCGTGGTCCTGGTGGGTCGCGAGGCGGAGGTGGAGCCCGTGCCGGGGATGCGGGGACGGATCGAGACGTGGGACATCGACGAGCCGTCGCACCGTGGCATCGACGGGGTGGAGCGGATGCGACTGGTCCGTGACGACATCGCTGTCCGGGTGGGCGAGCTGCATACCGAGCTGACCAGCGCCACGACGAGCCGGTCTCGACCGTCCAGACGTTCCTGCCGGTGCTGACGGCAAAGCACGCCAAGGAACAGCTGATGGCGGCCGCCCAGGCCGAGGGCCGGATCGCCAAGACCGTCCCCGAGCTGCTCTTCGTCTGCGTGCAGAATGCCGGCAGGTCTCAGATGGCCGCCGCCATGGCCCAGCACCTGTCCGCCCGGCGCGTGCATGTGCGCTCGGCCGGGTCGGCCCCCGCCGAGCTGATCAACCCCGACGTGATCGAGGTGCTGGCCGAGCGTGGGATCTCCCTCACCGAGGCCTACCCCAAGCCGCTCTCGGACAGTGTCATGAGCGCAGCCGACGTCATCATCACCATGGGTTGTGGCGACGCCTGCCCGCTTTATCCGGGCAAGCGCTACGAGGACTGGGCGGTGCGCGACCCCGCCGGGCAGCCCATGGAGGTCGTGCGCACCATCCGCGACGACATCCACACCCGTGTCACCCGGCTGCTCAGCCAGATCCTGAACTGACCCGTCGCGCCGGCCGGCCACGGTGCCGGGGCGATGGTCTGCCAGGATGTCGAGGTGGGCAGCGGGCGGTGCGAGTGCGGTGGGGTGCGCTACCGCTGCGTCGCAGAGTTGCGGCCGGTCGTCAACTGTCACTGTGATCGCTGCCGCAGGATCACTGGACATCACATGGCCGCCAGCGGGTGTGCCACGCCAGACCTGGTGTTCGACTCGGACGCGACGCTGCGCTGGTACGAGCCGACCGCAGGGATATTCTACGGCTTCTGCGGCACCTGCGGTTCGACCCTGTTCTGGCGGTCGGACACCGACCCGGCCTGGACGTCCATCGCCGCGGGAACCCTCGACCAGCCCACGGGTCTGCATACGGCCGCGGTGTGGTGGACCGATCACGCTGCCGACTACCACGAGCTCGATCCGTTGTTGGACAGCTATCCCCGGGAGCCTCCGCCCGGTGACTCACCGACGTCGCCTCGCAGGCCCGGTGCCTGACCCGCCGTACTCATTGCTCAAGGGAGGACGATGAGGTCGGTCCGGCGGAAGTCTTGACCCACCGCGAGCAGCGGTATGCGGAGGCGCCGGGCGAGCGCGTAGCTGTAGCAGTCGCCGAGGTTGAGTCCGGCAGGGTGTCGCCCTTTGCCGAAGCGCTGCCACGCCTCGATCGCCACCAGGGCGTCCTCCTCCTCCAGCGGCTGCACCGTGAGCCGTGCCGCCGTGAGCACCTCCGAAGCGGTCACCTTGCCCGCCGTTCGGCTCGCCACGACAATGCCCAGCTCCACTACCGTGGCCGCGCTGATGTGTCGCTCGTCGCTGTGGGTCAGGACCTCCTGAACGTCGTGGGCGCTCTCCTCCGCGAAGGTCAGGGCAAGCAGCGCCGAGGTGTCCACCGCGAGCCGGGTCACCGGGGCAGACCATCCTGGTCCCACTCGAGGACGTCGCCGACACCACGGCGTTCGGCGGCTTCGGCGCGCGCTGCGAGCGCCTGCAGCTCCGCACGGAACAGCTGCTCGTCCGCTGCCCGGTCCTGTCGCACTCGGTCGAGGCGTTCGCGCAGCGCGGCGGTCACGGCTTCGGTGATGGACTCGTGGGTCGCGGCCGCCAGCTCCCGTGCAAGACGGTCTGCTTCGGTGGTCTTGATGCTCAGCGCCATC
>NZ_JBPCKQ010000235.1:0-16431 GCF_051004135.1 Ornithinimicrobium sp.
CGTCAACCCGCTGCTGGCCACCGCGGACTGCCTGCACCGTCGCGACGGTGCCACCGCCATCACGGTCCTGGGCACCGCTGCGGGGCTGGAAGCGCGACTGGTGCCGGAGCGCGGCTACCCGCTGCGCACGCTGCCCAAGGCGCCCTTCCCGCGTCGACCCGATGCGCGGGCGCTGCGCTTCCCCGGGGCCCTGCGCGCTGCGGTGAGCACGGCAGCGGAGGTGCTTCGCGACTGCGATGCCCACGTGCTCGTCGGCTTCGGCGGCTACGTCTCCACCCCGGCCTATCTCGCCGCCCGGCGGCTCGGCATACCCATCGTGATCCACGAGCAGAACTCCCGAGCCGGGCTGGCCAACCGGCTCGGCGCCCGCTTCACCGAGCACGTCTGCACGACCTTTGCCCAGACCTCGCTGCGGCACTCGAGCCAGGTCGGCCTCCCGCTGCGCCGGGAGATCACCGACCTGGACCGGTCGGCCACCCGGGCCGAGGCGCTGGCCCACTTCGGTCTGGACCCAGCGCGCAGCACCCTGCTGGTCTTCGGCGGCTCCCTGGGCGCCCAGCGGATCAACGCCGCGTTCGCCGGGGCGGGCGCGGACGTGCTCGCCCAGGGGGTCCAGGTGCTGCACCTCACCGGAGCGGACAAGGGGGTGCAGGTGCCCCCGGACCGCCCCGGGGCCCCTCGCTACGTGACGCTTCCCTACACCGAGCGGATGGAGCTGGCCTACGCCGCCGCGGACCTGGTGGTGGCCCGATCGGGAGCCGGGACGGTCTGCGAGATCGCGGCGGTGGGCCTGCCGGCCGTCTTCGTCCCGCTCCCCGTCGGCAACGGTGAGCAGCGGCTCAACGCCGCCGATGCGATCGAGGCCGGGGCAGCGCTGCTGACGCAGGACTCCGCCGTCGGTCCGGACTGGGTGCGGGAGTGTGTGCTGCCCCTGCTGGCCGACCAGGCCCGGCTGGAGCGGATGGGTGCCGCCGCGGCGGCGATCGGTCACCGGGACGCCGACGAGGCGCTGACCGACATCGTGCTCCACGCGGCGGCGCAGGCGTGAGCGTCGTGAGCGCCGAACGGTTCAACTTCGCGGCGGCGGTGCCCCCGGTCGCCGACCTCGGGGTCGTGCATCTGATCGCCGTCGGGGGCTCCGGCATGTCGGGGGTGGCGCGGATGCTGCTGGCTGCCGGATGCGTCGTCTCCGGATCCGACCAGCAGCCGAGCAGCACGCTGCGCGAGCTCGCCGCCGAAGGGGCGCAGGTGCACCTCGGTCACGACGCCGCCCACGTCGGCGGGGCCGACACGGTGATCGTGTCCGGCGCCGTCCGCGAGACCAACCCCGAGCTGGCCGCGGCGCGCTCGCGCGGGCTACGGGTGTTGCACCGCGCCCAGGGCATCGCCGCGCTGCTGGGCGGGCGGGACGCGGTGGCCGTGGCGGGGGCCAACGGCAAGACGACGACCGCCGCCATGCTCACCCACCTGCTGAAGGGCTGTGGCGCCGACCCGGGATATGTCCTGGGCTCGGCCCTGCTCGGAGGCAGCAATGCGGCCCTGGGCACCGGTCCGGTGGTCGTGGAGGCCGACGAGAGCGACGGGTCCTTCCTGGCCTACCGGCCGCGGGTTGCGGTGGTCACCAACATCACGGCGGACCACCTCGACTTCTACGGCGACCTCGCCGGGGTCCGGCGCGCGTTCCGCCGCTTCGCGGACACCGTCGGAGCCGGTGCCCCGGACGGTCTGCTGGTGACCAGCGCCGACGACCCAGGCACCAAAGCCCTGACCCGCGAGCTGCGTGAGCTCGGGCGCCCGGTGCTGACCTGGGGCAGCTCGGCGGACGCCGATCTGGTGCTGGACCAGGTCGAGACGGGGGCGGCCAGCGGGTCCACGGTGCTGCGGTGCACGCGTGGCCTGGGACCGGTGAAGGCCGGCAGCGAGCACCGGCTGGAGATCCCGATGCCCGGTCGGCACAACCTGCACAACGCGGTGGCGGCGCTGCTCGCCGCCACGGCCGGCCTGGGCCAGTCCATCGACACGACGGTGCAAAGTCTGGCCACGTTTCCGGGCACTCGGCGTCGGTTCGAGCGGCTGGGTGTGGCCGCCGGTGTGGAGGTCGTCGACGACTACGCCCACAATCCTGACAAGGTCGCCGCCGTGGTGCTGGCCGGACGGTCGGCGGTCCGCGGGGCAGGTCGTCTGATCGTCGTGTTCCAGCCGCACCTCTACAGTCGGACCCGGGCCTTCGCCGAGCAGTTCGCCGCCGGGCTCAGCGGCGCCGACGTCGTGGTCCTGTTGGACGTCTACGGCGCGCGTGAGGAGCCCGTGCCCGGAGTCGACAGCGAGCTGATCGCACAGCATCTGCGCGCCGGTCGCTCGTCCGTTGCCGAGGTGCGCGTCGGCAACGACCCCGATTCGGCGCCCGGGGAGCTTGCCGCGCTGGTCCGCCCGGGGGACCTGGTGCTCACCGTCGGCGCGGGAGACGTGACGAAGGTGGGACCGAGACTGCTGCTGGCCCTGGGCCGATCGCCGAACACGACGGAGGAGACACACTGATGGCCACCGGACTCCGGCCCGGTTCCCGCACCCGCCAGGGGGGCCGCCCGGGTGTGGCCGGTGCAGCGACCCGGCAGGCCGGACGTGACCGAGCAGGCCGGGCCGGGCACGCGCGGTTCGCCCAGCGCGCCAGCTCGCTGCGTCGTCGCGCGCGACGGGTGTGGACCTGGCTCGGGGTCGTCCTGGTCCTGGTGAGCGCCGTCGTGCTGACGCTGTGGTGGTCTCCGGCCTTCGTGGTCGAGGAGGTAGCGGTGACGGGCGTGCAGGGTGAGGTGGCGGCCGGTGCCCAGGAGCGGGCGAGCGTGCCGCTGGGCGTTCCCCTGGCCAGGATCGACACAGATGCCGTGGCCCGACGGGTGGAGCAGGATCTGCGCGTCGCGCAGGCCGACGTCTCCCGTGACTGGCCCTCCGCCGTGACCATTCAGGTCTCGCTGCGAGAGCCGGCGCTGGTGATCGACCAGGCGGGCTCCGCCCGGTTGCAGGTCGCCGACGGCACCGGTGTGATCTTCGACAGGATCGCCGAGCGCCCTGAGGACCTGATGCTGGTCCGGGCCTCGCGCGGCGACCTGCGCGGCGACTCGCTGACCGGGGTGCTCGATGTGCTCGCGGCGCTGCCGCCGGAGACCGCGCAGCGGATCTCCTCGGTGCGGCTGACCGCCGACGGTGATCTGCGCTTCTACCTGGGGCCGGTCCTGGTTTCCTGGGGACCGCCCGGCCAGGACGACCTCAAGGCCGGGGTGCTCGCCGCCCTGCTTGCCCAGCAGCAGATCGACATCGGGGGCGAGCAGACCATGGGGGTGGACCTCAGCACCCCGCGAACCCCCGTGGTGACCGGGCTGACCCCCGACGACGACACCTGAGGGGAGGGTCGAGGGTAGAGAGGAACCCTCAACCTTGACTTGAGGTCTAGGCTGGGTCGTGCCCAGGACACCGGAACCGTATGATGCTCACACCGGTTTCGGACACAGGTGCACGGGGGCCTCTCGTGCCGGGTCCGGGCCGACCGCACACTTCACGAAAGGCGCATCGTGTCCGCAGCGCAGAACTACCTGGCCGTCATCAAGGTCGTCGGTATCGGGGGTGGGGGAGTCAACGCGATCAACCGGATGATCGAGGTCGGGTTGAAGGGCGTGGAGTTCATCGCCATCAACACCGATGCCCAGGCCCTGCTGATGAGCGACGCAGACGTCAAGCTCGACATCGGTCGTGAGCTGACGCGGGGGCTGGGCGCCGGTGCGGACCCGGAGGTGGGTCGGCGAGCCGCGGAGGACCACACGGAGGAGATCGAGGAGGCCCTGCGCGGGGCCGACATGGTCTTCGTCACTGCGGGCGAGGGAGGTGGCACGGGCACCGGGGGTGCCCCCGTCGTGGCCAAGATCGCCAAGTCGATCGGAGCGCTGACCATCGGTGTGGTCACCCGGCCGTTCACCTTCGAGGGTCGGCGCCGGGCCAACCAGGCCGAGTCGGGCATCGGGGGCCTGCGCGAGGAGGTCGACACGCTCATCGTCATCCCCAACGACCGGCTGCTGTCGATCTCGGACCGGGCGGTCAGCATGCTCGACGCGTTCCGCAGCGCCGACCAGGTGCTGCTGTCCGGCGTGCAGGGCATCACGGACCTGATCACGACGCCGGGGCTGATCAACCTCGACTTCGCCGACGTCAAGTCGGTCATGCAGGGAGCCGGCTCAGCGCTGATGGGCATCGGCTCGGCGCGCGGCGAGGACCGCGCCGTGCAGGCAGCCGAGCTGGCCATCTCCTCCCCTCTGCTGGAGGCCAGCATCGAGGGCGCACACGGCGTGCTGCTCTCGGTCCAGGGCGGCTCCGACCTGGGTCTTTTCGAGATCAACGAGGCGGCCCGGCTGGTGCAGGAGGCCGCCCACCCGGACGCCAACATCATCTTCGGCGCGGTCATCGACGACTCCCTCGGCGACGAGGTGCGGGTCACGGTCATCGCGGCCGGCTTCGACAGCGGCTCTCCGACCCAGCGCAGCGACGACCGGGCGCTCGGTCAGGTGCAGCAGGGCGGCGGGGGCCGCGGCTCCTCGACCGCCGCTCCGGAACAGCGCGCCGCCCCGTCGTCCCCGGCTGCCGCGCCGTCCGCCCCGGACGAGGAGCCGGGCGACGCAGACACCGCAGAGCAGCAGCAGTCGGGTGCGTCGCGGCCGGCGGCCGAGCGTCCGCCGCGCACCGTCACCTACGAGCAGACCGACGACCTGGACGTGCCCGACTTCCTGAAGTAGGCCCTAAACGCTGGGGGGGCACTCAGCCGCGGGCCGTGGGACCGACCGGCAGTCCGCGGTCCGCGCCGGCCGCTGACGGATCGTCTCGCGCGCCGGCGAAGGTCGCGGCGGGGTGGTCGCACCCGGAGGCCAGGTTCGCGAAGGCCTCCTCGATCAGATCGGGCAGTGCGCCGCTGGCGCCTTCGGAGCGTCCCCACAGGCGCAGGGCGGACCGCACCGCAGCCACGGCGGCCGCACCGACCAGCGTGGGCATCAGGTCGACGGTCTCGTCGCGCCGGGTGCGCCCGGCGATCACCGTGCTGAGCGACCGTTCGAGATCGATGTCCTCCGCCAGCCGGTAGGGCCACAGGGTCGGGTGCTGCTCGAGGAGTCTGAGCACCTGCATCTGCACCGTGACCTGGGCGGGGGTGCGACTGCGCGCCTGACCGACGAACACCGTGCTTAGCGAGTGCAGCACCGGCTCGTCCGCAGGCCTGGCCCGCAACGCGAGGGTCAGCGCGCCCATGTCCGGCGAGGCGGCCGCGACCAGGGCCGCCTCCTTGCCGGGGAAGTAGTTGGTCACGGTCCGCGGGGAGACGATCGCGGCTTCGGCGATCCGATCGATCGTCAGGTACCCCAGCCCGTGCGTCACGGTCAGTCGGAGCGCGGCCTGGGCGATGGCGTCGCGCGTCATCGCCTTCTTGCGCGCACGCAGACCGAGCTCGGACGGGGACATGCGGCAAGGGTATGGCGAAGGTGCGCGAAAAGTAAAAAGATTCAAGTTTGCGCAAAGTTACTGCTGGGGGTCTCGGGGCACGGCGGCTTCCGGCATGCGGAGACGCTGGGAGCGCAAACAGGTGCCTAAACAGCAAACGTGCGAAATAGGCAAGAAATGTGCGATCCTATTCAACGACCCCCGGTCCAACCGGACCGGGTTGACGCATAAGCGCCGCATCGTAAACGCGGCGCACACTGGGAGGAATGTTCATGAACGCCGCAACCGCATACGTCTACACCATGCTGCACACCCTGCAGGACCGGATCGAGGCACAGGGCAAGGACCGGGGGGCCACGGCCGTGGAGTACGGCCTGCTCGTCGGTCTGATCGCCGTCGTCATCATCGTCGCTGTGACCGCTCTCGGTGGTCAGCTCAACACGCTCTTCACCAACATCACCAGCTCCCTCGGGGGTGGCTGAACCACCGCCTGAGCCACGCTCGACTGGTGTGCCGGTGCATTGGCCCGTGGCGGGTCACTGCGCCGGCGCGTTCGTCCGAAGGAGAGGGGGAGAGTGTGATGCGGAACCGAGGACGGGACCGAGGGGCGGCGGCGGTGGAGTTCGCCTTCATCGTGCCGCTGCTCGTGCTGCTGGTGCTGGGCATCGCCGAGTTCGGTCGGGCCTACTACCTGCAGACCACCGTCTCCAACGCTGCCCGGGAGGGGGCGCGGGTGATGGCGTTGAGTGACGACCAGGCGCGCGCCCGCGAGGCCGCCAAGACTGCAGCGACGACGGTCGCGTTGGCGGACAGCCAGATCACGTTCAGCACGGACAGCTGCACTCCGGAGACCCAGGTCACTGCCACCGTGAGCTATCCGATGGAGTTCCTGACTGGGATGTTCGGTGCCAACCTGACCCTGGAGGGCAAGGGGGTGATGCTGTGCAACGGCTGAGTGAGGATCGCGAACGTGGAGCTGTGGCGGTGGTGGTCGCCCTGCTCATGGTCCCGCTGCTGGGCCTGGCGGCGGTGTCCGTCGACGTGGCGGTCATGTATGCCGACCGCCAGCAACTGCAGACCGGCGCCGACGCCGCCGCGTTGGCCGTCGCCCAGACCTGCGCGACGGACCCGTGCGACCAGACCTCCGCCGCGCAGATCGCTACGCCGCTGGTGCAGGCCAACAAGAACGACGCTGCCGCCAGTGCCACGACCGAGCTCACCGCTGCGCGCGCGACGGTGCGCGCTCAGACCACCCGGGAGCACTTCTTCGCCCCCGTGCTCGGGGTCGACCAGAGCGACATCGGCACGGAAGCGACCGTGGCGTGGGGCGCACCGACCGGTGGCACCTCGGTGCTGCCGCTGGCGTTCTCGCTGTGCGAGTGGCAAAAGCAGCTGGCCACCAACGGCGGCGAGCTGTCCGAGACCACACTGCAGACCATCTTCTTCACCAAGACGTCAGGCACGACCTGCACGGGGCCCTCCGGCAACCTGGTGCCCGGTGGCTTCGGCTGGCTCACCCCCGACCCGGGCACCTGCGACGCGACGACGGGCGCCGGGGGCATCCACTACTCCGACCCCGGCGCGAGTGTGCCCAGCGGGTGCACCACCCAGGACTTCGCCGACACGCAGTTTCAGACGGTCCTGTTGCCCCTGTTCGACTACTACGACGGCACCGGCAGCAGCGCGATCTACCGGGTCTACGGCTACGCGGCCTTCAAGGTGACCGGCTACCACTTCGTGGGTCGGTACTCGTGGAACGCCAGCGGGTCGTGCAAGGGCAGCGTCCGGTGTCTACAGGGCTACTTCGTGGAGTACGTCGATACCTCCGACGCCTTCGACTACGGCGCCGCGCCCGATCTCGGCGCAGCCGTGGCCGAGCTCGTCCTGCCGGACGGAGGCTGAGCCCGTGTCCCGTCGCCTGATCGCGGTGGTCCTGGCCCTCGTGGTGGCCGCCGTCGGTGCGCTGGTCATCGTGTCCTACGTCGGCGGTGCCGACCGGCGCGCGCTGTCCGACCTCGAGCCGGTCACCGTCCTGGAGGTGGTCAACACGGTCCCGGTGGGTACGTCCGCCGAGGAGATCGGCGACAGCGTCGCCACCGAGCAGGTGCCGGCCAGTGCTGCGGTGCCGGGGGCGCTGACGAGCCTGGACGACGTCGCCGGTCAGGTGGCCGCGGTGGACCTGCAGCCCGGTGAGCAACTGCTCAGCGCGCGCTTCGTGGATCCGCAGGATCTGGAGGGGGCCGGACCGGTCGAGGTGCCCGAGGACTTCCAGCAGATCTCGGTCCTGCTCGAGCCCGCCCGTGTCCTCGGCGGCTACCTGACCCCCGGCGAGACGGTCGGGGTCTACATGTCGATGACCGACCCACCGCAGACCCGGCAGATCCTGGACAAGGTGCTGGTTGCCCGGGTGCAGGGCGGGATCGCGCTGCCGGAGACCGTCACCGCCCCGCAGGACGCGGAGGCGCCCGAAGACGCGGCTGCCGCCGAGGACCCGGAGGCGGTCGACCCGCAGGCCCAGACCCCCCCCGCCGAGGGCCTCATGGTCACCCTGGCGATGTCCTCGGCGGATACCGAGCTGGTCGTCTTCGGCCAGGAGCACGGGACGCTCTGGTTGTCCCTCGATCCGGACGAGGCGCCGGACAGCGACACCACCACTACCGAGAGGGAGACGATCTATCCATGATGTCGATCTTGCTCGTGGCGCCCCGGCCCGAGGTCTCGGCGCTGATCGGGACCGCGACCGGAGGCGCGGTCGCGGAGATCCCCGGGCCGGTGCCCAACGACCCCGCGAGGGTGCTGGCCCTCTCCCCGACGCAGGGTCACCTCGAGGTGGTCCTGCTCGACGCCACCTCCGGCCGGGTCAGGGAGGCACTGCACCTGGCGGCGGCATTCGACCGCGCCCACCCCGACCTGAGCGTCCTGCTCATCGCCGACCAGGACTCGGTCTCGACCACGGCCGCGATGCGCGCCGGGGTGCGTGACGTCCTGGCGCCGGACACCCCCCTCGAGGAGGTCCGCGTCGTTTTGGACCGGGCCCTGCAGGTCGCCCGGACCCGAGCGCTGCACCGGACGGGGGCAGCCGAGAGCAACGGCAACTCCCCGCCCTTCGGGCGGCTCATCGGGGTCGTTTCGCCCAAGGGCGGCGTGGGCAAGACCACCGTCGCGACCAACCTGGCGGTGGGGCTGGCGCAGTGCGAGCAGGGATCGACGGTCCTGGTGGATCTGGACCTGCAGTTCGGCGACGTCGCCAGCGCGCTGGGCCTGGAGCCCGAGTACTGTCTGCCCGACGCGATCCGGGGTCGGGGCATGGAGGACAGTCTGATCCTCAAGACCTACCTCACCGAGCACTCGAGCGGGCTCTACGTGTTGTGCGGTCCGCAGGGGCCGGCCGAGGCCGACGAGGTGCGCAGCGAGGACGTGCGGGCCCTGCTGGACATCCTGGCCGGGGAGTTCCGCTACGTCGTCGTCGACACCGCTCCCGGCCTTCTGGAGCACACGCTGACCGCACTGGACCGGTCGACCGACCTGGTCTTCGTGACCGGGATGGACGTGCCCGGTGTGCGCGGGCTGCGCAAGGAGCTGGACACGCTGGACTCGCTGTCGATGATGTCGGCCTCCCGGCAGGTGATCGTCAACCTCGACGACAAGCAGGCGGGGATGACGGTGCTGGACGTGGAGGCCGCCATCGGCGGCCGGGTCGCGCTGAGCCTCCCGCGGCACAAGAGCGTCCTGACCTCGGTCAACCAAGGGGTCCCGCTGCTGACGGCCAAGGGCAAGGACCCGGTCAGCAAGGGGCTGCGTGACCTGGTCCAGGGCTACCTGCCCGCGGCGGCCGTCAAGAAGCAGTCACGCTGGCTGATGGGGCGGCACCGCAACATGTCGGCGGCAGCCCTGTGAACCTGTCGCAGCGGCTGCACGAGGCACAGGCCAGCCCCATGCTGCACCTGCCCGAGATGTCCACGGGGTCCTCCGAGCTTGCGCAGACCCCCGCCGAGCTCCTCGAGCCCACAGCCTCCGACGAGGCCATGGCCGCACTGGACCCGACGGCGCAGGCGGGTTCGACCGCCACCCCCGCCGGAGTCGCGGCACCGCCCGCAGCCACGACCCGACCATCGACGGCTGCGTCGGGCACCACCTCGACTGCCCAAGGGCCCAACGACGCACTGACCCTGATGAAGGAGCGGGCCACCAACGCGCTGTTCCAGCGGATGGGTGCCCGGCTCAGCGACAGCAGCCTGAGCGAGGCCAAGCTCTACGCCCTGGTGCGCCGCGAGCTCAACCGCGTGGTCGAGGAGGAGAAGGTCCCCCTCACTACGGCCCAACGGCAACGGCTGATGGCCGAGGTCGAGGCGGACGTGCTAGGACACGGCCCGCTGCAGGGGATGCTGGAGGACGAGAGCATCACCGAGATCATGGTCAACGGCCCGGACCGCATCTATGTCGAGCAGCACGGCAAGCTCACCCTCAGCCCGATGCGGTTCAGCTCCGAGACGCAGCTGCGCGGGGTGATCGAGCGCATCGTCTCCAAGGTGGGCCGCCGGATCGACGAGTCGTCGCCGCTGGTGGACGCGCGCCTGCCCGACGGCTCCCGGGTCAACGCGGTGATCCCGCCGCTGGCCTACAGCGGCTCGACCCTGACGATCCGCAAGTTCGCCAAGGACCCACTGAAAGTGGCAGACCTGGTCCGGTTCGGGTCCATCTCCCCGGAGATGGCCGAGCTGCTCCAGGCCTGCGTGCAGGCCCGCCTCAACATCATCGTCTCCGGTGGCACCGGCACGGGCAAGACCACGCTGCTCAACGTGCTGTCCTCGTTCATTCCCAACAATGAGCGGATCATCACCATCGAGGACGCGGTCGAGCTGCAGCTGCAGCAGGACCACGTGGTCCGCCTGGAGAGTCGCCCGCCCAACATCGAGGGCCGGGGCGAGATCGCGATCCGCGACCTGGTCCGCAACTCGCTGCGGATGCGCCCCGACCGGATCGTGGTCGGGGAGTGCCGTGGTGGGGAGAGCCTGGACATGCTGCAAGCCATGAACACCGGTCACGACGGGTCACTGTCCACGGTGCACGCGAACTCACCGAGGGACTCGATAGCCCGGTTGGAGACCCTGGTGCTGATGGCCGGGATGGACCTGCCGTTGCGGGCCATCCGGGAGCAGATCGCCTCGGCGGTCGACGTGGTGGTCCAGCTCACCCGGATGAAGGACGGCGGGCGGCGGGTCACCCACGTCACCGAGGTGCAGGGGATGGAGGGTGACCGGGTGACGCTGCAGGACGCCTTCCTGTTCGACTACTCCGCCAGTATGGACGACCAGGGCCGCTACCTGGGCAAGCCGGTGTCCACCGGGGTTCGACCCAAGTTCACGGACCGTTTCGACGACCTCGGGATCAAGGTCTCCCCCCGGGTCTTCGAGGTCCCCGCAACGGCCGGTCGGTGAGCGTGGTGCCCGCGCAGCTGGGGCTGGCGTTCGGGGCGCTTGTCGTGGCGCTGCTGGTGTTGACCTATGCCCTGGTGGCTCCGCGCCGACCACGGGTGTCCCGGGCCCGGCTGAGCGTCGCCAGCTCCGACGAGCCGGGCCTGCTGACCCGGAGCACGGATGCCGTCACCGAGCTCATCGACCGGCTGATGCGTCGCCGGGGCGCCGGCGGCACTGTGGCCAGTGCGCTGGAGCAGGCCGGCCTGGCCATGCGCACCCAGGACATGGCGCTGCTGGTCGTCGTCGGCTTCCTGGTCACCGGGGCCGTGGGCACGCTGCTCTTCGGGCTGCTGGGTCTGCTGCTGGCGCCGGTCGCGCCGATGCTCGTCAAGGTCTACCTGAGCCTGAAGGCCGGTCGGCGACGCGCGGCGTTCGCCGACCAGCTGGACGACTCGCTCGGTCTGCTGGCCAGCAGCCTGCGGGCCGGGCACAGTCTGCTGCAGGCGGTCGACGCGGTGTCCAAGGAGGCCGAGGAGCCCACCGCGTCCGAGTTCTCCCGCATCATCAACGAGACCCGGGTCGGTCGGCCGTTGGCTCAGGCGCTGGACGAGACCTGCGCCCGGATGGGCAGCGACGACTTCGTCTGGGTCTCCCAGGCGATCGCCATCAACCGTGAGGTCGGCGGCAACCTGGCCGAGGTGCTCGACGGCGTCGGGCACACCATCCGTGAGCGCAACCAGATCCGGCGCCAGGTGCAGGCACTGAGTGCTGAGGGCAAGTTGAGCGCCTACGTGCTGCTGGCGCTGCCGGTGGGGATCGGCGGCTTCCTCTACCTCACGACGCCCGCCTACATCGGCAAGCTGACGCAGAGCCTGGCCGGCTACGGGCTGATCGTCGCCGCTGCCGTGCTGATGGTGGTCGGGACCCTGTGGATGCGCAAGGTCGTCCGCATCACCTTCTAGGACCCCCACCGTCGTCCGCCGAGAGGAGCAACCCCCGATGTCCCCCGTAGTGCTGCTGTCCGTGGCCCTGGTGTGCCTGTCCCTGGGCGTGCTCGTCTGGGCGGTGCTGGACGGTCCGGACGCCGCGACGCAACGAGTCCGGGTCAACCTCAACCGCGGCGGTCCGGCGGTGCTCGCCGGGGAGGAGTCCGGGCCGGTCACCCGGAGCCGGCTGGCCGGGATCTTCGTGTGGCTGCTCCCGTCCTGGGCTCCGGGCCGGCTGGAGCGGATGCTCGCCCGGGCGGGCCGCCCCGCCGCCTGGCCGATGGAGCGCCTCGTCGCCGTCAAGGTGGTCGGTCCGGCTCTGACGGCCGCTCTGGGCTACCTCTACTGGACCGTCGCGCCCGGGGCGCTGACGGTGCTGCTGTCGGTGGCGGCGGTCGTGGTCGTCTACTTCCTGCCCGAGCTGCTGCTGCACTCCCGGGCCCAGGAGCGCAGCACCCAGATCGGTCTGGAGCTGGCCGACACCCTGGACCAGATGACCATCGCCGTGGAGGCCGGCCTGGGCTTCGACCAGGCGATGCAACGCGCAGCGGCCAACGGGCGCGGTCCGTTGGCCGAGGAGCTCACCCGCACCCTGCAGGACATCTCAGCCGGCCGTCCCCGGCGCGACGCCTACACCAGCCTCGCGGCACGCACCGGCGCTCCCGACCTGCGCCGTTTCATGCGCGCCATCATCCAGGCGGACAAGTATGGGGTGGCCATCGCGGACACCCTGCGCACCCAAGCCTCCGAGATGCGGATGAAGCGGCGCCAGCGGGCCGAGGAGAAGGCGATGCAGATCCCGGTCAAGGTCATCTTCCCGCTGATGCTGTGCATCCTGCCGGTGCTGTTCATCGTGCTGATGGGCCCAGCCGCGCTCGACATCATCGCGGCGTTCTCCGAGCAGTAGCTCTCGGTGAACTACCGTAGGCCGCGTGTTCTGGTGGCGTGAGCGGGTCGATCCCGACGATGAGCTGTACGGCGTCGAGTGGGCTGTCACGGACCGGGTCGGGGGCGCCAGCCGGGGACCCTGGTCGGGGCTCAACCTGGGTAGTCACGTCGGCGATGCCCCCGCGGACGTCGCGACCAACCGGCAGCGACTGGCGCGCTCCCTCGAGGTCCCGGTGGACGCGTTGCGCTTCATGGACCAGCAGCACGGGACCCAGGTGGTTCAGGTCCGCGGCGACCACGGGCGCACCGAGCAGCCCGTCGCGGCACCCGCGTGCGATGCGCTGGTCACCGACACCCCGGACGTCGTCCTGCTCGCCCTGGTCGCCGACTGCACCCCGGTGCTGATCGTGGACCGCGTGGCCGGACTGGCCGCCGCCGTGCACGCCGGCCGCAAGGGGCTTGTGGCCGCCGTGGTGCCGGTGACGCTCGCCCGGATGCGGGCGCTGGGTGCTGCCGACCTGCAGGCCGTCGTCGGTCCCTCGATCTGCGGGCGGTGCTATGAGGTGTCCGCCCCGATGCGCGCCGAGGCCGGTGAGGTCAGCGCCGCGGCGCACAGCGTGTCCTGGGCCGGGACACCGGCGATCGACGTCGCAGCCGGGGTCGTCGAGCAGCTCGCTGCGGAGGGGGTGCCCTGCCGCTGGCTGGGCGGGTGCGCCCGGGAGGTCGAGGACCTCTACTCCTACCGTCGCGACGGTAGGACCGGTCGGTATGCCGGCGTCGTGCGCCTGCTCGCCCCCCACCGGGCGGCCTGATGACCGGGTCCGGTGAGCAGCCCGATGACGAGACCAGGAGGCAGGAGCTGGGCGCGGCCCTGGACGCCGTCCGGGACCGGATCCAGCGGGCGTGCCGAGGGGCGGGTCGGGACGCGGGGGCGCTGACGCTCGTCACGGTGACGAAGTTCTTCCCTGTCACGGATGTCGCGCACCTGATCCGGCTGGGCGTGCGCGACATCGCCGAGAACAAGGACCAGGAGGCCTCGGCCAAGGCGGCCGAGCTGGCCGAGCTGCTGACACCGGAAGCACGAGGCGAGCTCACCTGGCACTTCGTCGGCCAGCTGCAGACCAACAAGGCCCGCTCCGTGGCGCGGTATGCCGATGTCGTGCAGTCGGTGGACCGTCCCAAGCTGGTGCGCGCCCTGGACCGGGCCGCCGGCGCGGCGATCGAGGCCGGCGAGCGGACGACATACCTCGGCGTGACCGTCCAGCTCGATCTGGAGGAGGGGGAGCACGCCGGGCGCGGCGGGGTGCTGCCGGACGAGGCGGCCGGGCTCGCCGACCTTGTCGCCGAGAGCGCCCACCTTGACCTGCTCGGCGTGATGGCGGTCGCCCCTGCGGACCTCGATCCTGAGGGCACCCGCGCAGCCTTCGACCGGGTCGTCGAGATCGGTCAGCGAATCGCGACCACCCACCCCGGCGCGACGTGGCGCTCGATGGGGATGAGCGGCGACCTGGAGCAGGCGATCGCGGCGGGTGCGACACACCTGCGTGTCGGCAGTGCAATCCTCGGAACCCGGCCCACGCCCCGGTAATGTCGACCGCGTCCGCACCTCCACCATCCCGGTGGAGCCGCACGCACCAAGGAGCTCGCTGACATGGCCGGGGCACTGCGCAAGACCATGGAGTACCTCGGCCTGGCCGAGGTGGATGAGTCCTACGACTACGACGACGACCAGGCTCGCGACCGTGGCTACGACCGCGGGTCCGAGCGTCCCGCCGAGACCTCGCGAGGGGCCGAGGTCACCCCGTTGCCACGCCGCACGCCCGTCGCACGGGTCGTCCAGGAGCCGGAGGTCGGCGAGTTGAACCGCATCACCACCATCCACCCGCGCACCTACAACGAGGCCAAGAACATTGGCGAGTCGTTCCGCACCGGGACCCAGGTGATCATGAACCTCACCGAGATGGACGACTCCGACGCCAAGCGACTGGTCGACTTCGCGGCCGGGCTGGCCTTCGGGCTGCACGGCTCCATCGAGCGGGTCACCACCAAGGTCTTCCTGCTCTCGCCCTCGCACGTCGAGGTGGAGGGAGCGATCGACTCCGGCCGGACCCAGCAGGGGCTGTTCAACCAGAGTTGAGACACTGATCTCATGGTCGTCGGTCCAACTCTCAGTTTTCTGCTGTTCCTCTACTTCATCGTGCTGCTCGGGCGGCTGGTGTTCGACTGGGTGCAGGTGTTCTCCCGCGACTGGCAACCCAAGGGTCCGGTGCTGGTGGTGGCCGAGGGGGTCTACAGCCTGACCGATCCACCGCTGCGGGCGCTGCGCAAGGTCATCCCGCCGCTCCGGATCGGTGGCGTGGCCCTGGACCTGGCCTTCCTGGTGCTCATCATCGGGGTCAACATCGCCCGATCGCTGGCCGCGTCGCTCCCGTTCTGAGCCCGGATCCGGGTATGCAGCAGGTGCCCTTGGGTCCGCTAGGGTGACTCCTTGACCGTGCACCAACCACGTCGTGAGCGCCCCGTGCAGACCGGGCCGACGACCTACCTAGAGCGAGGTGAACCATGGCGCTGTCTCCTGAGGACGTCATCAAGAAGAGCTTCAAGTCCACCAAGCTGAAGCGGGGCTACCAGGAACAGGAGGTCGACGACTTCCTCGACGAGATCGTCGTCGAACTGCGACGGCTGGGGGCCGAGAACGCCTCGCTGAGCTCGGACCTGGCGGACTGCCGGGCCAGCAAGGGACTCGATCCGCACCCCGCGGAGGCGGCGGAGTCCGGATCCGGGACGGAGGCCGAGCAGGAGGAGGTGGCCCGCCTGCGCCGGGAGCGCGACGAGCTCGTGGCCGAGATCGACGAGCTTTCCGCCCGTGCCCAGCAGCGGGACGACGCAGCCCGGTCCCCGGAGCAGGTCGAGGGCGCGGTCCTCGAGCCGGCCGGTGCGCCGGAGGGTTCCGGCGGTCCTGGCGACATCATCTCGCTGGCGCAACGGGTGCACGACGAGCACATCGCCGAGGGGCAGAGCACCAAGGCGCGGCTGATCGAGGAGGCCGAGACCTACCGCGACACGACCGTCCGGGAGGCCGACGAGCGCAACGCCACCTTGATCGAGTCGGCTCAGGTCCGACACGACGAGCTGGTGACCACGGGTCAGACCCAGCACGACGAGCTGGTGGCCAGCGGGCAGCTGCAGCACGACGAGCTCGTCGGGCAGGGCCAGGCCACGCACGACCGCCTGGTCAGCGAGGGTGAGCAGACCCGCGACCAGATGGTGGGTGAGGCCGAGCAGCGCCGCGCCAACGTGCTGGCCGACCTCGGCGCCCAGCAGGGCGGGGTCAACGCCACGATCGAGGAGCTCAAGTCGTTCGAGAGCGACTACCGGGGCCGGCTGCGAGCCCTGCTCACCGAGCAGATGCAGATCCTCGACCGCGACGCACGGGCCACCTGAGCCCTACGCTCACCCCGGTCCGACCCCGCCGTTGTGTCGCCGGCGAACCTCACCTATTCTTCCGCCAAACGAGCGCCGCACCCTGCGACGCTCGGGCACGAAGGGGTCAACGTGAGCAATTCGAGCGCTGGAGCGGCGGGCGCGGCCACCAGGGGGCCTCCGAGATTTCCCCTCCCAGCCGACACACTTCCCTCCCCCCGGAAGAAGGAAAAAGGGACCCAGCA
>NZ_JBPCKQ010000236.1:0-8452 GCF_051004135.1 Ornithinimicrobium sp.
CATGAGCCGGCCATTGGGTGAGCCGGACGAACATCTCCTCGCTGGGCACACCGATAAGGCGCGCAGCGCCCGCGTGGCCGTACTCGTGCACCACGACGTACCCGCAGACGACGGCTCCGACCGCGAATCACAGGACCACGCCCATGCCTTAGTGTGCCGCAGCGGCCATCAGTCGACCCGGCCCCTGCCCATGTCCAGCCGTCCCCGCGGCGCGATGCTGCGCGGTGAGGGGACTGCCGCCGGAGGACTCCCGGGGAACGGATGCCGCCGTTGCATACGAGGGGGTTGGCGGCTCTGCTGCTGATCCAGACTGGGTTTCAGGCGTGCCTGGCAGGGGGCGTGCCGTGGGGCCGGACGACCTATGAGGTCAACACTCTGGCAGCTTTCCGACCGGGTACCGATGCGTCAGCGCGATGGGTGCTGTTGCCTATGCCGCCACAGCATTCACTTTTGACAACTCCCATCTCAGCAGGGCCACGAGCCCCTTGCATCACCGTCCGCCCACGCTCAACTGCGAAGAGCCGGATTGCCCCAGTCGGCCTACCTACGCATATTCCTCTCAGCGCGGGCATGATGGGAGGTGATGGTCCAGACAGCCCAGGCCTCGGTAAGCAGTCCGCGGTCGCCTGGTTCGCCGGCCGGGCGCCCCGGGCTGGTTCTCGGCGTGACCATCGCGCTGCTGCTGGCCGGCCTGGGACTGGAGGCATCGGCCGGTCCAGAGCGGATCGCCAACCCGTTCCTGCCGGTGATCGTGCTAGGCACGCTCGTCGCGAGCATCCTGGGCCACGCAGTCGCCGCGCGCCGGCCCGGACACCCGGTCGGTCGGATCCTGCAGGCCGACGGAGCGTGCGGCGCGGTGGTGGTGCTCGCCGGCGGGCACGCCAGCGCGGCCCTCGCCGACGCCTTGCCGCCCACGGGTGCGACCGCCACCCTATGGCTGAGCCGTTGGTTGTGGGTGCTGCTGTCGGGCCTGCAGGCGGTCGCGCTGCCGTTCGCCTTCCCCGACGGGCGGCTGCCGTCGCCGGGCTGGCGGCTGCCGCGGCGGTTCGCCCTGGGTGCCGTGCTCGCCTTCGCCGTCGCCAACATGGTGACGCCGTTCTCCCAGTCGGTCTGGCGCGACGTGCCGGTCACCAACCCGGTGGCCGTCCCCGGCCCGTGGTCGGGCGTCGCCTGGCTGCTGGGTGCCGCCCTCTTCGTGACCGCCAGCGCGGTCGCCGCCGGCGCGCTGGTAGCCAAGCTGCGCCGGGCGACCGGGGAGGTGCGGCAGCGGCTGCGCTGGGTGACCGCAGTGGGCGTGTTGGTGCCGGTCTCGCTGGCGCTCAGCCTGCTCGCGCCTGGCGGTGAGGTCGGGGGCCTTGCCGAGATGGTCGTCGGGACCCTGTTCGCCGGCACCCTCGTGGTCGCGACGCTGCGGCACCGCATGTACGACGCGGACGTCGCGCTGAACCGTGCGGTGGTCTACGGCCTGCTGTTGACCAGCCTGCTGGGGGCCTACCTGCTCGTCGTGATCGTGCTCGGCCGAGTCGTCGGCGGGCAGTCCTGGCTGCCGGCCGCGGCAGGCGCTGGCGTCGTCGCGGTCGCGTTCAGCCCGCTGCTGCACTGGCTGAGGCGCTCCGTGCGCGGGTTGCTGCTGGGCGCGCCCGGTGACCAGACGGCACTCGTCGAGGGTCTCACGGTCGCCGGCTCGACGGGTGCTGCCACCTCCACCGAGGAGGTGCTGGGCAGGTGCGCGGAGGTCGTACGGGAGTCCTTGCGGCTGCCGTGGGTGCGACTGCAGGCCTTCGACCTGGAAGTCGAACGGGGCGAGTCGCGCACCGCGGGCACAGCTGTGCGGCTGCAGCGCGGCGATCGGGCGCTGGGGGTGCTCACCGTCGGTGACCGCTTCGACGGCTACCGGCCGACCTCGGAGGAACGCGATGTTCTGCGAACAGCTGCCCAGCAGCTCGGTCTCACCCTCGAGGCGCTGGCCCTGGCCGCCCAGCTGCGCGCCGCGCGCGACCAAGTGCAACAGGTCCGCGACAGCGAGCGCCGGCGGATCCGCAACGACCTGCACGATGTCCTCGGCCCGGTGCTCGCCGGCGTCGCTCTGGGGCTGGCCGGCGCCGAGGAGATCGGCCGCCGCGACCCCGCGGCCGCGATGGGGGTGCTGCCGCGGCTGCACGAGTACACCCGTGACGCGGTGGCCGAAGTCCGCCGCCTCGTCGAGGGCCTAGGGCCGGCCGAGCTGGACACGTTCGGGCTGCGTGAGTCGCTGCGCCGCTCGCTGACCCGGCGCGACCCAGCCGGGTCGGAAAGCCTCTCGCTGCGCCCGGGTGCGCCGCTGCCGCCACTGCCCCGGGTGGTGGAGGTGGCGGCGCTGCGGATCGCCACCGAGGCCGCCACCAACGCCGCACGCCACGCACCCGACGCGACCTGCACGGTGGCCGTCGAGGTGCACGATCGCCACCTGGTCGTCGAGGTGCACGACGACGGTCCGGGCATGGCCGACGACGTCGAGCCGCACGTCGGGCTGGCGTCGATGCGCGAGCGCGCCGAGCGGATCGGGGGCAGCCTGAACATCGAGTCCGGCCCCGACGTGGGCACCAGGATCCTGGCCCGGCTGCCGGTGGAGCTGCAATGATCCGGGTGCTGGTCGCCGACGACAACGCGGCGTTCCGCTTCGGCCTCGGCACCCTGCTCGGCGCGCTGCCGGACCTGACGGTGGTGGCCGAGGCGGCGACCGGCGACGAGGCCGTCGTCCGAGCGCTGCGTGAGCGGCCCGACGTGGTGCTGATGGACCTCGACATGGCCGCGGCGGACGACGGCATCACCGCCACCGGCCGGCTCACCCAGTCCGCACCTGACATCGGGGTTCTCATCCTCACGATGTCCGACAGCGAGGAGCAGCTTGGCGCGGCGCTGCGCGCCGGTGCCCGCGGCTTCCTGGTGAAGGGCGCTTCGCGTGCAGAGGTGGATCGCGCCGTGCGCACCGTCGCCGCCGGTGGCCTTGTGCTGGGGCCAGGGTTGGCCCGGCGCCTGGGCGTGCTCATGCAGGCGACGCCGCCCGGCGCGGACGTCCTCGCCGCGCTGACCCGCCGGGAGCGTGAGGTGCTGGACCTGGTGGCCCGCGGGATGGACAACGCCGCCATCGCCCGCCGGCTGGTGCTGAGCCCCAAGACGGTGCGCAACACGGTGTCGGCGGTGTTGACCAAGCTGCCGGTGGAGGACCGTGTCCAGGCCGCGCTGCTGGCCCGGGAGTGTGGTCTGGGCGTCGCCGACAGTGCCGGCGGTGTCCCGGGACCGTCCCGGCCGAATCGGGACCCGGATCCCTGACCTACGGGTCGGTGCCTGAGACACGGTGTCGGTAACGTCACCGATCCGAAGGAGCACCTCATGTCGAAGCCAGGGCGCGTCCGCCGCGGCGCTCTCACCGTCCTCGCCGCGATCGCGGCGCTACTGACCGCGCTGCTGACCGTGGGCGCCTTCGAGAAGATGCTCGCCGCGGACTCCAGCAGCGGCGATCGGTTCGCCGCGCTGCCGCACGCCCCATGGCTCGCGCTCGGCTGGTCGGCCGCGTTCCTTGCCCTGGTCTGGCGCGCCCAGCACCACCCGGCCGGCCTGCAGCAGGTGCTGGCCATGCTGGTCGGACTCTATGTCGGGGGTACGCTGCTCGCCCCCGGCGAGGACGACTGGGTGTTCGTCATCGGGTTCGGTGTTGTCGCCGCCGGGCTGGTGGCGCTCTACCCGGACCGCCGGTCCCTGCTGCGTGCCGGCCCCGCCGGCCCGTCGCCGCTGATGCTCCCCTTCGTTCTGCTGGCTGCGGTGCCGCTGACGATCTACGCGTTCGACGTGATGGACCTGTATGTCGGTCCGACGCAGGGCCCGTTCTACCTCGGCGTCGCGGCCACGGCCACGTCTGCGCCGTTGGTCGGCCTGGTGGCCGGCTTGCGCTCGGCCGGGATGCGGCTGCCGACCTGGTCGGCCGGCGTGATGGCCGCCTCACTGGGCATCGCCTCGCTGCTGTGGGCCTCGGATCCCGGTGCCATGCCGATGTGGGCGGCACTGCTCACCCTCGCCGGGTCGGCCGGGTTCGTCGCGCTGGGGGAGTGGGAGCGCGCCCGCGCCAGCCGTACGCCTACGCCGGGGTCCGTCCCGGCCAGTGACGCGGACCGGCAAGTTGCCGCCGAGCGCTGACCCAGCGGCGTACGGGCGAACTGCGGGCCGGCCCCATGGCGCCCTTGGGCATGAGAGCTGCGCTGCGCACCGTCAGCCCGGTGCACAGCGACGGCGTCGCCCGCTGCTTGTCGGTCACTTCCGCGAGGTCGGCCGCTAGGACCGCCCGCTCGGCGTGGACCACGGACCACAGGTCAGTCATCTCTCGATCCGCCTTCCGGAGCTGGTGGCTCATCGCGGTACTGGCGCCGGGTCCGCGTTGTCGCTGGTCCCTCTGTGTGGAGGTCGATGCTGGCTCCTCCCCGGTCCCCGGTCCCCGGTCCCCGCTCATGGCTGGCTGGGCAGGGGTTGACTGAGGCGCACCTGGTTTCCGCGGGGGTCGCGCACGCTGCAGTCGCGGATGCCGTAAGGCTGGTCGATGGGCTCCTGAAGGATCTCCGCGCCGACCGCGCGCAGCGATTCGAACACCTCGTCGACCTCATCCACCTGACAGAACACCGCCAGGTCGCCCTTGGCAACCAGCTCGCGCATCGCGTCCTGGTCCACGGGCGGGAAATGCTGGTCAACCGCGGCGAGCAGCAACTCGTGGTCTGAACCTGGTGCTGCGACGGTCAGCCAGCGCATGGCGGGTCTGGCCGAAACGTCGACACGAACCTCGAAACCGAGGCGGTCGGTGTAGAAGGTCAGCGCATCGTCGAGGTCGATGACAAAGACGGGCGTATGGGTGATTACCGTTGGCAGGACCAGAACCCCAGGGGCCGCCGGTACCCCCTGCTTCTCCGTTCCTGCTCGGTCGCGTCCAAGCCTTGGGGACACACGGTGGGGTCTGCGCCAGCACGCCGTGGTCGCCAGCGCGGTATGCGCTCGGCGGCGCCGACAAGGCGAGTGAACGTCGAGCTGAACGAACCCAACGAGGTGAAGCCCACCTCCATGCAGACCTGGGTCACGGCCAGATCGCCGCGGCGCAGCAGCGCCATCGCCCGCTCGACACAACGGGTCTGCAGATACCCGTACGGTGTCTCACCAAGGACCTCACGGAAGCGTCGCGAGAAGTGTGCCGGTGACATCAGAGCCGCGCGCGCCATCGTGGGCACGTCCAGCGCGAAGGCGTATTCGCGTTCGAGCAGAACACACGCCCTGCCCAGATGCGCGAGATCTTCGGGATTCACCCCGTCAACCTACGTCCGAACGCCGTCGGGACCCCCCTCGCACTCGATGATGCCCGCCGTCACGAGGGAAGCCCCAGTAGGCGATCCCTTTTGGACGCTCAAGATCGTCGCGGCCGAAGACGGCGACGGGAGCCGCCGGCCGTCCCGCAGAGGTTCGGCCTACGGTTCTGGCTGACTGAGCCAGTGGACCGGGCCAGCTTGGATCGGCGGTGTGATGTTCAGGTCGTTGTGCCTCGGGTGAATCCGAATGTTCTGTCGGGTGGACCGCGGCGCGGTGATGGTGCGCAGCCGGTCGTAGTCGGCGCGCCGGGCTGGGTCGCGAAGGGCCTCGTATGCGGTCAAGACTTCCTGTAAAGCTGCGTCGACCGACGCGACGGACTGGCCCTGTTCGGCGACGCGCGTGTCGGGGTGGTGCTGGCGAAGCAGCGTGCGGTAGGCGTGGCGGAGCTGGGCCTGGGTTGCGTGCGGCGTGAGTCCCAGGACGGCATAGAAGTCGGTCCCTGCTGCGTTCATCATCGTGTCGGTTGTCCGGATGGTGGTGGTCCCGGCCGTTATTGCGGCCGGAACCACGGTATGAGGATGGCTGCGGTGGCCGGCCCGCGAAGTGGTGCGTCGTTCGGGCGCGGGCGTCGCGCGGCCTGCGTCGGACGCTGAGGGGCAACCGTGCGGGCGAGCGAGCAGTCACCTCGTGATGGATTCACGTGTGGCATCACCTGCCTTCCTGTCTCCGGTTGTGGCTGCCGCGGGCGGAGGTGACCGTTGCCGTGCCCACCTGCCGATGCCTGGGTGGCGTGGCTGGTTCGGCAGGCGCGTGGCGTTGGCTTCGCGACGATGCCGGCCCCGGCGGGGGCCTCGCTTGGCGCGGGTGCCGTGGTCTGGTTCGGCCGGTGGCGGGCTGGGCCATTCCGCGGCGATGATCGCGTCGAACTCGTCCCGCAGCAGGTCCTCATTGGCGCAGAGCAACTCAAGGAACTGCTCGTCCGTGGTCGGCGTGACATCAAAGTCGCTGGTATGCAAGATCTGGAGCACCATTCTCACCCCTGAGCCTCAGGCGTTGATGGCCCGCTGTTCCTCGCCCTTGTCGGTGATCGCGATCTTGCGCGGCTTGGCCTGTTCGGCGACCGGGATCGCCGGGGTGAGCACGCCGGTGTCGTAGCTGGCCTCGATGTGCTCGGTGTCGAGGTTGTCGCCGAGGATCAGCTGCCGACTGAACACCCCGCGCGGACGTTCGGCGGCGATCAGCTCCGTGTCGCTGGCCCGGGCCGGGCGTTCGGCCTTGACGGTGACGACGTTGCGTTCGACGTCCAGGTCGATCGAGTCCGGGTTGATGCCGGGCAGGTCGAACTCGACGTGGAAGGTGTCGCCGTCTCGCCAGGCGTCCATCGGCATCACCGACGGGCGCGCCAGGGTGCCGTTGGTGCCCAGC
The DNA here is from genome assembly GCF_051004135.1 of Ornithinimicrobium sp. Taxonomy (GTDB): domain Bacteria; phylum Actinomycetota; class Actinomycetes; order Actinomycetales; family Dermatophilaceae; genus Ornithinicoccus. Next base: position 6,748 of record NZ_JBPCKQ010000236.1, read on the forward strand.
GCCTGTTGGGTGAGTCGGTCCAGTTCACGGAATGGGTCGGTGCGCATGAGCATCGTGTCCACCTCCATCGTGTCGTCTCCTGATGCTCTTGGTTAGGCCACGGACCGCGACGGCGATCTGTGGTGAGTGCTATAGATTTTTTTTACCACTCGTGGCATGCTGACGCAAGAGGCAGCATCGAGAAAGCTCTTGAGAGAGGGGACGAGCGGTGGAGGCAGTGGCCAGGCCAGAGCCAGGTGTCTATGGCATCTCCGTCGCGGCCGAGCTAGTCGGCATGGGGGTGCAGAACCTGGGTCTGTATGAGGCCCGCGGATTGCTCGAGCCTCAGGGCCCCGGAAAGATCGGCGAGTAGCGCGTTGATCTGCGGTTTTGTAGCGGTGTGACCGGCGTGGCGTGTGTGACGGGTGTGGCCCAAGGGGCTGAGATGGGAGTTCTCACACACACCTCTCAGGCAAGGACCACACCCGCCGATGTCATCTTCCCCGATCCAGCCTGCCGCCAACTCTGGCCACGCCGAGGAACTGGTGGCTTTGCTTGCTCGAGTCCCCGATCCACGTGACCCGCGTGGGCTGCGGTACCCATTGGCGGGGATGCTCGCGGTGGCGGCGTCTGCGGTGCTGGCCGGGGCGCGGTCCTTCGCTGCGATCGGGCAGTGGGCCACCGACCTGGATACCGATCGGCTCGCCAGGCTCGGGCTCGACGCGGCACCGCAGGAATCGACGATGCGCAAGCTGTTCGCCCGCCTCGATGTGGCCGCCCTGGACCGCCAACTCGGGGTGCTCGCCTGGACCCGGACCCGTCAGATCAAGGGTCGACGAGTGATCGCGATCGACGGCAAGACCGTGCGCGGAGCACGCACCAAGGACCGTGCTGCACCGCATCTGGTCGCTGCCCTCGACCACCAAGCAGGCCTGGTGCTGGGACAGGTCGCGGTGTCAGCCAAGAGCAACGAGATCCCCGCCGTGCGTGACCTCCTCGCCGGGTTCGACCCCGCTGACCTGCGCGGATGCGTGATAACGCTAGACGCAATGCATACCCAGACCGACACCGCAAAGACCATTCTGACTGCGGGCGCGGACTACGTGCTCACCGTGAAGGCCAACCAGCCCGGGCTGCTGGCCCGGCTCAAGGCCCTGCCATGGAAAGACGTTCCCGCCAACACCGCCACCACCACCGGTCACGGGCGCCGGGCCACCCGCACCATCAAGATCCTCGATGCCCCCGCCTGGACCGGATTCGCTGGCGCCGCCCAGGTCGCCCAAGTTCGGCGCACCATCACCAAGGCCGGGAAGAAGAGCGTCGAGGTCGTCTACCTGATCACCTCCGCCGCCCACGCACAAGCACCGCCCGCGGTGCTGGCCGGCTGGGTCCAAGAGCACTGGTCCATCGAAAACCGCCTGCACTGGGTGCGCGATGTCTCCTTCGACGAGGACCGCTCCCAAGTGCGTACGGGCAACAGCCCCCACGTCATGGCCAGCCTGCGCAACACCGCTATCGGACTGTTCCGTCTAGCCGGCTGGGACAACATCGCCGCCGCCCTACGGCATCACGCCCGAGACCCCGACCGAGCCATCAACTGCCTGCTGACCTGCTGAGACGCGACCTTTCCGGGGCCCTGCATCGCCACCGGTTGGACCGAGACCCGGTCAGTGAAGAACAAGGCCCAAAAGTGGGTCTTCGCCGCGATCAAGGACGCCACCGCGTC
>NZ_JBPCKQ010000237.1:0-10218 GCF_051004135.1 Ornithinimicrobium sp.
CGCCATGGCGCACGTTCCGTATGACGCTGGCACGGGGAATCAGCTCGAGGTGAGGGAGAGTCGGGATGGGCAACGAGCCGCAGGTCGCCGTCATCGGCGCCGGCATCGTCGGGCTCTGCACTGCATACGCGCTGCTGGAGCGCGGGGTCGAGGTGCGGGTCTACGAGCAGGGGGTGCCTGGCAACGGGCAGTCCGGCGGGCTGTGGCGGATCTTTCGGCACGCACACGATGACCCCCGGCTGGTCGAGGCCACTCAGGCGAGCCGCACGGCGTATGCGGAGTGGGGCGAGCGGCTCGGGGTGGAGATGGTCTCCGGCGACGGTGCGGTGGCGCTCGGGCCGTCGGCGGAGCGCAGGCTCCCGTTGCTGCAGCGGCTCGGGGTGCCGGCCCGCCGGATCGACGCGGAGGAGTTGGCGCAGTGCCACCCGCTGCTCGCGGCATACGACGGCCCGGCCGTGCTCGACGAGGGCGGCGGATCGATCCGCACGACGGCGACCATCCAGGCCCTGACAGCAATGCTCGGGGACCGACGGGTTGGCGATGAGGTGATCGGCATCCGCCCGCTGGGCGAGCGGGTCGAGGTGCGCAGCGGCGGCAGCACGCACACCTACGACCGGGTCGTGGTGGCCGCTGGACGGGGCAGCGCGCACCTGGCCCGCACCGTCGGGCTGTCCCTGCCGGTGCAGCACGCCGCGCACGTCCGGCTCACCTTCGCCGTGCGCGGGCAGGCTCCGGCGAGGCTCGCGACGCTGCAGGACTCCAGCGGTGAGTTCGGGGAGACAGGGATCTACGCCGCCGCCGTCCCCGGCAACACGGCATACGCCCTCGGGCTGAGCCAGACCACCGAAGCCCGCGAGGACGCGAGTCTGGTCTCGTCCGGAGAGCTGGGGGACCTGGCCGCCAGGGCTGGCGACTACGTCCGCCGGGCACTGCCCGGGCTGGACCCCGAGCCGGTCGACGTGCGGCACTGCTGGGTCACGCTGCTGCCGTGGGGTGAGGACGGGATGGCGGTGTGGGAGAGCGGCGGGCTGCTCTTTCCTGCGGGGCACAACCTGTGGAAGCAGGCGCCCGCGCTGGGCCGCAAGCTGGCTGTCGCGGCCGCGGGGCAGGAGCTGGATCCGGTGTTGACCCCGTCGAGTCGGCTCGGTGCCCCGACCACTCTGTCCGACGCCACGGTGCGCAGGTAACGTGCCGAGGCCCACTCCTGCACGGCAACGACGGCGAGCGAGCATTCGGCGGGCCGCAGGCTTGAACTGTCGCTGACGGGATCGACTGACCTGACGCCGACCTGGCATTCTAGGGTGGTGCCTGAGCTCAGTCGGCGATCCCTGCTCCTGGCCGGACCCGTCGGTCTTGCGGCGTCCGGGTGGCTTCCGGGCACCGCCTCGGCCACCTGGTCGGGCGAGGACCAGGAGCGCCCGACCCGGCTCGAACGGGCTGATCGGAGGCACCTGCTGGACCCGGTCGGCAAGCAGCGCCCACTCACCCCCCGGGACTACGCCCCGCCGGACCTGGTGCCTTGGCAGGACGATCCGGCATACCAGCTCCGCGCAGAGGTCGCCGACCAGCTTGGGCAGCTGTTCGCTGCGGCCGAGGCTGACCGGCTCGCGCTTCGAGTGATCAGCGCATACCGGTCCTATGAGACCCAGGCCGAGACCTACGCATCGTGGGTCCGGGCATACGGCCGGGCCTCGGCCGACGCCACGAGCGCCCGCCCCGGGCACAGCGAGCACCAGACCGGTCTGGCGGTCGACCTGGACACCACCCTGGGTGAGTGCTACCTGGATGCCTGTTTCGGCAGGACCGCCGAGGGGCGCTGGGTCGCGCGCCATGCCTACCGCTTCGGCTTCATCCGGTCCTACCCGAAGGGCTACCGGGACCGCACCGGCTACGCCTACGAGCCCTGGCATATCAGGTATGTAGGGCCCCAGGTGGCGCGTGCCATGCACCGGCACGGGGTGGCACTGCTCCAGGACTATGTCTCACCGCCACACTCATCGGCGCGGCTGGGTTGGATGCTCGGCACTCATCCCTGACGGTCTGGGTCAGTCGAGGTTGCCGTCGGCGAAATCAGCGAAGTCGTCGTATGCCGCGCCGTCCAGCAGCACGATCGACTGACCGTCATCGCTCCACCCGAACCCACCCTTGGCGACGCTGGTGCCCACCTGACCGGGACTGACGACATACGCGTTGGCACCGAAGGTGAGCGCTTGCGCGGCCGAGACGTTTGAGAGCACATGCGGTGAGGCAGTGCTCAGGATCGCCGGGAGCCCCTTGGGCCCCTGTTCCCGGGCCATGGCTGCCATGCCGAGCAGGACCACGCCCTGGTGGCGCGAGCGGCCGAAGTCGCCACCCGGCACCGTCTTGCGCTCGCGCGAGTACCGCAGTGCGGTCTTTCCGTCGAGGACACTGTTGCCCGCAGGGACCTGCAGAACCCTGCGGGGCGCATCGACCGGCACTCCACCGAGCCCGTTCACCAAGCCGGTGAGACCCTCGAAGCTGGTGAGCAGGTAGCCTTCGATGGGGAGTCCGGTCGCGGCAGCCACCGTGCTCTGCTGCCCGGCGGGCCCTGCCTCGACCATGGCTGCGTTGATCTTGGCCTTGCCCCCCGAGGGCATGGTCACCCAGGAGTCCCGGGCGATCCCCATGACCCCGCCGCCACCTCGGCCGTCCACCCCGACCACCTGGATGGTGTCGGCGCGGGCGCGGTCGACCGCCTCCCCGGGCCGCGCGTCGGAGCCGAGGAACAACATATGGCGGGCACCCCCCAGGACCGGTTGATCGACGCCGAGCGAGGGCCACCAGCCCCCGACGATCTGCCAGCCTCCGTCGGCCTCGACAGCCAGGGTCACGTCCTCGCCCGAGGTCAGCACCGCGATGCCGGTGCCCTTCCACTCGCCCGTGGCGCCGGCCACCTCGACCCGTGCCGCCAGATCGGCGACAGTGCGCTCACCCAGCGCCCGGCGGACCGCATCACTCATCGAGACCTGGCCCTCGGCATACAGACCCTCGGCAAGACCGGCCAGTGGCGCGGGGACCGCGTCGGTGTCCACCGCCGGCGCGGCCACGGCGGTCGAAGTCGGACTGCTCGCTGCAGCGCTTGCCGACGGGCGTCCCGTCGTGGGGCTCGAGTCCGCTGCCGCGCTCGGTGCAGCGGTCGTCCGGGCGGCGACATCCCCCATGAGGGCCTGGGTCTCCGTCGCCGAGTCGGCCGCGGCGGGCGACTCGGTCGCCTGCGACTCACCCTCCGTCGGTGCCGCGGCCCGATCCTCGCTCGAGCACGCCGTGACCGTGGTCAGCGACGCGATGAGCGTGACCACGACGGTCCTGGGCACAAAGCGACGAGAGGTAGCGCTGTGGGTCTGCATGATGCCGGGGATCCCCTCACTGATCCGGCGCGGTTGCCGCGCGGTGTGCTCTCATTATCACTGGAAGGCGCCTCCAGCGCGACGGGATGCGACGGCGCGCCGCGAAGCTGTCCCGGTGTGGTGCACTGGGGTATGTGGCACACGAGGCGGAGCGTGCGATGGGCCGTGAGGATCGGCCTTGTGGCGGTCCTGCTCGGGGGCTGCGGTGGGGGTGGCGGCGACACCGAAGCCGGATCGGGCTCCGAGGCAGGCGCCACGAGCAGCGCCGAGTCGGCCGCGCAACGCTATCCCGACATCGTCGAGGTCGAGGTGACCGAGCAGGACGACGGCGTGGCCAGCCTGGATGTCACCGTCTCCTCGCCCTACGACACTTCGCAGCGGTATGCCGACGGCTGGCGGGTGCTGGACCAGGACGGTGAGGTCCTGGGTGAGCACATGCTGACCCACGATCATGCGGGCGAGCAGCCCTTCACCCGGACCCAGACGGGGGTGGAGATCCCGGAGGGGACCACCGAGCTCACGGTGGAGGGCCGCGACCAGCAGCACGGCTACGGAGGCGGCACGGTGACCGTCGACTGGTAGGTGTTGTGACGGGCGTGACTGCTGTGGCAAGATGATGGTGGCATAGCCGCGCCGCCACTTGTGAGGTCGTTGGGGAAGACGTCCCTCGCACTAAGGAGGCTCGGATGTCAGTGGTGATGCCACGTGTCATGACCCGCGGGATGGTGTTCATTCACTCCACCCCAACGGCACTTTGCCCGCACATCGGGTGGGCTCTCGAAGGCGTCCTGGATACCAGGGTCGCCCTGGACTGGACCCCTCAGCCGGCGCAGGCTGCCACCATGCGCACCGAGTTCGCCTGGACGGGCGAGCAGGGGACCGGCGCCCAGCTGGCCAGTGCGATGCGCGGCTGGGACGGCCTTCGATACGAGGTCGTCGAGGAAGCCAGCCGCGGATCCGACGGTGCACGCTGGACGCATACCCCGGCCCTGGGCATCCACCACGCCCGGTTGTCCGCCAACGGCGACGTCGTCGTCAACGAGGACCGGCTTCGCGCGTTGCTGGCCGACGCCCGCGGCAACCTGGGTGCCTTCACCGCGGAGGTGGACCGGGCGATCGGCTCCGCATGGGACGCCGAGCTCGAGCGTTTCCGGCACGCCGGCGAGGGGGCTCCCGTGACCTGGCTGCACAAGGTGAGCTGATCAGGCTCGCCGCACCTGCTGGTGCAGGGTCAGCATCCGCTGTGCGGAGACGGCCCAGGTGAAGCGCTCTGCGTGCGCCCGGGCCACCTCCCGTGCCGCCGGGCGGTCCCGCAGGCCCAGCACGGCGTCGGCGAAGGCATGGGGGTGTGACCGGGTTGCCGTCCCGGCCGGGCCCACCACCTCCCGCAGCGCGCCCTGATCGGGGCAGACGGTCGGCACACCGCAGGCGATGGCCTCCAGGGCCGCCAGTCCGAAGGTCTCCACCGGCCCCGGGGCGATCGCCACGTCGGCGCGGGACATCACCGCGGCCAGCTCGGCGCGATCGGTGATGTAGGAGTGGAAGGTGACCGGGAGGCCCTCGGCGAGGGTTATCAGCCGGTCGCGCATCGGGCCGTGCCCCAGGACGGTCAGCGTCACCCCGACTCCGCGGTCCACCAGGGTCCGCACCGTGCGGATGGACAGTGCGGGATTCTTCTCGGGCGAGAGCCGCCCACAGTGGATCAGGTGCAGCGGTCGACTGCCGGGCAGGCCCGGGAGCCGGGTCCGCTCGGGTCCGGGGCCGGCGCGGAAGGTCTGCAGGTCCACTCCCAGCGGCACCACGTGTGCCTCCACACCGATGCGGAGGAACTCCTCGGCGGCAAAGCGGCTGGGACAGGCGATCGTGTCGTAGTCAGCGGCACTGCGACGGTTGATCAGGTCGGCCACCGAGTGGGCGGGGCGGTGGGGCACCGGGGTGCGGCGGTCCATGATGCCGGTGAGGTGCTCGTGACTGACCATGATGGATCCACGACCGGCCCGCCGGGCCCAGCACCCGGTCCAGCGCAGGGTCGCGCGGTCGGAGACCTCGATGGTGTCGGGAGCGATTCGCTCCATCAGATGTCTCAGCCGCGTCCGGCTCCAGATCAGGGAGTAGCCGGTGCGACCGACCGGCATGGCCGGCACCCGGTAGACCCAGCCCTGGTCTTCCTCGGTGACCGCCGGGCCTGGGCCGGGAACGATGAGCGAGACCTCGTGACCCTGCGACCGGTAGCCCCTGCCCCATTCGCGCAGGGCGGTGCGGATGCCCCCCGAGGTGGGGCTGACGAAGTTGGCGATCCGCAGGATGTGCACGAGGAGCCAACCTAGTCCGAGTCAGGGCGGAGGCGTGCACCATCCCGAGCACATCGGTCAGAGGGGGATGTTGCCGTGCCGTCCGCGACGCTGAGGGGCGTCCAGGATGGCTCGCGCCAGCGCCGAGCGGGTCTTCTTGGGCTCGACGATCTCGTCGATGACCCCGATCTCGACGGCGCGCTCGAGCCCGCCGGTGAGGCGGGCGTGCGACTCGGCCAGCTCGGCCTCCGCGGCCCGACGGTCCTCCTCGCTCACCTCGGCCAGCTTGCGGCGGTGCAGGATGCGGACCGCGGCGACGTGGCCCATGACCGCGATCTCGGCGGTCGGCCAGGCGAACACCCGGGAGGCGCCCAGGGACCGGGCGTTCATCGCGATGTAGGCACCGCCGTAGGTCTTGCGGGTCACCAGGGTCACCCGCGGCACCACGGCTTCGGCGAAGGCGTGCAACAGCTTGGCACCGCGGCGCACCACACCGTCCCACTCCTGCCCGACCCCCGGCAGATAGCCGGGGACGTCGACCAGCACGACCAGCGGCACCCCGAAGGCGTCGCACATCCGCACGAACCGGGAGGCCTTCTCGGCGGAGATCGAGTCCAGACAGCCGCCCAGCCGCATCGGGTTGTTGGCGATCACCCCGACCGTGCGCCCGCCGAAGCGGCCGAGCGTGGTCACGATGTTGGGCGCCCACTTGGGGAACAGCTCGACCGACGGTGACTTCTTGTCCAGCAGGTTGACGATCAGCGGGTGCACGTCGTAGGCCCGCTTGGCCGACTCGGGGAAGGTCGAGGCAAGGTCGCGATCCTTGACCTTGTCCAGCTGCAGCTCGCCCTGGTCGGACAACAGCCAGCACAGCAGCCGACCCTGCTCGTAGGCGTCGTCGGTGGTCTCGGTGACCACGTGCACCACCCCGGAGCGACGTCCGTGCGGCTCGGGCCCGCCCAGACGCAGCGCGTCGACGGACTCGCCCGTCACCGAGCGCACCACGTCGGGGCCGGTGACGAAGACCCGCCCGTCGGGGCCGAGCACCACCACGTCGGTCAACGCCGGGCCGTAGGCCGCGCCGCCGGCGGCTGCGCCGATGACGACCGAGATCTGCGGGACGACCCCGGAGGCCCGGGTCATGATCGCGAAGACCTCGCCGACGGCGTGCAGCGACACGACACCCTCGGCCAGCCGTGCGCCCCCGGAGTGCCACAGCCCGACGACCGGCACCTCCTCGGCCAGCGCCCGCTCGTATGCCGTGAGGATCACCTGGCAGCCCGCGACCCCCATCGCCCCGCCCTGGATCGTGGCGTCGGAGCAGAAGGTCACCACGCGGGTCCCTTTGACCGTGCCCGCGGCGGCCAGGAAGCCGGAGTCGTCCTCGGGGGTGATCAGCTCCAGCGTGCCGTCGTCGTAGAACGTGGTCAGTCGCTTGCGGGGGAGTCGGGGGTCCTCCTCCCGGGGCAGCTTGGCCCGGGCGGAGGCCGAGACCTGGGCGGAGGCGGCGCTGGGCGCATGCGTGGTCATCGGGCGCTCCGGAAGGTGAGCGCGACGTTGGCGCCCCCGAAGCCGAACGAGTTGTTGAGCGCAGCAACCGGCTCATCCGCCTCACCCAGCGCACGGGCCTGCTTGGTCACCACGTCCAGGTCGATGTCCTCGTCCTTGTTCTCCAGGTTGATCGTCGGCGGGATCGTGCGGTGGTAGATGCTCAGCACCGTGAGGACGGCCTCCATCGCACCGGCGGCGCCCAGCAGGTGCCCGGTCATCGACTTGGTGGCGGTGACCGGGATCCGGGTCGCGAGCTCGCCGAAGGCCCGGTGGATGGCGCGGGTCTCGGCCTTGTCCCCGACCGGGGTTGAGGTGGCGTGGGCGTTGATGTGGTCGATCTGCGACATCTCCAGGCCGCCGTCGGCCACCGCTTCGAGCATGGCTCGCGCGGCTCCGGCACCCCCGGGCTCGCCCGCGGTGATGTGGTAGGCGTCGGAGGACATGCCGGCCCCCGCCAGCTCGGCGTAGATGGTGGCACCTCGAGCCTTTGCGTGCTCCTCCTCCTCCAGCACGAACACCGCGGCGCCCTCACCGATGACGAAGCCGTCCCGGGACGTGTCGTAGGGGCGCGAGGCGGTGGCCGGGTCGTCGTTGCGGGTCGACAGCGCATGCATGGCCGCGAACGCCGCGATCGGCAGCGGGTGGATGGCCGCCTCGGTGCCGCCCGCCACCATGACGTCCGCTCGGCCGCTGCGGATCATGCTGAGCGCCAGGCCCATCCCCTCGGCGCCGCTCGCGCAGGCACTGACCGGGCAGTGCGCCCCGGCCCGGGCGTGCAGGTCGAGGGAGACCGCAGCGGCGGGGCCGTTGGGCATCAGCATGGGCACGGCGAGAGGGAATACCCTCCGCGGTCCCTTGGTGCGCAGGATGTCCCACTGGTCCAGCAGCGTCCAGACTCCGCCGATGCCCGAGCCGATTGCCACGCCGAGCCGCTCGGGGTCGACGTCCTCGATGCCGGCATCGGCCCAGGCCTCCCGCGAGGCGACCAGGGCGTACTGTCCGGCGGGGTCGTTGCGGCGCACCTCGACCTTGCTCAGGGTCTGAGAGGTGGGAGTGTCGAGGGTCGCGGCGAAGGTGACCGGCAGCTGGTGCTCATCGATCCACTCCTGCGGCAGCGTCTTGGCGCCGGGGCGGCCGGCCACGATCGCCTCCCAGGTCGCGGGAGCGGTGCCCCCGACGGGAGTGGTGGCCCCCAATCCGGTGACGACGACGCGGCGCTCACTACCTGCGGACATCTGTGCTGCTCCTCGTATGGACTCATCGGTTCCCCAGCGGGCGCGGCTGGGGAGGGGCGGACCGCCGCTCCGGTATGCTGAGCGCCGTTGCCGGCGGTGCGGCATACCGGACCGGGGTGGGTCAGCCCTGGTTGGAGTTGATGTAGTTGACGGCGTCGCGGACGTGGGTGAGGTTCTTGACCTCGTCGTCGGGGATGCGCACGCCGAACTTGTCCTCGGCGTTGACCACGATCGTCATCATGGACAACGAATCGATGTCGAGGTCCTCGGTGAAGGCCTTGTCCATCTGCACGGCGTCAGTCTCGATGCCGGTCTCTTCGTTGACGATCTCAGCCAGACCCGCGAGGATCTCCTGTTCATTCATGGCCATCGGGGTTGCTCCTTGTTGTCGAATGAGATGGGCTGACCCGGATTACCCGCCGGGCCATCGGGAGATTCATCAGGGCAGGACCACGACCTGGGCGGCATAGGCCAGGCCCGCACCGAAGCCCAGCTGGAGCGCAAGGCCGCCGCTCAGCGAGGGGTCTTCGCTCAACATCCGCGACATCGCCAAGGGGACCGAGGCTGCCGAGGTGTTGCCGGTGTCGACGATGTCGCGCGCGACCTGCACATGGGCGGGCAAATTCAGCTCTTTGACCATGGAGTCGGTGATCCGCAGGTTGGCTTGGTGCGGTACGAACGCTGACAGCTGCTCTGGGGTGACCCCACTTGCTTCCAGCGTTTTGCGGGCGACCGGGGCCATGGAGTAGACCGCCCAGCGGAACACGGCCTGGCCCTGCATACCGATGGAGGGCCAGTGAATGCCATCTGCACGGCCAGGGGACTCCATTGCTTCGCGCAGGTCGGTCCACGGCTCGCGTTGGGCGATCTTGTCCCAGTCCTTGCCGTCGCTGCCCCACGTCGTGGGTCCGATCCCGGGGAAGTCCGACGGTCCGACGACTGCTGCGCCGGCTCCATCGCCGAAGATGAACGCGCTGCCCCGGTCGCGCGGGTCGGTAAAGTCGGAGAGCTTCTCAACGCCGACGACCAGGATGTGCCGGGCGCTGCCGGAGCGGACCATGTCGTTGGCCAGGCCGATGCCGTAGCAATAGCCCGCGCACGCGGCAGAGAGGTCGAAGGCCGCAGGCGCAGGTATGCCGAGTCGGTCCGCGAGCATCGGGGCTGCGGCCGGCGTTTGGTAGGGGTGGGTCACGGTCGCCAGCAGGACGACGTCGATCTGGTCGGGGCCGACCCCTGCCATTGCCATGGCGTCCAACGCGGCCGGCTCAGAGAGGTCGATGACGGTCTGCTCGGGGGCGGCGAAACGGCGCGTGGCGATGCCGCTGCGTTGCCGGATCCACTCGTCGGTGGAGTCGATGTGCTCGCAGATTTCGTCGTTGGTGACCACCCGGTCCGGGCGATAGGCGCCGATGCCCATCACTCGCGCATACTGCGTCGGCTCGGGCAGGGTGATGTGCGCCCGTGCGGAGTGGGTGGCCTGTTGTGTCATGATGCGTCCTCGTGCGGGTGCAGGCGCAGCAGCGGCTGGCCGGGGCTGACGGGGTCGCTCGGCTCGACCAACCACTCGATGATGTGACCGCCGTAGGGGGCCTTGACGTTGTGTGTCTCGCGCAGCGTGCTCACCGTGGCCACGACTTCGCCGGGGCGCACATCGGCGTCCAGGGACAACCCGTCGGCCGGGCTGACCTTGCCCTTGACCGGTGAGACGACGAGGCGCCACGTCGGGGCGTCGGTGGGTTCCTCGGGTGAGCCGTGCTCGCGGATCATCCGGTG
>NZ_JBPCKQ010000238.1:0-4858 GCF_051004135.1 Ornithinimicrobium sp.
GTGCTGATCAGATCTCGTCGAGGTGGCTGGCGAGCTCGGCTCGCGAGCTGATGCCGAGCTTGGTGTAGACGTGGCGCAGGTGGTACTCGACGGTCTTGGGGCTGAGGAACATGGCGGCTGCGGCCTGCCGAGTCGTCCTCCCGCTGCCCAGCAGCCTGGCGATCTGCAGCTCCTGCGGCGTCAGCAGGTCCAGCTCGTTCTCACCCCGCCGATGCGGTCGCTCGCCGGTCGCCGCCAGCTCGCGGGCAGCGATGTCCGCCCACGGCCGTGCCCCCAGGCGCTCGAACGTCGCCAGCGCGGAGCGCAGCACGGGACGCGCCGCGACCCGTTGTCGGTCCCGCCGCAGCGCTGCACCATACGCCAGCTGGGTGCGGCCCTCCTCATACACGTCGGGGCTGGCGTGGTGCAGCTCGAGCGCGTCGTCGAAGTGCACCCAGCGAGACTGCGCCTCATCGCTGATCGCCAGGGCACGCTGCGCCCGTGCCATGGCCCAGGGCTGACCCTTGGCGACGGCGCGTGCGTGGTAGGCCTCGGCCACCTCGGCGGCCTCGGTGGTGCGGCCCAGGTGGTGCAGTGCTTCGGCGTGCTCAGCGCCCGGCATCAGGTCCACGTCCATGCACCCGGTGTCCTCCAGCAGGCGACCCAGAGCCTCGAACTGCTCGAGGGCCTTGGCGGGCCTGCCGTGGGCCAGCTCCAGCTCGCCCAGCGCGAAGATTGCCCATGCACGGCCCATGTGGATGTGGTGGTGCTCGGCCAGCTGGATGGTCTCCGCAGCGCTGCGGCGGCACGCCTCCTCGGTGCCCGTGCGCGCCTGCAGCCACGCAAGGCCGGCGAGGCACATGGTCAGGTCGGTGGTCTGACCGGATTCGCGGGCCAGCGCGATCCCCTCCTCATACCCCGTCAGCGCGCTGGCCCAGCGATCGGTGCTGGCTTCGTCGCGGGCGGTGTAGGAGAGCAGGTTGGGCAGGGTGACCAGCGCGCAGTGTTCGCGCAACTCCTCCACCGCGCGGCGCACGATCTCGCGACCGGTGTCGGACTCGCGCAGGAACAGGGGTCCCAGGACCATCCAGCCGGGCCGCCGCTGGTCATCGGTCCAGTCGGGCAGGGCCAGCAGCTCATCGACGGCGGCTCGGATCCGATCGCTGCCACCGGTCCCGGCCAGGACCTGTGCCGTCCCTCCGGTGAGCGTCGCACGGATCCTCGCCTCGTCGGTACAGCAGCGATCGATCAGCTCGTCCAGGCGGGTCGTGACCTGCAGCGCCGTGGCGGCGTCGGCCAGGTAGTAGCAGGCCGTCACGGTGTCGGCCAGCAGCATCGCGGCACCGTCGGGATCAACTTCGACCAGCTGTTCGGCCGCCTGCAGCAGCACCGTCCGTGCCTCCTCCACCGATCCGGCGCGCAGGGCGATGTTGCCCCGAAGGCCGTCGATCCGGGCGCGGATCGGCGACCCCGCGGTCAGCGCGGCGCCCTGGGCCAGCAGGGATTGGGCGCGAGGCACCTGCCCGGCCAGCCACGCGGCCTCGCCGGCCGCCAGGAACCGACGTGCACGGGCGGTGTCAGACGAGGAGAGCAGCGCTGCGCGCTCGAACGCGGTTGCCGCGACCGCGTTGGCGCTGCGGTCGCGTGCACGGCTGCCGACGAGGTCGATGTGGTCCGCCACCTGGTCGTCCACCCCGACTGTCGCGTCGCACAGGTTCCACGCGCGTCGCTCCAGGTCGCCCTCGGGCAGTGCCTGGGCGACCGCCCGGTGCGCACGCCGGCGCAGGGCCAGTGCCGCACCGGCGTAGACGCTGGCGCGCATCAGCGGGTGGCGGAACTCCACCCGTCCCGGCACCAGGCGGAGCAGTTGGAGCTCCTCGGCACGGGCCAGGTCAGCGACCTGCACCCCCAGATCGTCAGCCGCTCGGGCCACGACGCCGAGGTCACCATCGGCGACGGCGGCGAGCAGCAGCATCGTCTGGCAGGGCTGGTCCAGCTGGGCGATGCGCCGGCTGAACGCCCGGAGGACGGCGTCGGGCACCGGCAGCGGAGCCTGGGGGGACAGGCGGTCCAGCATCTCCACCTCGTCGGCCAGCTCGACCACGGCCAGCGGGTTGCCGGCGGTGGCCAGGTGCAGCCGCTCGGCCAGCTCGGGTGCCACCACGCCCCTGGACTGCAGCGCCAGCAGCGAGGCCACCGAGGCCAGCGACAAGCCCTCCAGCAGCAGCGGTGGCAGGCCGGCATCGAGCAGCGGTGACTCCACCCCCGGTCGTGAGGCGACCAGCAGGCCGATCCGGTCGGCCATCAGTCGCCGCCCCACGAACGCCAGCGCCTCGGCGCTGGATCGGTCCAGCGCATGGGCGTCATCGATGATCAGCAACAGGGGGGTCGTCTCCGCCACCCGGCTGAGCAGGGTCAGGGTGGCGGCACCCACGGCGAAGCGGCCGCCGACACGTCCCTCCCGCAGGGCCAGGGCCACCGCCAGCGCCTCGACCTGGGGGGCTGGGATCATGTCCAAGCCGTCCAGGACCGGCCGCAGCAGCTGCAGCAGGCCGGCGAAGGCGACGTCGCGCTCGGGCTCGCTGCCCGCGGCCTGCAGCACGCGCATGTCGTCGGCCAGCTCCACGGCGTGCTCCAGCAGCGTCGTCTTGCCGATGCCGGCCTCGCCGACCAGCACCAGGGCGCTGCTGTGCCCGACCCGAGCCGCGGACACCAGCCGGGCGATCACCTGCCTCTCGGCGTCCCTCCCGATGAGCACGGCCGAAGCGTAGTACAACGACTAGGGGGGGCACCGGATTCGCCCGGGTGGACGGTGATGGCACGGTGAGCGCAGCAGAACCGCAGAACCGATCCGACGAGGAGAGACCGATGACGACGATCCAAGAACCGGCAGCGATCGACCAGGACAAGCTGATGGCCTTCGTGTTCCAGGCTGTCGGGGAAGCCGGGGCGACGCTCAACACCGCCCTGGTCGTGATGGGGGACAAGTTGGGCTACTACCGCAGCCTGGCCGACCACGGTCCCACCACGCCCACAGAGTTGGCTGAGCGGACGGACACCGACGAGCACTACACCCGCGAGTGGCTGAACGCCCAGGCCGCGGGCTTCTACGTCACCTATGATCCGGCGACGGGCCGCTACACGCTGCCGCCCGAGCAGGCGGTGGCCCTGACCGACGAGAGCAGCCCCGCGTTCCTCCCCGGCCTGTTCCAGACGGCGCTGGGCACGCTCCAGAGCACGTCGACGATCATCGAGGCGGCCCGCAGCGGCGACGGCCTCGGCTGGCACGAGCATGACTCTGACGTCCACATCGGCTGCGAGCGGTTCTTCCGGCCCAGCTACCGCGCACACCTGGCGACGGACTGGCTGCCGGCCCTGGACGGGGTGCTCGGGAAGCTGCAGGCCGGCGCGACGGTCGCCGACATCGGGTGTGGCCACGGGGCGTCGACCATCCTGATGGCCGAGGCCTTTCCCAACTCCACCTTCGTGGCCGTGGACAGCCACCGGGCCTCCATCGAGACCGCGCGCCAGCGGGCGCAGGATGCGGGCGTGGCCGACCGGATCCGCTTCGAGGTGTCGCCTGCCGAGGCGTTCGCCGGGGAGACCTTCGACCTGGTGACGATGTTTGACTGCCTGCACGACATGGGCGATCCCATCGGGGCCGTGCGACAGGTGCGCCAGGCGCTGAAGGACGACGGCACCCTGATGGTCGTGGAACCGGCCGCCGGGGACCACGTCGAGGACAACCTCAACCCGGTCGGGCGCGCCTACTACGGGTTCTCGACGCTGCTGTGCACCCCGTGCTCGCTGTCACAGGACGTCGGTCTAGCCCTGGGCACCCAGGCCGGGCCGGCCAAGATCCGCGATGTCGCCACGACGGCCGGGTTCACCGGCTTCCGCGTCGCCGCACAGACCCCGTTCAACAACGTGCTCGAGATCACGCCGTGACCGGCTCGGGCCCCTGACACGGGGGCTGGGGTGGGCGAGGATGACGAGCAGTGGAGGTAACACAGATGCGGCATGACCCGAGTTTGGCCCGACAGCCCGACGACACCGGGTTCGCGCAGCGAGGGGACGTTCGGCTGGCGTATGCGGTCTACGGCGACGGGCCGACGACCGTGCTGCTGATGCCGACGTGGTCCATGGTGCACTCGCGCTTCTGGAAGGCCCAGATCCCCTACCTCGCACGTCATCACCGGGTCCTGACTTTCGATGGCCGCGGCAACGGGCGGTCCAGCACGCCCCAGGGTGCCGCGGCCTACGCCGACGCCGAGTTCGTGGCGGACGCGGTGGCGGTGATGGACGCCACCTCCACCGCATCGGCGGTCCTGGTGGCGCTGTCGGCCGGCGCGGCCTGGGCGGTGCAGATGGCCGCGCGGTACCCGGGCCGGGTCCGAGGGCTCGTGGCGATCGGTCCGTCGACCGGCCTGGCCGTCCAGCAGCCCGAGCGCCAGCGGTACTCCTGGGATGAGCGGCTGGAGCAGACCGAGGGCTGGGCGAAGTACAACAAGCACTACTGGCTAGAGGGCGACTTCGATGACTTCCGACGCTTCTTCTTCGACCAGATGTTCTCCGAACCGCACTCGACCAAGCCGATCGAGGACTGCCTGGAGTGGTCGTCCGGCATCAGCGCGCAGACGCTGGCTGACACCACCGCCGCGCGCCTCGGCCTCGAGGGGGCGGTGCGCCAGCCGATCGAGTCGTTCTGCGTCGACGTGCGGTGCCCCGTCCTGGTCGTGCACGGCACCGACGATCGGATCCAGCCCGATGCAGCCGGGGCCCGCCTGGCCGAGCTGACCGGTGGCTCGCTGGTCCTCCTTGAGGGGGCGGGTCATTGCCCACAGGGCCGTGACCCGGTCAAGGTGAACCTGCTGATCCG
>NZ_JBPCKQ010000239.1:0-8585 GCF_051004135.1 Ornithinimicrobium sp.
ACACCGAACGTAGGCCCACGCCCCGTGCGCGTCACACCCGACACCGCCCGGGCACCAGACCCACCGCCTCACCAGGCGCTTTGCGTCCCCAGTCCCCAGGACTCACCCACATCTATGCCGGGAGACCCCTTTATGTGGATCGGAAGGTGGTCGGCGTCATCGAGGCGAAACCCGAGGGCAAAACCCTCTCAGGTGTGGAGTGGCAGTCCGCGATGTATGCGGAGGGGCTGCCTCCGGAGGTGCGCCTGCGGGCGTTCACGGTGCAGGATCGGCTGCCGTTCGTCTTCGAGGCCAGCGGCACGGAGACGCATTTCACCAACGGCTTCGACCCGGACGCCCGGGCCCGGCGGATCTTCAATGTCCCCCGACCCGCGACCCTGGCCAGGATTCTCCGCGACGCCGAGACCGACCCGGAGCACCCGACCTGGCGGGCGAAGGTTCGAGAGCTGCCCGACCTGGACACCAGCGCGCTGCGACCGGCCCAGATCACCGCCATCAGCGGCATCGAGCAGAGCCTCGCCGCCCAGCAGTTCGACCGCTCCTTGGTGCAGATGGCCACCGGCGCAGGCAAGACCCACACGGCCGTCACCACGGCATACCGGCTCTTGAGGTTCGGCGGCTTCACCCGCATTCTCTTCCTGGTCGACCGCAACAACCTGGCCGAGCAGACCCTCGCGGAGTTCCAGAACTACCGCGCCCCCGGCGACGGGCGCCGGTTCACCGAGCTGTATGCCGTCGACAAGCTGACCAGTGCCGGGATGCTGGGTTCGAGCAACGTCGTGGTCTCCACGATCCAGCGGGTCTACAAGGGGCTCCGGGGCGAGGAGGTCACCGCGGGCGACGACCCGGGTCTGGACGACTACGTGCCCGACGCCCCGGTCACGGTGGCCTATAACCCCGAGCTGCCGCCGGAGACCTTCGACCTGGTCATCGTCGACGAGGCGCACCGCTCGATCTACGGGGTATGGCGTGGGGTCCTGGAGTACTTCGACGCCCATGTCGTCGGGCTGACCGCGACGCCGGGTAAGCAGACCTTCGCGTTCTTCCGGCAGAACCTGGTCTCGGAGTACACCTACCCGCAGTCAGTGGCCGACCGGGTCAACGTCGACTTCGACCTCTACCGGATCAGCACCGAGATCTCGCAGCAGGGCAGCACCATCGAGGCCGGCCTGGTCGTGCCGAAGGTGGATCGGCGCACCCGCAAGCAGCGGTTGGAGCAGCTGGAGGAGGACTTCGAGTACACCCACAAGCAGCTCGACCGAGCGGTCACGGCCACCTCGCAGATCCGGCTCGTCCTCGAGACGTTCCGCGATCGGCTGTTCACCGAGATCTTCCCCGGCCGCTCCACGGTGCCCAAGACGCTGATCTTCGCCAAGGACGATGCCCACGCGGAGGAGATCGTCACCACCGTGCGGGAGGTTTTCGGCAAGGGCAACGACTTCGCCGCCAAGATCACGTATGCCGCTCGCGACCCGCAGGGTCAGCTCCGCGCCTTCCGCACCTCACCATCACTGCGGATCGCGGTCACGGTCGACATGATCGCGACTGGTACCGACGTCAAGCCGCTGGAGTGCGTGTTCTTCATGCGCGACGTGCGCTCGGCGCAGTACTTCGAGCAGATGAAGGGTCGCGGCGCTCGCACCATCCCCTCGGCCGACTTCCAGTCAGTGACTCCGGACGCATCGGACAAGACCCGCTTCGTCATCGTCGACGCCGTCGGGGTGACCGAGCACAACTTCGTCGACCCGCCGCTCAACCGGGACAAGGGGGCGTCGCTGAAGAAACTGCTGGACAAGGCGGCCGCGCTGACCCTGACCGAGGACGAGACCGCCACCCTGGCCTCGCGGCTGGCCAAGCTGGAGCTGGAGCTGACCCCAGATGAGCGCGCGGAACTCGACGATGTGGCGGGCTCTCCGGTCCGTGACATCGTGCGCACCCTGGTCGATGCCGTTGACCCCGACACCCAGACGCGGGCTGCCGAGGGAGCCGCCGACCCGGCTGTTGCTGTGCAGGGCCTGCTCGACGCTGCGACCAGGCCGCTGGCCGCCAACCCCGAGCTGCGCGGTCGCATCCTGGAGCTGCGGGCCACCCACGACCGGATCATCGATGAGGTCAGCTGGGACGTGCTGCTTGATGCGCACGGCGTCGTCGACACCAGCGGGGCGAAATCGGTCATCGAGTCGTGGACCGCCTACCTGATCGAGCACCGCGACGAGATCACCGCCATCCAGCTGCTCAGCGAGGGCGAGGAGCGCCGCGTCGCCTTCGCCGACATCCAGGAGCTCGCCGACCGGATCTCCCGCCCGCCCCACAACTGGACCGCCGACTACATCTGGAACGCCTATGCCGTCGTGGACCTCGAGCGGGTCCGGCGCAGCGACCGGCACACCTTGACGGACCTGGTGTCCCTGCTGCGCTATACGGTCGGCGTCGACAATGAGCTGGTGCCCTACGCCGACCGCGTCATGGAGCGTTACGAGGCATGGCTGGCGCAGCAGGAGCAGGCGGGTACGACGTTCATTGCCGAGGAGAGGTGGTGGTTGGACCGCATGGTCGAGGTGATCGGATCGTCGGCAGGCATCTCCGCTGAGGACCTCGACGAGGCGCCCTTCACCGAGCGGGGCGGTGTCGACGGTGCCCTCCGCGACCTCGGTGACGACGCGGCCCGGCTGCTCGATGAGCTGAATACGGAGCTCACCGCATGATCGCCGTACCTGGTTGGAGAATGCTACGGCTATCTCAGTTGCTCCAACCTCTAAACAACGAGCGTCTGCTCCAGCAAGGCTGGAGTCCCCGTTGTAAAGCAAATCCGGCAACTGATCCTGACACTTGGGGAGTTCTTAAGACAACCGCAATCCAAGCGGGGCGGTACGATGAGACCCAGAATAAGGAACTACCATCTACCATGTCCGCTCGTCTTGGCATCGAAGTCCTCGCCGGCGACCTCCTCATGACATGCGCCGGCCCTCGTTCGCGATGCGGCATCCCGGCATTAGTGCGCCATACGCGGCCAAAGCTGATGATGTCGGGAAAAATGTATCGCTTCCGTCCGCTCCCACTAGTGGGTGCCGAATTTCTAGAGCATTGGCTCCTCAGTGCCGAAGCCCAATCACTAATTGACGAGATGAAGACTGGCATCAGCGATAGTGGGTTGAATCTAACGCAGGATCGCTTTCTCAACTTGATTGTCCCAGTTCCTCCGATCACTGAGCAGGAAAAAATCAGGGAGCTTCTAGAAGATTGTCTTTCCCGCCTTGACGCCGCCGAGCACTATGCTACTGCAGCGCTCAAGAGGCTAGATGGCATCGCTGAGTCTGCGCTCCGTGTACACCTTACTGACGTTCGAGCCGAACGGCCGATGGGTGAGTTGCTCGAAGTCCCGCTCGGAAACGGGAAGTCGGTGCCGACTCGCGATGAGGGGTTCCCGGTCTTGCGTCTGACCGCCTTGAAAGACGACGGTGTCGACCTCCGTGAACGTAAGGGCGGCGACTGGACGAGCGTCGAAGCGCAACGATTTCTGGTAGCGCGAGGCGACTTCCTCCTTGCTCGAGGCAACGGAAGTCTTCGCCTGGTAGGGCGAGGTTCCCTGGTCCGCGACCGACCTGATGCCGTTGCCTATCCCGATACGATGATCCGGGCCCGTGTCAACGCCCGGAACATGACCGCAGAATTTCTTGCCGTCGTCTGGAACTCCACGCCCACCCGATCTCAGATCGAGGCAGCGGCACGGACAACAGCAGGCATCTACAAGGTCAACCAGAAGCAAGTGGCCGCGATCCGACTCCCTGTCCCATCCCTTGCCGAGCAGCAACGAATCGCAACGCGGATGGCTGAGATGGATGGACAAGCGCGACGCACTCGTGATGCTGTTGAACGGACGCAGCGCCGAGGAGCCGCCCTTCGGGCTGCACTGCTCACGGCGGCGTTCTCGGGGAAGCTGACAGGACGGCATACGGATCAGGAAGTGATCGAGGAGATGGCGGATGCCTAGGCGGGTGTTGATGCAACGTGAGACGGACACCTTCAACCTCGTCGAGGTGGCGGCGCCAAGTGAGCACGCGTTGCAAGAGGTCATGAAGGCGAACCCGCAACTCATCCCGTCCGATGACCTCGGCCTGGACGGTGAGCTCGTTGTGGTGGGACGTGAGACGACGCTGGCTTCGGGCGCGATTGATCTGCTCTGCCTGGCGCAGTCCGGAGATCTAGTCCTCATCGAGTTCAAGACCGGCCCGCAGAACCCTGACTTCCGGCACGCCTTGGCCCAAGTCATCGATTACGGGTCCGACCTGTGGCGCCGGTCGGTTGACGACTTCGACCGCGGAGTAGTGCAGCGGTATCTGTCAAGTGGGCACTGCGATCCAGACTACAAGGGTGTGACGGACCTCGATGGACTCATCGGGCGCTCGAGCTGGGTGGTGAGCGAGTCGGAGCGGGAGGCCCTGGGTGCGCGTCTGGCGGAAGTGTTGGAGACGGGTGACTTCGTCTTCGTGGTCGCGGCCCAGAGGTTCACCTCCGGGATGTCCACCAGTCTCGACTATCTCAACTCCACGATGCGACGTGGGCGGTTCTACCTGGTCGAGGTCGTGCGCCTCCAGGGACACGACTTGGTCGCGCACGCCGCCCGGGTGGTGGCCTCACCACCCAAGGTCACCGGATCGAGCGGATCGTCTGTCGCGAGCCAGGCCAACGAGTCCGACTTCCTGGACCGGATCGAATCCGATGTCTATCGCGACGCTATCAAGGACATCTTCGCGACCTGCCGAACGCTGGGGCTGACCCTCGCCTGGGGTGCAAAGGGCACGTCGATCCGCATCGAGACTCCGGACCGCAGCGAGCGCTTGTCGATCGGTTGGGCGTTTCTCGAGGGAGACCAGTGGTATGGCGCGCGGCACCTCACCTTCGGCGTCGACGAGGCGTCACTGCAGGAGAACCCGAGCGTGCGGCCACACGTGCTGGCCTTTGTCGAGCGAGTCCAGCAGATACCCGCAGCGACGCCCGTACAGTCCAAACTGCGAGCCCACATCTTCGAACCGGCGGTCGTCCCTGGGGCCAAGGACTCAATCGTCGCTGCGCTTGAGGAACTCGTCGACGAGGTGCAGGCGCAGGGGAATGGGCGAGAGCGATGACCATCCCGGACTTCCAGACGCTGATGCGCCCGATCCTGGCGCATCTCGCCGATGGCCAGACCCGCCGTTCGCGGCACGTCAAAGACGCAATGGCCGACGAGTTCGGCCTGACCGAGGACGAACGCGCCGAGATGCTGCCCAGTGGTCGGCAGCGCACCATCGACAACCGGGTCGGTTGGGCTCTCACTTACCTGGCCCAGGCGGGTCTGATCTCTCGACCAAGTCGTGGCCAGGTCGTCATCACGGACCAGGGACGAGCCGCGCTGACGTCATATCCGACCCGGATCGACATGAAGGCACTGGAGGCGTACCCGGCATACCTGGAGTTCCGCGACCGGACACGGAAGAAGACACCAGCAGCTGTCGAGTCAGTGGCGACGACGGTGGAAGCCACTCCGAGTGATCTCATCGAGCAGGCGATCTCCACCAACCGAGCGGCCGTCGAGGGCGAGGTCCTCAAGAGCGCCCTGGCGCTCTCCCCGACTGGCTTCGAGGATCTCGTCATCCGCCTCCTGGAGCGCATGGGCTACGGCAAGGCCGGATCGATCCGACGTACCAGCGCGTCGGGGGACGCCGGCGTCGACGGCATCATCAGTCAGGACCCCCTCGGGCTGGACCGGATCTACGTGCAGGCCAAGCGGTATGCCGAGGACCGGACCATCGACCGGCCCCGCATCCATGAGTTCGCCGGTGCGCTGCTGGGCAAACAGGGTGACCGAGGGGTCTTCATCACCACGTCCAGCTTCTCGACCGGGGCACGCGCGGAGGCGGAGCGGATCAACGCGCGGATCGAGCTGATCGACGGTGCCCGCCTCGCCGGGCTCCTGGTGCGCTACGAGGTCGGGGTGCAGACCGAGCAGACCGCGACCCTCTACCGCCTCGACGAGGACTTCTTCGAGTCGCTGTGACCCGGATGTGCCGCAGTGACGCCCGCACCCTCCCGGAATGTCCGAATGATTCGGACATGGAGACATCGATCTGTGGAGTCGCGCGACTCCGCTCCATGCGTGATCGTCTCGACGGCCTGCAAGCACCCGTCGTGAGGTACTGTCGAGACATAACGCACCCGGTCCCTCGTGGGCCGGGTCTTTCTGTCGCTGCTGCCGGCGTCCCTGTTCGTCGCATCCCATACCCGCGCTGCCGCGGTCTGAGAGGATCGCGGGCGTGAATGACTCGCGTCGGTTGGTTGACAAGCTGTGGTCCTACTGCGACGTGCTGCGCGACGACGGCGTCGGCGTCATCGAGTACACCGAGCAGCTGACCTACCTGCTGTTCCTCAAGATGGCGCACGAGCGCGCGACCCGGGGTTTGGCCTCCGAGCGGATCGTCCCCGACGAGTACTCCTGGCAGAGGCTGCTGGACGCCCAGGGCACGAAACTCGAGCTGACCTACACCAACATCCTCGTGGGCTTGGCGCGCGAGCCCGGCGTGATCGGCACGATCTTCCGCAAGGCGCAGAACCGCATACAGGACCCTGCCAAGCTGCGGCGGCTCATCGTCGACCTCGTCGGCAAGGAGAACTGGTCGCAATCCGGCACGGACATCAAGGGCGACGCCTACGAGGAGCTGCTGTCCAAGGGAGCCTCCGACAAGGGCTCCGGGGCCGGGCAGTACTTCACGCCCCGACCACTGATCCAGGCCGTGGTGGACGTGATGCGGCCCACGGTCGCCGACACCGTCATCGATCCCGCCTGCGGCACGGGTGGCTTCCTCCTCGTCGCTCACGAGCACGCCCGACAGGGTGCTGGCTCGATGACCCCGACCCAGCGGGACAAGCTGCGCGACGGACTGGTCCGCGGCTATGAGCTGGTCGACGGCACCGCCCGGCTGGCCGCGATGAACCTGCTGCTGCACGGCATCGGCAGCGCCAACGGGGACTCCCTGATAGAGGTGCGCGACTCCCTCATCGCCGACCCGGGCGAACGCTGGTCGGTGGTCCTGTCCAACCCGCCGTTCGGGCGCAAGTCCTCTGTGATGATGGTCGGCGCCGACGGTCGAGAAGTCCGCGAGGACCGAGAGATCGAGCGGCAGGACTTCGTGGCGACGACCAGCAACAAGCAGCTCAACTTCGTGCAGCACATCGCCACGATCCTGGACACCAACGGACGGGCCGCGGTCGTCCTGCCCGACAACGTCCTCTTCGAGGGCGGCGCGGGCGAGACCATCCGCCGCAAGCTGCTCACCGACTTCGACCTGCACACGATGCTGCGGCTGCCGACCGGCATCTTCTACGCCCAGGGCGTGAAGGCCAACGTG
This sequence comes from Ornithinimicrobium sp., assembly GCF_051004135.1. Classification (GTDB taxonomy): domain Bacteria; phylum Actinomycetota; class Actinomycetes; order Actinomycetales; family Dermatophilaceae; genus Ornithinicoccus. The sequence continues at coordinate 7,383 of NZ_JBPCKQ010000239.1, forward strand.
CTCTTCTTCGACAAGCGGGTCGCCCGTCCGGGGCAGCCGTGGACCGAACGGCTGTGGGTCTACGACCTGCGCACCAACATGCACTTCACGCTCAAGCAGCACCCGCTGCGGCGAGCGGACCTGGACGACTTCGTCATGTCATACAAGCCGGGCATGCCGGTGAGCGAGCGGGTGGAGAGCGAGCGTTTCCGTTCGTTCGGCTACGACGAGATCGTGGCCCGTGACAAGGCCAACCTCGACATCACGTGGCTGAAGGACGACTCGCTTGAGGACGTCGACAACCTGCCCTCCCCGGACGTGATCGCCCGCGAGATCGTCGAGGACCTGACGGCGGCCTTGGTCGAGTTCGAGGCAGTGGCCACGGCCCTCGAGTCGCAGCTCAGGGACGCGCCAAGAGGCTGACTGCCTGGGAGACTGCTCGCGGCGTCGTGGGCGTCATCCCTGGGCAGCAGGTATGTCGGTGGCGTCTCATACACTTGTTCGCATGGAGGAGATGACCGAGGTCGTGCAACGGCTGCGCCGGGTGGTGGACCGGTCGCAGGAGTCCTGCGTCGACCGGGAGACCCCGGAGCTGATGGCCGAGGTAGCCCACCTGCAGGACCTCATCTGCGCGGCGTCCGCGGCTCAGACGGTGCGCATCGCGCAGTTCGCCGCCCGTGAGGATGACTACGACGAGCACGGGGTGCTGCTGTCGATGGACCGGGGGATCGGGCACCTGAGCGAGTTCGCTGGGGACGAGCTGGCGCCGGTGCTGGGGATGGCGCCGATGACCGCGCACAAGCGAGCCCGGCTCTCGGTCAAGCTGTGCACGGACCTGCCAGTCACATTGCACGCGGTGGCCCACGGCCAGTTGGATGCGTTCCGGGCGCAGGTGATCGCGGAGGAGCTGGAGCTGGCCGACGCCGAGGTCTGCGGTGTGGCCGAGGGCAAGGTCCACCCGCGGGTGTGCCAGGACACGCCCGGGCGGGTGCGGTCCCGGGTGCGCCGGGCCCTGGAGGAGGTCGCCCCGCTCGCGGTGCGCGCCAGGGCGGTCAAGGCCCGGGCCGACCGGTTCGTGCGGATGTGCGCCGGGGACAACCCGGGCATGACGTCGTGGTGGGCCAGCCTGCCCGCGGCGGAGTCGCTGGCCTGCTGGGCCGCGATCGATGAGGTCGCGCACCAGATGAAGAGCCAGGACCCGTCCCGCACCCTGGATCAGTGCCG
>NZ_JBPCKQ010000240.1:0-12596 GCF_051004135.1 Ornithinimicrobium sp.
CTATCGGCGGCTGCGCCAGATGGAGCAGCAGGTCACCACGCTCGCCCGGGAGCTGGCAGTGCGGGAGGCCGTGCACCGGGACCAGCAGTGATAGCGACCTCCGGCTGTGGATCCAGGCATACCGGCGACTGCCGGAATACTCCGAGACGACCGTCCTTGAGCGGTTGAGCTCTGCCGCTGACTTCGGAAGCCTCGACGCGCACTACTACCTATACGTCCTGAACTTTATGAGGTGGCTGCGCGGCGACGCCCAGAACCAGGACCGGACCCGGCAGTTCCTCGAGCGATGCCAGCGGCTTGCGCGGAACAGGAACCGCTCCTGGAGTTTCGAGTGGGTCGGCGAGAGAGAGCCTGCGCCGTCTGTCGTGCACTTCACAGAGCTAGGCTCTCAACCACCGGGCGGGAACATCTTCTTCCCTCGTGCCTACCTGCTGCGACGCCTGCAGGGGGTCATTGAACGCATCGACGGCCCGCAGGCGGGCAGGATCCGCGTGATGCCCGGGACGCTGACCGCTCACTTCCGGCCACGCTTGAAGTTCCTGCAGACGCGCGACATCAACGCGACGGTCGACTTCTTTATCGGCTTCACCTACGACGGCCTCCGCGCGTATGAGGTTGAGTACCCGGGTGAGTATCGCGGGCCGGCGCGTCCCAAGACTCCCGTAGCGCAGCTTGTCGCGGCACCGATCGATTCGTCGATCGCTCCTCGGAACACAGTTGAGTCCTACGAGGTCGATGCCGATCCCGCGGCCAAGCTCGCCGGCCCGAACGCGCACCAGAGCCGCAAGGCTGGGCGCCTTGTGCTCGACCTGGGGTCGTGTCGCGACGCCATCGCCGGCTCGTCCGGGGACGAGGCCTGTAGACGCGCCATCGAGAATCTGATCAAGCAGTGTGAGTCCGCTGGAGCACGACTCGACTCACTTCGCCTCGGCGAGGTACTCCAAAACGTCCTCGGCCTCTCCGGGTACCAGCGACTTAAGGGCGGCGGCAAGCTGCGCCCGGCGATCAGCCGACTTGGCTTCACCACGGAGCAGGGCCCGGGGGCGTTCTTCGTCTCGTCCGGGCACGAGGGCTCCTGAAAGCGGTGATCACCGCAGTACGTCGTCGATCCGGTCGTCCTACATGCGGAATCCTGAGTGGTGACACCTCAGGGCAAGATGACCATTTGTCCGCTCTCGTCCCGGTTGACCGTCCGGAGACGGTCCCGGGACGGGTCCGTCTTGCGGGCATGCTTTCAGGGTCGTGAGAGATCCGCTGCCGGTCCGAATCCCGTGCATCAAGATCCTCCAGATGCGCACATCGATCCTTCTGTGCGTCTGGGGTACACCCGCCCCCAGATCTGTTACGAAACGCGCGACCACCCTGCGTAACGTGCATCTAGGGTCTAGACCCACTCCTGAGCAGGCGTCTCACGAAGAGACGCCGCGATGTGTCGCTTGGAGCTCCTCGCCTGCCCTGGAATCTCGCCGCGCGGTTACCTCGGCCTCACGACATCGCGATTCAACATTCCGATCAACGCCAGGGGGACGCTGTCCGTCACGGTAGGCGGACAAAGCCGACGCTTATAACGGGATTGCGTCCGCTGACGACCTCCACCACTGGCGTTCAGGAGATCTGCAGCCCGCCGTTGATGTCGTACGTGGCGGCAGTGATGTAGCCGGCGTCCTCCCCGAGCAAGAACGTGATCAGCGCGGCAATATCGTGCACCGTGCCGACCCGCCCCATCAGCACGTCCTTGGACATGGACGCCTTGCGCTCCTCATCCAGCGGCCCACCCATAATGTCGGTGTCCACCGGCCCCGGTGACACGGCGTTGACGGTGATGTGGTGCTCCCCCATCTCCCGCGCCAGGGCCCGGGTGAAGCCGATGATCCCGGCCTTGGAGGCGCTGTAGGCAACCTTGGAGTAAGTACCGCCACCGCGTTGCGCCGAAATCGACGACACGCTGACGATCCGGCCCAGCTGCCGCTCGATCATGCCCTGCAGCACCCGCTGGGTGACCATGAACGTCCCGGTCATGTTGACCGCGAAGACCTTGTCCAACGCCTCCCGTGTCTCCTCCATGAACGTGGTCGGCGAGCTGATGCCGGCCAGGTTGACCAGCCCCACCACGGGCGGCAGCGACCCCTCGACGGCCTCGATCGCCGCTCCCACCGACTCCTCGTCGGAGACGTCGGTGCCCACCCCGAGGCACGGCACGTCATACCGACTGCCCAGGTCATCGGCAGCGGCCCGCGCCTCCTGCCCGTCGATGTCCAGGATCGCGACCGCCCAGCCCTGCCCGGCCAGGCGCTGGGCAGCGGCCCGCCCGATGCCGCGCTCGGAGGCGGCGCCGGTCAGCACGGCGGTCCGCTCGGTCGGCCACGTCGGTGTCTCGCTCATGTCGGTGCTCTCCTTGGGTCGGTCGGGTCACAGGCGTGCGCTGAGGGTGCTGACGACGTCGAGCAGCGACTCGTCGCTGCCGACGTTGCCCGCGAAGACGACGTAGGGGATGCCGCGGGCGGGCCCGTCCACGGCCTCCCACAGGGATACCAGCCCGGGCAGCATCGGCCCGCGCACCACGGCGTGCCGGATCTGCATACCGTGGGCAGCCACGTCCGAGGAGGTGATGCCGCCCTTGGCCACGACGAACCGCGGCGGGGTGTCGGCCAGGATCCGGCGGACCACGTCGACCACCGCTTCGGAGACTCCCCGGGCGATCCGCAGGCTCTCCTCCGGGTCATCGGTCCTCTTCAACTGCCTGCTGGTATGCAGGATCACGTCGCCTCGGGCGAGGGCCTGGGTCACCGTCTCGACGGTCTGCTGCAGGTGCGCGTCGCGTTCCTCCTCCTCGACCAGCGCCTCCACGGATAGCTCGACCCGGCGCGCGTCGGGGTGACCGGCGAGCAGCGCGTCCAGCTGGCGGGTAGTCAGCCCGACGTGGGAGCCGACCACGACTAGCCCGCCCCGGTCCTCAGCGTCCTCCCCCATGATCTCCCGCCCGCTCAGCGGCGCCCGCGCCTCCTGGCCGATCATGGCCCGCACGAACGGCGGCCCGACGCGATAGAGCAGGTGCTTGCCCCGGCGCTCCGCCTCGATCAACCCCAGGGCCAGCGCGCGCAGGTCGTGCTCGGTGACGATGTCGACCACGATCGGGGTGGAATCCTGCGCCGGCTGCACTGCGTCGGCGATGCCATCGGCACCCCCGCGCACCACGTCCAGATCGAGCACGATCACGGCGTCGGCATCGACGCGGCCCTGGGTCTTCTCCTGCACATACTCGGCCAGTGCCGAGTGCCTATAGCCGAAGGTCGCGTCGGCGGCGAACTCGGTCTGCGCCGCCGGCACGAGATCCCCCTCCTGCTCCACGTAGTGCACCCCGCCGATGGTCACCCGGCCCGCGTCGGGGAAGGCCGGTACAATCACCACCCCGTCGGTGCCCGGCCCCCCGTGCTCACTCAGGGTCTCGGCGATGACGTCGGTCTCCAGCGGGTAGTGCCCACGCAAGGTCGAGTCGCTGCGGCTGACGAAGGCGAGGTCCACGCCGAGGTCGTCAGCGGCAGCAGCACTCTGGGCGTTGGCCACGCACTCCTGGGTGCGATCGCGCGCGTCGGCAGGATCCAGGCTGCGGGTATTGGTCAGCACGTAGACCGCCGGAGCCGGCGCACCGTCGATCCGGTGAGTGAACGCCCAAGCGAAGTCCTCGACGTCCCACGCGGTCAGCACTGGCAGATCCGCCACCGACTGGGTGCCCGTCGGGTCGTCGTCGAGCACGACCAACAACCGCGGCGAGGCCTCCCGGGCCGCTGCGACGACCGCGGCGCTGATCTCGATCTCGCCCGGGTATCCGGCGAGCAGCTCGGCCTGACTCGGCATACCCACCTCGTGTCGACATCGTTGGCAGCACCCTCAGTATTGAGGCGCCATGACGCGACGTCAACCTAGGCCAACGGCATGGCGGAGCGCGCCAACGGGTTCCTGGAGACCTCCCTCATGCCCGGACGGACGTTCGACTCACCGGCTGGATACCACACCCAGCTCGCGGGGTGGCTGCCCCGAGGGATGAGCCATGGCGAGTCGGCGGCGAGCCACGGAGACGATGACTCCTCCCGTTCCGGCAGCCAGGATGCCAGGGTGTTGGCCCCTGCACGTCCGACTCGACGGTCGCGTGGACCCGCGGAGTGCAGCGGACGGCCCGGGATGCTGCGGCTCTACGGGAGGGAACCACGGACGGTCGACCACGTGCTGAACACGTCACGCTCTCAGACGAAGCCTGCGTCGCCACGATCGCGGCCGCGCTGCAGGCGAAGGCGACAACACCCACCCGGCGACCGACCACGAGGCCCGCTCCGATGCGCAACCTGTGCCGTTACCTCACCTGGCGGTCCACCCGAAGGACCGTGGCGGACGTAGCATCGTGAGATGAGCAACCCGACACTGCAGGAGAAGACCGAGGTCATCGCAGCAAGCATGCGAGGCCTCGGTCGGCTCGGCGTCGCCTTCTCCGGTGGAGTGGACTCCTCCGTCCTGCTCGCCCTGGCCGTCGACGCGTTGGGCACGACCGGCGTCGTCCCGATCCTGGGGGTCTCACCGAGCCTGGCCGCTCGGGAGCGGAGGGCGGCGCACCGGGTGGCAGAGGCCATCGGGGTGCGGGTGGTCGAGATCGAGACCCACGAGATGGACCGCACGGCATACCGGGCCAACGGCGTGGATCGGTGCTTCCACTGCAAGGACGAGCTGTTCAGTCTCATCCGCGACGACCTGGTGAGCGAGCTAGGCCTCGACGCCGTGGCCTACGGCGAGAACCACGACGACAGCCTGCGCCCGGACCGGCCGGGGGCGGGCGCGGCAGCGCAGCACCGGGTGCTGCACCCCCTCGCCGCGGCGGGCCTGTCCAAGGCCGAGGTGCGCACTATCGCCCGGGACCGGGGCCTACCGTGTGCCGACAAGCCGGCGGCGCCCTGCCTGGCATCGCGCATCCCACACCATCAGGAGGTCACCGTGCGCAAGCTCGCCCAGGTCGAGCAGACCGAGGATGCTCTGGTCGAGCTCGGTCTGTCCGAGAGCCGGGTGCGCCACCACGGCGACATCGCGCGCATCGAGGTGCCGGTGGCGCTGCTGGCGCGCGCGGCGGCGCTGCATACCGAGATCACCTCACGGGTGCGTGCCGCAGGATTCCGTTACGTGACGCTGGACCTCTCCGGCCTGCAGTCCGGCTCGTTCACTCTGCACGAGCTCGGCGCGTCGCAGGAGGTTGCTCGAGGGTGAGCGAGTCCGACGTCCATCTCGACCACGACCGCCACGAGCGAAGGGGGTATGCCGAGGCGGTCTACTGCGAGGGCAAGACGCTCGAGCAGCTGAGCCGCATCGCCCGCGAGATCGCCGAGCACCCCGACCGCGTCACGCTGTTCACCCGGTGCGACCCGGTCCGGGCCGGCACGATCCGAACCGTGCTGCCGCAGGCCTGCTACGACGAGGCGGGTCGGCTCCTGGCCTGGCCACCCGACATTCCCCCGCACGCCGGCCACCGTGTGGTCGTCGTCGCGGCGGGCACCTCGGACCTACCGGTGGCCCGCGAGGCCCTGCTCACGGCCCGTTACCTGGGCCGAGAGACCGAGCTCGTCGTCGACGTCGGCATCGCCGGCGTGCACCGGGTGCTTGCGCACGTCGATCTGCTTCGCTCGGCCCGGGCGGTGGTGTGCGTCGCAGGGATGGACGGCGCCCTTCCCGGTCTCATCGCCGGGCTGATCGCCGCGCCCGTGGTCGCGGTGCCCACATCGGTGGGCTACGGTGCCGCGTTCGAGGGGTTGGCGCCGCTGCTGACCATGCTCAACGCCTGTGCGCCCGGTGTGGCCGTGGTCAACATCGACAACGGCTACGGTGCCGGCCACCTCGCCGCCCAGATCACCGCTTCCTGACCGCCTCCAGGCGGCGCACTGCTGCTGTGGCATCCGCCAGGACGTCCGCGACCGGGACGCCCCGGCTACGGGCCAACGCCAGACAGTCCTCGAACTCCGGTGTTGCACTCACCACCTTGCCGTGCAGCCGGCCTAGCTTGACCCGTACGCAGCCGCCTGGAATGTCCACCTGCACGTGCCCACGGACCAGCGCCGAGCGTGTCACGTCGTGCGATCTGACCCCCAAGGTCGAGGTATGCCGAAAGAGCCACTCCTGGATCCCGTCGGCCAACTCCGGGACGACCAGGATCGTCAGGACATGCCCTGGCCTGCCCTTCTTCATCAGGACCGGCGTCAGCCAGGCGTCGTTGACGCCCAGGTGGATCAGGTCTGCCAGCACGACCGGCCACACCCTGGGGTCCAGATCGTCCACGGTGCACTCCAGAACCCGTAGGTGCTCCGTGGTGGCCGGAGCTTGACCCGGGGCGTCCTCGGTCAGGACGACCCGGGTGATGTTGGGCCGGTCAGGGGTGTCCCGCGCGCCGGCGCCGACCCCCACCGCTACAACCACCCCCGGTGGCATCGGCCCGTGGCCGGTGGCCAACGCGGCGAGCACGGCCACACCCGTCGGCGTCGCCGCCTCACCCGGGGTGGCCGGCGCGGGCCCGACGGGTAGGCCGGCGACCCGGATCAGCTCGAGCACGGCCGGCACCGGGATCGGCAGCGACCCATGGGCCGCATCGACCGCTCCGTGCCCCAGGGCGACGGCGCTGCACCGGATGTCCCCCACGGACAGGTCGTCGAGCGCCGCGCACACACCAACGACGTCAGCGATCGAGTCCCAGGCACCGACTTCGTGGAAGTGCACGTCATCCAGCGCGACATCGTGCACCCGGGCTTCGACAGCAGCCAGCGCAGCGAAGACCGCTAGGGCATCGCGTCGCACTCGCACGCTTAACTCCGCTCTCTGCAGCAGCTGATGCACCGACCGCCAGGTGCGCTCGGCATGCGGGGCTGACCGAGCCAGACGGACGGTGAGCCGTCGCGCACGCAGGCCAGCCCGCGACTCCGTGCTTCCGACCAGCACCACCTCGTCCGGGACGACGGCCGCGACCGCACCCCGAACCACGTCGAGATCCGCCCCCGCATCGATCAGCGCGGCGAGCAGCATGTCACCCGCCACGCCGGCCGTCGCGTCGACCCACAGTTGCAGGGTGGGCGTCGCTGGGGGGGTGGACTCCACGCGCGCCACGCTATACCTGAGGCCGGGTCGAATCGGCGCACCGAGCCCCCCTCTAGTGCCCCGGGTGGCGCAGCAGCACCACTGTCACGGCAACAGTCGGCAACCGCTCCGAGCAGACCCACATGGTCAGAGCCTGCGAACACATCGCCGAGCAGGGGCTCGAGCCCGAAGGCGGCGACGTGCACGATGCGAGAAGAAGCCGTGTCAACAGCGCACGCGCGATCGGTGACCCGGCAGTACGGTGGCCGGGAGGTGTTCGTATCCGGTCGGCGCCGCCACGCCCCACAGCCTGACGGCCACGCTCGCTGCGGCTCTCGAACGCCGCGACGACGTGGAGGAACGGCATATGTCAGATCTGTTCGACATCACCGGGCGGGTTGCGCTGGTCACCGGATCGAGCCGCGGGATCGGCAAGGCCCTGGCGACGGGACTGGTCGAGGCCGGTGCGGCCGTCGTTCTGAACGCCCGAGGCGAAGAGCGGCTCGCTGCGACCCGGGACGAGCTCGCCGACAACCATCCGGGCGCGAGCATCCGCGTCGTCCCGTTCGATGGCACCGACTCCGCCGAGGTTGCGCGGGGGATCGAACGGATCGAGTCCGAGATCGGACCGATCGGCATCCTGGTGAACAACACCGGGATGCAGCATCGCACGACCTTCGTCGATTTCCCCGAGGACGTGTGGCACACGCTCCTCGCCACTAACCTCACGAGCGCGTTCCTCGTGGGACGCGAGGTCGCTCGCCGGATGACTCCGCGCGGCCGCGGAAAGATCATCAACATCTGCTCCGTTCAATCGATGCTCGTCCGCCCCGGCATCGCTGCCTATTCGGCGACGAAGGGCGCACTCGCGCAGCTTACGAAGGGGATGTGCGCGGATCTGGGGCCCGCCGGGATCCAGGTCAACGCGATCGCTCCGGGGTACTTCAAGACCGAGCTCACCGCAGCCCTCGTCGAGGACGAGGAGTTCACGTCCTGGGTCGAGGACCACACGCCGGCCGGGCGCTGGGGCGATGTCGGAGATCTCGTCGGCGCGCTGCGCTTCCTCAGCAGCGACGGCAGCGACTTCGTCGGCGGCCAGATTCTCTACGTCGACGGAGGCATGACATGCGTGCTGTGACGCCGCACTACTCGGGCGTGACCGATGAGACGTTGCGTCGTCGCGCAAGAACCATCGCCGCCAACATCAACCGGCTTGCCACGGGAGGGGCGCTGGCCAACAGACTGCGCTGACCCGCCCACCAACTTCGCGGCCGTCCCGCCGCGCACCCAGGAGGTTCCGACATGAAGATCCAGCGCATCCGCACCTTGCGAGTCGAGGATCACCCCAACCTGCTCTACGTGCTGGTCGAGACCGACGACGGAGCGGTGGGGCTCGGCGAGACCTACATCGGGGCGGCGGCCGTCGAGGCCTACATCCACGAGACGGTGGCTCCGCTGCTGCTGGGCGCGGACCCGCTGGCCATCGAGGCGCATGCGCGTCGCCTCGCCGGGGTGCTGGGTCGCAGCGGTGCCGGTGTCGAGTCTCGGGGAAACTCGGCGGTGGACATTGCTCTATGGGATCTGTTCGGCAAAGTCGTCGACCAGCCGCTCTACCAGTTGCTGGGCGGGCGGGTGCGGGCGCGGGTGCGCATCTACAACACCTGCGCCGGATACGGATACGTCCGTAGCGCGGGCACCGGTGTGGGGTCGGACAACTGGGGCCTGGCGGCAGACGCCGCGGCAGGCCCGTACGAGGACCTGCAGGCATCCCTCACCGATGCGGGCGAGCTCGCAGAGAGTCTGCTCGAGCAGGGTGTGACCGCCATGAAGATCTGGCCCTTCGACCGTATCGCCGAAGAAACCGACGGACAGTACATCACCAATGAGCAGCTTACCACCGGGCTGGAGCCGTTGCGGAAGATCCGCGAACGGCTGGGTGACGCCATGGATGTCATGCTGGAGTTCCACTCGATGTGGAACGTGGCGGGGGCGCTGCGGATCACCGCGGCCGCCGATGAGTACCGGCCGTTCTGGTACGAGGACCTCCTGCCCACCCAGGAGATCGACGGCCTACGGCGCATCGCCGACCAGACCCGCACCCCGCTGACGCTAAGCGAGACGGTCGCCGGGCCGACCAACTTCCGCCGCCTGTTCGGCTCCGGCGCGGTGGGCGTTGCCATGGTCGATGTCGGGTGGGTGGGTGGGGTCAGCGTCGCCCGCCGCGTCGGGACGCTCGCCGACGCCCACGGCCTGCCGATCGCGCCGCACGACTGCACGGGCCCGGTCGTGCTCGCCGCGTCGACGCATCTGTCGGTGCACCTGCCAAACGGCTTCATCCAGGAGACCGTACGCGCCTTCTACACCACCTGGTACCAGGACCTTGTCACCGGGTTGCCGCATATCGAAGGCGGGACGATTGTGCCCGCAGAGGCACCCGGGCACGGCGTGGAACTCAACCCGGAACTGTTCGGACGTCCGGACACCCACCTCGTCGAGAGCATCCGCTGAGTCGAACGGGGTTGCGCCCGGTCCTCACCCCCGACGGTGATCCTCCGTGTCCTGGTCCCACGAAGTCTCGAAGTTAGGTCACGCTCCGGTATCGATGGTTGGGTTGGCCTTGCGAAGCGGGACCACGGGCATTAGACAGGCAGATATCGGATGAATTCACCAGGCGCGCCGATGCGTCCCCACCGGAAGGTACGGCCGATGAGTCCGCAGCCGGGTCCGACGACGCGGTCCCCCGGCGCGACATCGCGGCTGCGCTCCCTCAACGCCCCGGTCGGGCTCCTGCTGCTGGTCTTCCTCGTGCTCGGCCTGGCCAGCGGGGTGGTCATCTGGTGGCAGCTCAGCTTCGGCACCGGCGCGTCCATCGCGCTCATCTCGGTGCACTCCTACGTCGGCCTGCTGGGTCTGCCGGTGCTGCTGACCAAGGTGGCCGCCGGGCTGGCGGCCTGGCGCCGCCGGGCCGCGCGACCGGTCCGGGACGGTGGATCGCTGACCCACCTGATGACGGCGGCGCTGGTCCTGGTGGTGCTCTCCCAGTACGCCAGCGGGGTCGCGATGTACCTGAACTGGTCGGCCGTCTCCGGTGGCGTGCTGAAGACCGTCCACCTGTGGTCGGCCGTGGTCGGCGCACCCGTCGTCAGCTACCACGTATGGCGCTTCCTCGTTCGCGCCCAGGCTACCGTCCGGCACGCGGTGACCTCTGTGGACCCGTCCGGCAGCACGGCCGTTCGCCGGCACGTCCTCGCGGCCGGTGCGCTGGGCTTGGCCGCCTGGGGTACCGTCCGCGTGGCCGGCGGGGGCGCCAGTGCACTGAGCCAGCGGGGACCCAACGACTTTCCCGTCACCCTCACCTCGGGAGGGGCCGACCAGCCTGAGCCCGCCGAGTGGCGGATGCGTGTGGATGGGGAGGTGCAACGGCTGCTCGTGGTTTCGCTGGCCGATCTGCGCGCCGGGCCCGTGCAGCGCCACACGTACAGCCTCGACTGCGTGCTGGGCTGGTCGGCTACGCGCACCTGGGGCGGCGTGCCGCTGTCCTATCTTCTCCAGGAGGCAGGGGCCTCCCCGGACCTCGTCAGCGTCGTCATCCACAGCACCACCGGATACCAGGTGGCGCTGCTGCGCAACCAGCTCAAGGACCCGCGCACCATGGTGGTCTGGGAGGTCGACGGCGTCGACCTCAGCCCCGAGCACGGGTTCCCGGCCCGCATCATGGCACCGGACGTGATCGGGGAGCGGTGCCTGAAGTGGGTCGACCAGGTGACCGTGATCGCCGCATGAGGTCCATGATCCTGCCCGCGGTGGGCGTCCTCGGGCTCACCATGCTCGCCGTCACCCGCGTGGAGCCGCCGACCGACCTCGGCCGCTGGACCAACGGACCGCTGGCCGGCGAAATCGTGCTGTCCATGGATGTCGACGGCACCGCGATCGTCGTCGGGACCGCCAGCGGGTTGTTCCGGGTGCGCGGAGACGGTAGCTCACAGGCGCTCGGAGTCCCCGGACCGGTGCACACCGTCGCAGCAGTGGCCGGTGCTGAGCTCTGGGCGGGCACGGACGCCGGGCTGGTGGTGGTCGAGGAGGACTCAGTGTCCACGGCGCTCGAGGGTGACCGGGTGCACTCCCTCGACGTCCACGACACCGCTGCGGTGGCCGGGACGGACAGCGGTGTCCACCGGAGGACGGGGAACAGCGACTGGCAGCGCGTGTGGCCCGCCGCGGACCAGCCGGGCACCGCCGTCGGCGCGGTCCTGCGCGCCCCGCAGGGGCTGCTGTTCGCGCACCCGCAGGGGCTGGCGCTCCTCCGGCCATCCGGGGCCGTCGACGTCGTCGTCCCGGCCGTCTCGGTGGTCGCGCTCGGACCCTGGTCCGACGACGGCTCACTCTGGGCCGGCACCCGCGGCGAACCGTTGCTGCTCCGCTCCACGGACGGAGGCTCGAGCTGGAACTCCCGGTCCTCGGGGCTCGGCTACACCGCAGTGCAGGCCGTGGCGGCCGATCCCTCCACCGACGGCGAGCTTCTCGTCGGCGGCAGCGGGCTCGCCGACGGCAATGGCAACGCCGGAATCCAGCGCACCGACGACGACGGGGCGACCTGGACCGCGGAGCAGGACCGGCTCACCAACACCCACGTCTACGCCCTGGCCACCCGCACCGAGCCGCTGCGTCTGGACCTCCGGCTGGCCGGCACGGACGCCGCCACCTCACTGCCGCTGCCCGTGTCCACCACCCGGTGGTACGCCGGGACCAACGGTGGAGGCATCTCCACCCACCGTCCGGACGTCGCTGCCCTGGACGGACTGGCGGTGGCGGCGCCCTTTTTCGCGGTGCTGGAGCCCCTGCTCGGCGGCGTCCTACTCCTGGTCGTCCTCGTGCCCGCATACCGTCGACTGAGCCGAAGCCGTGCCCCGGTCCCGCGCGGTCCTCCGGCGGCCGCCCACAGCACGGACCGTGACCCACTGACCGACCACAGCAACGCAACGCTCACCTAAGGAGAGAACAATGCGACTGACACACCCACGACGCGTCATCCCGACCAGCCTGGTGCTGGCCGGCATGATCACGCTGACCGCTTGCGGTGGCTTCAGCGAGGACGAGGAAGCTCCGGCGGACGGCGGGGGGGGCGAGAGCAGCGCCGCGGCCGAGGGTAGTGAGGGTCCGGAGCTCTCCGAGCCGCCGGCCATCGAGGGCGACGTCGTCTCCGACGGGGAGGCGTACGAGATCAGGTTCGGCATCGGACTGGCCGAGGACTCCGCGCAGGCGCTGTCGGTGGACTACTTCGGTGAGATCCTCAAGCAGCGCAGTGACGGGCGCATCGAGGTCAACCTGTTCCCGAACAGCCAGGTCGGCGACGACCTGCAGATGATGAACGCCCTGCAGAGCGGCACCCTGGAGATGACCTACCCGTCCACCTCCCCTGCCACGTCGTTCGTGCCCGAGCTGGCGCTGTTCGACCTGCCCTTCCTGTTCCCGACCCCGGAGGATGCGGACGCCCTGCT